>CAZDTG010000149.1:0-10431 GCA_964508005.1 uncultured Steroidobacteraceae bacterium
GGGTTGCTGCTGTTCAAGTGTTCCGCGAGGTGCAGGAAGTGCACGTTCGAGCGATCGTTCAGAATGGTGCCGCAGACGGCGATACCGATGGCGCCGCCGAGGTTGCGCATGAGGTTGAACAGCCCCGAGGCGAGCTTCAGCCGTTGCGGCGCCAGGCTCCCCAGCGACAACGTAACGATCGGCGCCACGGCGAACTGCTGGCCGAAGCCGCGCAATGCCTGGGGCAGCAACAACTCCCGCCAGCCCCAGTCATGAGTGACCGGAGCGAAGGTCCACATGCTCAACGTGAAGCAGGCGAAGCCAAACAGCATCAGCCAGCGCAGGTCTACGCGCCGGGCGAGGGCGGTGTAGACGGGAATCGCGCTCACCTGGAAGAGACCGGTCGAGAACACGGCGCAGCCAATCTGCAAGGCGCTGAAGCCGCGCACGCGGCCGAGAAACAGCGGGGTGAGATAGATCGTGGAGAATATGACGATGCCGCTGACGAACGAGAACAGCGAGCCGAGGCCGAAGTTGCGGATCCTGAGCGCCGTGAAATCGACGATCGGCTGCGGATGGGTCAGGCTTCGCCAGATGAAGGCGACACCCGCCAGTGCGGCAACCCAGGCCGTGGTGCGGATCGTGTCGTCGCTGAACCAGTCCCAGCGCTCGCCTTCCTCCAGCGTGTACTCCAGGCAGCCCAGACAGAGCGCCATCAGGAGCATGCCGAGGTAATCGGCGCCACGTAACAGCGACAGGTTTGGCTTGTCGACCCGCACCAGCACCGGCACTACCACGGCAACGAAGACCCCCGGTACGAGGTTGATGAAGAACAGCCAATGCCAGGAGTAGTGATCGGTGATCCATCCGCCCACGGTCGGTCCCAGCGTGGGC
The DNA here is from genome assembly GCA_964508005.1 of uncultured Steroidobacteraceae bacterium. Lineage (GTDB taxonomy): Bacteria > Pseudomonadota > Gammaproteobacteria > Steroidobacterales > Steroidobacteraceae > 13-2-20CM-66-19. The sequence goes on from CAZDTG010000149.1 coordinate 874, forward strand.
GCGAGCGATGAGATTGCGCCAACGGTCGCGGCGGCAATGACGCGCTGGTTCCCGGAGAAGTAGATGAACGCGGTCGTAAAGACGGTCGGAATCATCGAGCCGCCGAGAAAGCCCTGCAGGGCGCGGAAAGCGATCATGCTTTGGATGTCCCACGCGGCGCCGCAGAGCAGGCTGGTCGCGGTAAACCCGACCGCGGAGGCACAGAAGAGCCAGCGGGTCGACATCACACGCGACAGCCACCCCGAAAGGGGAATCACAATGATCTCGGCGATGAGATAACTCGTCTGCACCCAGGCGGTTTCATCGGTGCCTGCCGAGAGGCCGCCGCCGATGTCCCGCAGCGACGCGGAGACGATCTGAATGTCGAGCAGGGCGATGAAGAAGCCGACGCACATCGCGGCGAAGGCGAATACCTTCGCAGGCATGGAGAGTTCGCCGGGGGCGGGTTGGGCGTCGGGGCCCACGGCTACTGCGCCTGGGTTAACTGCGAGTTAGACTCGGCCGCACGCTCGTCAACTTCGACGCTGACGGACAGCCCGGGGCGCAGGCGACCGAGTGTCGAGGCATCGGCGTCGAGGACGATGCGTACGGGCACTCGTTGCACGATCTTGGTGAAGTTGCCGGTCGCGTTCTCCGCCGGCAGTACGCTGAACTCCGCGCCTGTCGCGGGCGCCAGGCTGGCTACGTGCCCGACGAATTCATGGCCTGGCAGAACATCTGCCGTTACCGTTGCACGCAAGCCGGCACGCATCCGCGCCAGTTGACTCTCCTTGAAGTTCGCGTCGATCCAGAGTCCTTGCGCCGGGACGAGGGATACCAGCTGCGTGCCGATGGCCGCGTAGGCGCCGGTGCGCGCGCTCCGATTGCCTACGACACCCGCGATGGGTGCCCGCAGTTCGGTATAGCTGAGATTGAGCCGGGCGAGATCGACAATGGCGGTGGCTTCACCCAGCGCGGCCTCGGTTTGCCGCTTCTGGGTATCGATGACTTCCAGTTGCCGCTCTGCGGCATCCGCGGCAGCGCGGCTCTTCTCATCCTGCGCCAAAGCCTCTTTGTAGTCGGCTTCCGCTTTCTGAAACACCTGCACTGACGCCGCGGAGTGAGCCGACAAATCGCGGAAGCGGACCTCGTCATCATGAGCACGTTTGACTTCCGCGTCCGCTGCGGTGATGCCTGCACGCGCCTGCGCGATGATTGCCAACTGCAGACGACGGGTCGCGTCCAGATTTGCCAGCGTCGCGCGTTGCGCTTCGGCCGCGGCCTCCGCTCTTGCGAGAGCGGCCCGATAGTCGCGATCATCCAGTTTCACCAGCAGCTCTCCTGCCGCGACCCTCTGGTTATCCGTCACCGCGACCTGCTCGATGAAACCGGCCACCTTGGGTGCTATGACGGTAATGTCGCCGCCAACGTAGGCGTCATCGGTACTCTCGATGAACCGGCCTACCGTCAGCCAATGGTAGCCATAAGCGACCAGAGCCAGTGCGCCGAGTCCAACGGCACAGTAGGTCGCCAATCGCTTGCGCCCCATTCCCAGCAGCCCCTGTCGGGGAGGCGAGGTCATATCGCGATCGACGACGGCGGAACTGGCGTTCATGATGAGAGTCCTGCTTTCTTCCGTTTGGCGGGCCGGGGCTGCGGGTGCCGGTCGGGGTGTGGGGCGGCGCTGGCGGACTTCTGCTCGGCGTTGAGCAGCGGCGCGCTGTTCACCTTTGCATAGCGCAGGCGTGTGCGCTCGTCGGCGGCCGGTCCCGGGACCACGGCGAACTCAGGCGCGCGTAGCGGACGGCCGCTGCGACCGTCTACCACAACGGGCTCGGCCCGCTCGCCGGTCACGGTATCCACTACCACTATGCTCTCCCCTTCCGGGGAGAAGTGTTTGTTGCCCCAAGCCACCAGCGCCCAGAGCACAGTGCGGAAATCACGCCCGCGCGGCGTCAACACATATTCATGGCGGGGCGGCCGCTCGCTGTACGGGCGGCGCTCCAGCAGTCCCGAGTCGACCAGCGTGTTCAGCCTTCGGGTCAGCATGTTGGGGGCGATCCCCAGGCTCTTTTGAAACTGATCGAAGCGCGTCAGCCCCTGAAAGGCGTCGCGCAGAATGAGAATGCTCCACCACTCGCCGACCCGCTCGAGGCTGCGGGCGACGGGACACTGCATGTCGCCGAGATCTGTGTGCTGCATGGGCTTCAGGGCCTGGTTGCTATCATCATGCAAGTAATATAGATTAGTTACTATCATTATGCAAGTAACTTGGTGACGGGAGGCGTACATGCTTGGCAAAGCAGGCAAAACAGGCTCGCGCGGCGGGGTGGGCGGTGGCGTAGCCGCCAGCTTTGGCCTGCTCCCTATGGCGCTCACGCTCGCTCTGGCCATTGCGGGCTGTGAGGTCGGACCCCGTTACAAGGGGCCACCCCTCGTGTCGCTCGCGGATTTTCACAATGGCGGCGCGATCGAAAGTCGCGCAACCGCGATACCGGCGCCGCCGGTCGAGACGTGGTGGGCGGGCTTCCGCGATCCAGTCCTCACTCGCATCGTGGAGCGTGCGCTCGAGCAGAACCTCGACCTGGCCGCGGCGCTGGCGCGAGTCGATCAGGCGCGCGCGGCTGCCCGCGAGGCCGGCGCGCAACTGCTGCCCACCGCTTCCGCCATGGGCTCCGTAAGTCCTCTACGTCAATCGCTCAACAGCCCGATCGGTATGATCGGACGCCATCTCCCGGGCTATGAGCGTAACCAAACACTCTACGATGCGGATGTTGGTGCGCAGTGGGAAATCGACCTGTTTGGAGGACTGCGGCGCGGTGCGGAGGCTGCGCGCGACGAGGCGGAAGCGGCTGAGGCACAGCAGCTCGGGGTGCGCGTATCCGTCGTAGCCGACGCTGCGGATGCCTACTTCCAGGCCCGCGGCGATCAGGCTCGACTCGTCATCGCGCAGTCGCAGGTGGAAACAGACACCCGCCTGCTGGAACTGGTTCGTCTGCGATTTTCCCGAGGTGCTGCAGCGGATAAGGAGGCCGCGCAAGCCGAGGCACTCCTGGCTCAGGCGCGCGCTACCATCCCGCCCCTGCGCACGGCGTTCGAAGCGCAACTGAACCGGCTCGATGTCCTGATGGGTGCCCAGCCGGGAACCTACGCCGCGGAACTGTCGAAACCCGCCGAGATCCCGAGCGCTCCGGCTATACCTCCCGGACAGAGCGCTTCCGACCTGTTGCGACGTCGGCCCGATGTTATCGCGGCAGAGCGGCGCCTGGCGGCAGCCAACGCCCGGATCGGGGTCGCGGTCTCCGAGTACTACCCTAAGGTGTCCCTCTCCGCTCTGTTGGGGTTCGAGAGCTTGAGCTCTGGCCGTCTGTGGAGGGCCGAAAGTTTCCAACCGGCGGCAACCGCCGGTCTGCGCTGGCGGCTGTTCGATTTCGGCAAGGTCGATGCGGAAGTGGCGCAGGCCAACAGCGCCGACGCGCAAGCCCTGCTGCTATACCGCCAGACCGTGTTGCGGGCGACGGAGGACGTGGAGAACGCCTTCATGGCCCTGGTACAACTCGAGCTGCAGACGCACGATCTGGCGGATGAAGTCGACGCACTTGCCCGCGCTCGCGACGCGTCGCAGCAGTCCTACCTAGCCGGCGCCAGCAGCCTCACTGACGTGTTGGACGCCGATCGACAGTCACTCGTCGCCCAGGACGAGCTCGCTCGCACCCGCGCCGACACGGACCGCGCCGCGGTCTTGTCATTCCGCGCGCTCGGGGGCGGGTGGTCGATGTAGGCGGGACGCGTCCTCTCATCAGGCTGCCCGCGACTGCCGGCGACCGATTGCCCGTGGCTGCGGCAGTTTACCCGCGCTTGCGGCGAGTATCTTCGATACCGGCCTGATTTCTCTCGGGTCGATTCAACTTCCCGGTCGAGTCCTGCTGCTGAGCCGCAATCGGACGCCCGCGCGCGGGCCGAGTGCGGGACGAACGCAGGCATGGTCTCTGTAGACTATATACCACGACGCATATATCCTTCAGGCGTTCGTGTACTTTGTACTTTCCACAGTCATCTTCACGGCGGCGAAGCGAGGTCACGGTGGCTCATGAAGAACTGGAACGCGCTGGCGTCGGGCGGCAGGTGGCGCGACGGTCTGCCCGACCGGCCTGACCCAATGATGGATTCACAGGACTCCCAAGAGATCAAGCGCGCGCTCGAGCTCGCCAACCAGCGGGTGGAACAGCTGCGATCCCAGTTCCTCGACCACCTGGACCGGGTGCGCACGGAAACGATTGCGCGATTGGATAAAACCCGTGACGAGCTGATTGGGGGGCCGGAAGCCGTACGCAAGGAGCTCGCTGCACATCTCGAGTCGGTACGCGATGAGCTGAACAAAAAAGCGGAGGGCATCCGCGACGAGCTCATGAAGAAGATCGAAAGCGTTCGTGACGAGCTTGCCGACCGCCTCGAGAGCGCACGCGATGAGATCACGCGCAAGGTGGAAAGCGTGCGCGATGATCTCATGCGAAGGATCGACGGTGTCCGGGACGAACTGGGCACGAAGATCGACGCTGTTCGCATCGAGCTCGCCGCCAAGATCGATAACTTGCGCGCCGAGCTCTATATGGTCAAAGAGTCGATCTCCACAGCAAAAATCTGGGCGCTGTTGCTCTATATCATGCTTGCGGGCTCACTGCTCTTCGTCATGGCGCGCGGATTCCACTGGCTCTGAGAGCGTCCACCGCCGTCGGGTCATCGACGGCGTTATGACCGCGGTGCCTGCCACGACTTCGCGAACGAGCTCTTGCCGTCCGTGAACGTACTCCACACCGCACGCGTTTTTGGATCCACGGCGACGTTTTTGGCGCTGGCGGCCGTATTGACGTCGCCGAGCAGGGTCAGCTTGTCACCGCTGACACGCACGACCGACATTCGCTCCGGACCCGCACAGTAGACAAGTCCGCCCGCGGCATCGAACGCGATCTGATCCACCTTGGGGGCGATCCCGATCGAATCCGTCACCTTGCCGGTTTTGGCGTCGATCATGACCAGCTTACCGTTGGCGCCAGCGGAAAAAATGCGTTGGGTCTTCGCGTCGAGCGCCATTCCATGTGGCCGCGTCGCGGGTGACGTGGACCACTGGCTGACAACCTTGTTGCTGGTCGGGTCGATCGCCACGACCAGGTCCTTGTCCTTGATGTTCAGGTAGATCCGATCGGTCGACTCATCGTAAACCATGAACTCCGGGGCGCCGGGAACGGTGACCGTCGCCACGACCTTGCGGGCGCCCGGATCTATCGCCCAGACCTCCGTGCCGTCGTCGTGCGTCACGTACACAAGGTGATTTTTCGGCTCATAGATGATGGCGTCGGTCGGACCCGCGGTCTTCACCGACGCGACCTCCTTCAGCGTCTCGGCATCCACCACGGCCACGCGCCCGGCTTCCTGCACGCTGACATAATAAAACCTGGAATCCGGGTCGACCGCCGTGTCGACCGCAGCTCCGACCTTCAGACGGGATATCAGCTTGTTTGTCTGCAGATCGATGTAGTCCGCGGTCCCGTCCCGCTCGTGCGCCGCCAGCAGGCGATTGCGCTTGGAGTCGATGCGCAGGAAGTCGAATGTTCCCGTCGAGTGGGGAATCTCGACCACCGCGCCGGGAGCCAGCGAGAGACCCGGGTCCGCCAACGACGCCGTGGACATCGTGAGCAGAGCTCCGGCGAGCAGCCAAGAGCGATTCATTGTTTTCATGTTTGACGTCAACTCCTGTTTGAATTTCGTAAGCTTGGGCATCCGCGACTGACGCAAATCTAACACTGTCATGGAAATGAAATGCTGCATGACCACACTAGATTACCTCGCATTGGCATTTATTGCAGTTCAATCAACACGGAGACGCGATGAATCGAGGTTATTGGCCGCACGGGTGCGCGGTATTTCTCGCCGCTCAGGCCTTTTTCGGCACCTGCGTTGCGGATACATCCGCGCCGGATGCAGCAGCGCCGGATGCAGCCGAGGAAGCTGCCCCTGCGGCGGGTGGAGGGAATGCGCTGACGGAAATCGTCGTCAACGCGCAACGCACGACCGTTCAGCAGGCGCGCCAGGCCCAGATGGAAGCGCCGAATCTGATCGACATTGCGACCTATCAGGAAATACGCCAGCTTCCGGACGTGAGCACGGGCGAGGCTGTGCGCAGGATCCCGGGAATCTCGCTCGAGACCGACGAGGGTGAGGGACGCTACGTCAATATTCGCGGTCTCGACGCTGATTTGAACAGTACGACATTCGCCGGCCTGCGCCTGCCGCCGACCAACAATGCGTCGCCGTTCGGCGGCTACCGCGCCGTGACGCTCGATTCGATCCCGATCGGGTTGGTCGGCGCGATCACCGTCACCAAGTCCAACCTGCCGAGTCAGGATGCCGAGGCGCTCGGCGGTACGATCGAGATTACACCGAAGACGGCACCGCAGAACGGCGTGCTGTTTGCGGAAGGAAACGTCGGTACGGGTTACGAGAACCTGAGTCAAAGGCCCGTCTACGACGTGGCGATCACCACGGGTGGCCGCTTCGGCGGCCCGGGGAAGCCGTCCGACTCCACTGTGAGCGCGTACAGCGACCGGCCGTTCTCGGTCGTCCTGACGTACTCGTTCAACGAGAACTGGCGCGCCATCAATGACGTGGAGCCGGCGTATATCAATGCCCCGCCGCTCCCGTACAACGCGATCAACAACATGCAGCAGCGCGACTACGAGCTCAACCGCAAGCGCCACGGCTACGGTGTCGATCTCGGCTACCAGCCTGACGCCGACAACACCTACTACGTGAGGGCTTTCGATGCCGGGTACACGGAGAGGTATTACCGGCAGTTCCTGAATCTCAGCCCCGATGGCAACCCGGTCGTTCTGGGCAACGGCCAGCTCCAGGACACACTTGTCGGCACGAGCACGACGATCCCGCTGCAGATGGCGTTTCGCGACGAGAAGGAGACCTCGAAGGACCAGGTGGCCATGGTTGGCGGCCGCAATGACTTCGACGGCGTCATTTTGGATTACCGCGCAGGGTACACGAAGGGGACCTGGAGCAAGGCTTACGATTACAACTCCGCCTTCAACTACACACCTGCGGCGGCGAGCATCACGTACAGCCCGACGGGACTCGGCCACACGCCGATTTACACGATTACGGGCGCGAATTATCTCGATCCGACCAACTATGTATTCAGCGGATTCTCGAACAGCACCGCCTACAATTTCGACAAGGAGCATTCGGGCGTCGTGAACCTCGAGCTGCCGCTGCATTGGGGCGGGTTCGACAAAGAGAGCATAAAAGCCGGCGTCAGCGCCCGTCTCAGGCACAAGCGTACGACCAGCGAGCCCTATTCGTACCCCAACCTGCCGAACCTGCTGCTGTCGAACGTCGCCCAGGGGCCGGCCGAGACCTATTACGCCGGGCAGTACCAGAATCCCCCTGACATCCGTCCGGGCTATCTGCAGTCAATCGTCGGGGGGTCGACGCAGCTGATTACCGATCAGGCGAGCGCGCTGCAGCAATACCTCGATGCCAAGGAGGATGTCTATGCCGCCTATGGTCAGTACGAGATGGATCTCGGCCCGCTCGGGATCGTCGGCGGGGTGCGGGTTGAGAGAACCAACGATACGTTGAACGCGAATCAGGTCCAGTTCTTCAAAGGACAGCCGGTACCCGACGCGAACGGCAACGCCAGCTATACGCCAATACAAGCCCGTAACAGTTACACCAACGCCTTTCCGAGCATCCAGGCGCGCTACGAAATTCAGCCAACTCTGATCGGACGCGCCACGTGGTCGTCCACGATTGCCCGCCCGGGATTCAACCAATCCGACGCGTCCACGACCCTCGATCTGGGCTCGAGCACCGTCACCAAGGGTAATCCGAACCTGAAGCCCGCCACGGCGAACAGCTTCGATATGTCGATCGAAAAATATCTGCCGAATGCCGGAATCGTGTCAGTTGGCATTTTCGACAAGCAGATCAAGAATTACATCGTGGCGAACAACAATGGAACGGTGATAGATCCGGCCAGCGGCCTGCCACTCAGAGCCTTCACTTACGCCAACGCCGGTCCATCCTTCGCGCGTGGCATCGAGTTCAATTGGGAGCAGCGCTTCACGCAGCTTCCGGGGATTTTGGGCGGACTCGGGGCGGGCGCCAACTATACGTTCGTGGATTCGCGGTACGAGATTCGTCCGGGAGAGTTCTCGCAACTGCCGTCGACGTCGAAGAACACCTGGAACGCGACCGTATTTTACGAACAGTATGGTCTGACTGTGAGGTTGGCTGCCTACTCGGTGTCCGCGGACCTGTTCGCCATCGGCGGCGACAGAACGAGCGACGTCTACAACGCGAAGCGCACGTCCATGGATTTCGGCAGCAGCTATGCGCTCAACGACAAGCTGAGCCTGTACTTCAATGTCAAGAATCTGCTCAACACCCCGCATGCGTTCTACGAGGGAACGCCGGATCGTCCGATCCAGCGGGAGTTCTACGGGCAGGACTACCTCTTCGGCGTGCGGTACGATTTCGAGAAGAAGTAGCGGCGGGATGTCCCCGTTCGCTATCTGCGAATAGCGAACGGACTCGTGCGGCGCGCATCTGTGGCGCCGCCGAGAGTCCCGGCTGCTCAGGGCGCTCAGGCGTGCATTCGGGCTCCTGCTGCGCTCTGCAGGGCAGCCAGAAGGGAAGCAGCATCCCACGAGCCCTCGTACTTCACGGCGTTGATGAAGAATGTGGGCGTGCCGTTCACACCGCTGTTCACGCCGCTGATGAAGTCCTCAGCGACCCGCGGCCGGTAAATGCCCGTCGCGAGATCGTCCGTGAACGTCGCGATATTCAGGCCCAGTACCTGCGCATGGCCGAGGAGTGCCCGGTCCGAGAGATCGTCCTGATTCTCGAACAGCATGTGGTGCATTTCCCAGAACCTGCCTTGAGCACCCGCGGCCTCCGCCGCCTCGGCCGCACGTTCCGCGTGGGGATGCATATCGACGAGCGGAAAGTGGCGGAACACGAATCGCATCTGACTACCCATCTGCGCGATCACGCTCTCCACGATTGGATACGCCATCCCGCAGTATGGGCATTCAAAGTCCGCGTACTCGAGCAGAGTCAGCGGAGCTTCGACCGGCCCGCTTATGTGGTCCCTGTCGGGCGTAACCGGTAACGCGAGGGGCGGTGCCCACCGGCTGCCGCCGGTGCCGGGGACATAGCCCTTGTCGGGCGCACGCGGGGCGGAATCGGTGTGTTGAGACGTTTCGTGTGCCATGGTCGGTAGGCTCGCACATCCCGCCCGCGGCGACCTTGATTGCCGTCAACTGGAGCGAGCGCCGGCGCAGGCGCGGCACAACAGCCATTCACGGAGGCGCTGGTGCTCCTCGTCCTCATCCGCCGGCGCTGGTCAGGAGTGCCATCAAATAGAGCCCTTGGGCCGTGGCGTGAAAATTCGTCGCCGGCGCAGTCAGAAGTCGCGGGTGCAGACTGCCAGCCCAGCAGATAATGAGGTTTCCCGGGATGCGCGCAATGATATCGACGCCGTCCCACCCACCGTCTGATCTCTGCGCA
>CAZDTG010000150.1:0-10396 GCA_964508005.1 uncultured Steroidobacteraceae bacterium
TGGAGGTAGTCATATTCGACATTCAGTCGCCACCCTGCCGTGGCCGAGTAGCCCATTGCTGCATCCGAGCTCAATGTGCAGCCGCAGGTCGCGCACGCCTGGGCAGAGCGCGGCGCAAAAAGGACGATCGGGAATGCCAGGACCACGGGCGCTGCACACATTGCGAGCCGGCTTATCAAAGCATGGGCGAAAGGCACGCCCGATTCGAGCGCGCGAGTGAGTGAGTTCATTGTTGCTTCACCTGATTGAAAACGCGAAAAGACGGGATGCACGAGTGCTTAGCCTCTTGCGAGGCGGTTACGTGCACCGGGCGTTGAATCTGATCAGGCGAGGCGGGGAGGACCGCGCGGAAATTGCAGGCGGACGGGGCCGAATTGGGCTTGCGTCTGCGCAACTTGAACGGGCCGAGCCCGGAAGAACGCTATTGGCGCGGAAACCAGCACCGGCAGTGTGGGAAGCGGCGCCGGACCTGCGCTTTGCGCATAGGGACAAGTCGGGTCGAGCTGGGTGTGATGATGTCCCGGATGATCATGGCCGCCGTGGTGGTGCATGGCAGCCGGCGCGTCCGAATCGCACAGGACGACGTCAAGTCGCCCATCGATCGGCGCCAGCATGAACCCTGCCGGAACCAGGGCACGCAGGCAGAGCATTGCGAGCACGAACGGTGCAGCCCAGTGGCAGGCCCCACTGTACTGCAACTGTTTCTTGCGTCGCTTCACGACCCGCGCACGATGCCCGAAGCGCTACACCGGATCAAGTCGGGTTTCTCAGTACGGGCGCCGGATAGTCATGGGACCCGGCGCTCATCGAGTGAATGACGAAGTGATGCGGACTCGACGAACGGTATCTCGGATTGACAATATACGCCGATAGCGACCGCGCCCATCCTCACCGATAGGCAGGACTGAGCTCCAATGAAGATTCTGATCGTCGAAGACGAACGCAAGACCACCGCGTATCTGAAACGTGGCCTGGAAGAAAACGGCTTTACCGTTGATGTGGCCAATAACGGTGAGGAGGGTGCGTACCTCGCTGGGACGAGATCCCATGACTTGATCATTCTCGATGTCATGCTGCCTGTCCGAGACGGTTGGAGCATCATGGCAGACCTGCGGCGCCGGGAGATCGCCACCCCTGTCCTGTTCCTGACCGCGCGTGATGCCGTCCAGGACCGCGTCAAAGGGCTCGAGCTTGGTGCGGATGATTACTTGGTGAAGCCCTTCGCGTTCTCGGAGCTTCTGGCGCGCGTGCGCTCCATTCTGCGTCGTGGGCCGGCGAGGCAGTCGGCGGTACTCAAGCTCGCCGACCTTGAGGTGGATCTGCATCGGCACCGTGCGACGCGCGCCGGGCATCCGCTCGAGCTGACGCCAAAGGAATTTCAATTGCTCTCATTGCTGCTGCGCCGCACGGGAGACGTACTATCCCGCACCTTGATCGCAGAGCAGGTCTGGGACATCAATTTCGAGAGTGATTCGAACGTGGTTGAAGTCCATATGCGGCGGCTGCGCGCGAAAGTGGACGACCCGTTCGACTGCAAGCTCATCCACACGGTCCGGGGCGTCGGCTATGTCCTCGAGCAAAAAGCCTGACGCGGGCGGCAGGACGGGATCGGCGCCGCCCCGAGCCCTGTCGATCGCCTTGCGCATGGCGCTCTGGTATGCGCTTTCGGCCTTTACCCTGATCGCGGTCGCGACCGGCGCACTCTACTCGGTGCTGGTCGATACGATGTATCAGGAGGATCTGCGCGATCTGGCTGATAATCTGAACAATGCGCGGCTGTTGGTCGGTTCATCGTTAGTGGGTCAATTTGCGCGTTCACCGCAGGAGCGTCCGTCCTGGGCACCCCCGCACCAACCGGAAATCTACCTACGGGTTCTCGATGGCAGTGCCCGCACGCTGACGGAGACGCCAGGAATGGGGGACGAATTGCCCCCGCCGAGCAGCGCCGAACTTGCCCGAATCCGCTCGCCCGATGGCGACGAGCGCGACATCCTGTCACGTTCCGGCAAGCCGTTCATGACCTTGATTGTCCGTGTTCCGGGGCAGGGCGAGCCGGGTCCGCCGCAGTTCATGCAAGTCGCAATGGATCGGGAACACGACGAGTATCTGCTCGCGCGCTATCGCCAACGCCTATGGCTCGTGCTGGGAACATCGCTCGTTCTGTGCGCGCTCGCGGGTTACCTCATCGCTCGCAGCGGAATGCGGCCCATTCAGGAGATTAACCGCACCGCCGCACGCATCCGCTCGACGACGCTGGACGAACGGATCGACACAGACGGCCTGCCGGCAGAGCTTGCAGGTCTTGCCGAGACGTTCAACAGTATGCTGGACCGCCTCGAGCAGTCATTCCTGCATATCTCGCATTTCTCGGACGACGTGGCGCATGAGCTTCGAACGCCGATCAACAATCTGCGTGGTGAAATCGAGGTCGCACTCAGCAAAGCCCGATCGGGCGATGAGTATCGGGAAATCCTCGGGTCGTGCCTGGAGGAGTGCACGCGGATCTCGCGGCTCATCCAAACGCTGCTGTTTCTCGCTCGGTCGGAGACCACTACCGATACCCTTGAACGCGAGCGGATCGATATCGGTCACGAATTGATGAAAGTAGAGGAATTCTACGGGGCGGCCGCAGCCGAGGCGGGTGTCGTCCTTCGCGTTTGCGGCGAGGCTGGGGAGGGCGCCGAGGTCAATCGCACGCTATTTCAACAGGCGATCGGAAACCTCGTGTCGAACGCGATTGCCCATACGCTGCGGGGTGGCACCATTACGGTCAACGCGCATGCAGATCAGGGTCGGCTTACGGTCAGCGTCCGCGACACCGGGTGCGGAATTCCCGCGGAGCATTTGCCGCGGGTCTTTGATCGTTTCTACCGGATCGATCAGGCCCGCGCGACCTCTGGGGAGAACGTGGGCCTGGGGCTGGCCGTGGTCAAAAGCATTGCGGCCCGCCACGGTGGCCATGTCGTCATCGACAGCGAGGTCGGGCGAGGCACGGAAGTTAGAGTCGTCCTGCCGATGTCGGGAACGGCTACCCGCCTGAGCTAGATGACGATTTCGTTATGTGGGCGTCAGCGCCGCTTCAGGTCAGTGGAGTACGCTGCGCTCGGTGCGTCACAATCAGTTTCGAGATTCGGATGCGTTGTGTCCGCTGGAGCATTGCGACCTGCTTTGGCCTGGCTCTCATGGCGTGTGCCGGCTATAAGCCGGCGCCGATCTCCCCTGCGAAGAACGCGGAGGCTATTCAGGCGAGGTCACTCGCCGACCCGCGATTGCAGACATTCATCGAAGCGGCGCGCGCGCCGGACGGGCAGCCCGATGCTGAAGACAGCACAAGTTCTGATCACGATTGGGACCTGACGAAGCTCACGCTGGCAGCGCTTTACTACCATCCGAACCTCGACGTCGCGCGCGCCCACTTTGCGGAGGCGCAGGCCGGGGTGAGGACTGCCGGACAGATTCCCAATCCGTCGCTCAGCTTCGAAGAGTTGAGTTACCGGGCGAGCGTGTCGGGGTCGTCGGCATGGACGATTGCTCCGGTTATCAACTTCCTCATCGAAACGGGCGGCAAACGCGGGCATCGCACCAGAGAGGCCCAAGCGCTCGCGGAGGCCGCGCATGCGGACCTGATGACGGTCTCGTGGCAAGTGCGAGGGGGGGTGCGCGATGCTCTGATGAACCTGTGGGCGACACAACACCGAGTCGCGCTCGTTCAGCAAAGGCTCGATCTCCAGGAACAGCTCGTAAGGCTGCTGGAGCATCGCTTTGCCGCGGGCGCCGCCTCATCACTGGACGTCGCGCGCGAGCGAACGAATCGAAACCAGGTCAGCCTCGCAGTTCGCGACGCCGAGGGCCAAGGTGTCATGGCCCGGACCCACCTGGCCGAGGCCATCGGGATTCCGTTGGCCGCGCTCGAGGGGATCGATTTGTCCTTCGCCGCTTTCGATCAACCGGAGCAGCCCGGCGCCGCTGCCAGTACCGGCGAGTTGCGGCGGACCGCCTTGGTCAATCGGAGCGACGTGCAGGGCCTCCTGGCTCAGTATGCTGCCGCGGAATCCGCACTCGCGCTGCAGGTTGCCAATCAATATCCCAACATCACTTTGAGTCCGGGCTATGGCTACGATCAGGGCCTGCACAAATACATCCTGCTTCCGGCCATGGATCTTCCGGTTTTCAACCAAAATCAGGGGCCGATCGCCGCAGCGCTTGCGAGGCGCGACGCAGCGGCGGCCCGTTTCACCGGCCTGCAGACGCAAGTCATCGATGCGGTGGATGGCGCCACCGCGGAGTATCAGGCGGCAATCCGGGCTCTCGCGAGCGCGGATGCGTCGCTCGCCGACGAGCAGGACCGGGAACGTCGGACATCACTGTGGTTCCAGGTTGGCGAGGCGGATCGCCCGACGCTGTTAACAGCGCAGATCGAGCGGCTCGCGGCCGAGGAAGCGCGATTCAACGTGTTGGTTCTACATCGCCAGGCGCTCGGTGCCGTCGAGGATGCCCTGCAGCATCCTTTCTATGGGCCGACGATGCCCGTGAGTGCTGACACGAATCCGCGTGTGGGCCCGGCGCCCCGCTCGTGAGCAGTTCTTTCCCGAGCACGGAGGACTGATCGCCCATGGGAGCGGGTCGCCAGAAGGTCCTGTTCGGCACCTTCGCCGTCTTGCTGATCGGGGGACTCGCGACCTGGGGCTTCGTTTCCGGCCGCGGTAAGGCCGCGCAGGCAGCCGACACGGAGCAGCAAGTTCACACACCGCAAAGAGTGTCGACGCAGAATGGCGAGCCAATCATCACGCTCGACACCGCAGCGCAACGGAACAGTGGAATCACCACCGCCAGACTGAAGACGGCGCGCCATCCTCAGCCGTTACGAGCCTTTGGAGCGGTCCTCGATCTGCAGGCGCTGACCGAGTTGTCCAACAACCTGGCGAATGCACGGGCGCAGGAAGAGTCCGCTCGCGCCAAGCTGGCCGCCTCGCACACTGCGTTCGAGCGGGCGCAGGACCTCTACCGGGACCAGCAGAACATGTCGGCCGCGCAGCTTCAGGCGGCGGAGGCGACCTTCCGCACCGATCAGGCGGGCCTTGCATCGGCACAGTCGCAGCTGCAAACACTCGCTGTCACGGCGCAACTGAACTGGGGACCGACCTTGGCTCAGGCGCTCCTCAGGGCCACGCCGTTGCTCACTCGGCTGACGACTCGCAAGGACGTTCTTCTGCAAGTGACACTGCGGCCGGACCAAGTGGCGGTGCAGACACCGGCCGGCGCCTGGGTCGAGTTGGACGATGGCTCGCGCCGGCCGCTCGAGTTCGTGTCGGCGGCAACGAAGACGGACCCACGCATCCAGGGCGCGAGCTTCTTTTTCACCGCATCCGCCACTGGCCTCCTGCCGGGGATGAGCGTCGTGGCGCTCGTTCCCACGACTCGCGTTTTCGAAGGCGTGGCGGTGCCACCTGCGGCGATCGTGTGGGCCCAAGGTAGGGCATGGGCCTATTTCCGCACGGCACCGAATACGTTCGCTCGGCGTGCGGTTCCAACCGACCTGCCTGCGCCCGCGGGCGGTTACGTCATGCAAGGCCAAGCCGACAATGTGGAAGTCGTCGTGCAAGGCGCTCAGATGCTCTTTTCGGAGGAGTTCCGCGCACAGGCGCAGGTGAGCGAATGACTGCGGACGAGTCAGCACGATGAGCGGTGAACGGGGTCCGCAAGCGGCGCTCATTCGCTTTTCCGTCCGGTTCCGAGGCGTAACGGTAGCGCTCGCGTGCGTTCTGTTGGGTTACGGCATCTACACCCTGCAGCAGGCAAAGTACGACGTTTTTCCGGAATTCGCACCGCCCCAAGTCGGCATCCAGACCGAAGCGCCGGGGCTTGCGCCGGAGCAAGTCGAGGTCCTGGTCACTCAGCCGCTCGAGAATGTCATCAATGGCGTCCCGGGCCTGACGACCCTGCGGTCGGGTTCGATCCAGGGTCTTTCGGTCATCACGGCAATCTTTGATCCAACCACCGACGTCTATCGTGACCGGCAGCTTGTTTCCGAGCGCCTGAGCGAAGCGGCGGCGCAGCTTCCAACGGGCGTGGCGCCGCCAATCATGACGCCGCTCACCTCGTCGGCGAGCATCGTGCTGGTCGTCGGTTTGACCTCGGACCGACGCTCGCTGATGGATCTGCATACGGCGGCTGAATGGACTATCCGCCCACGACTCCTGGCAGTGCCTGGCGTGGCCAAGGTCGCCATCTTCAGCCGCGAGAGGAGATCGCTGCAGGTCCAGATCCATCCGGATGCGCTGGCGCGCTTTGGTCTTGGGTTGAATGACGTGCTGCAAGCGGCACGGCAGGCGACCGGTGTGCGCGGCGGCGGTTTTATCGATACGGCCAATCAGCGGATTGTCCTCCAGACGGAGGGCCAGTCATTGACGCCGGATGAGATCGGACAGACGGTGCTGGGCAGCGCGGCGGGTACCAGCCTCACGCTTGCGAATGTGGCAACCATCGCGGAAGCGCCGGAGCCTGAAATCGGTGCCGCGGCGATCAATGGCCAGCCGGGTGTGGTCCTCAATGTCTCGGAGCAGTACGGGACCAACACGGCCGATGTCGCACGGCGCGTCGAGGCTGCACTTTCGCAACTGCGGCCGGGGCTCGAACGGGCCGGCATTACGCTTCACGGCGATCTCTTTCGCCCGGCAAATTTCATCGACGCGGCCACCGGCAATGTGCGCTCGTCCCTGCTGCTCGGCGGCGTCCTGGTCGTGATCGTACTGTTCCTCTTTCTCTCCGATCTGCGCTCCGCCGCGATCTCCTGCGTCGCGATCCCGCTGTCGCTCCTTGCGGCCATCATTGTTCTGCAGCGCTTCGATATCACCCTCAACACGATGACCTTGGGCGGCCTTGCGATCGCGATTGGCGTGGTCGTTGACGATGCCGTGGTCGATATCGAGAACATCATTCGGCGCCTGCGCGACAACCAGCGGCTCGGCAACCCGCTTGGCCGCGCCCGGGTAGTGCTGGATGCCAGCCTCGAAGTTCGCGGCGCCGTGGTCTATGCCACGTTTGCTGTGCTGTTCGTCGTGCTGCCCGTCATTACTCTGTCGGGCCTGGCGGGCCGGTTGTTCGCGCCTCTCGGGATCGCCTATGCGCTCGCGGTTCTGGCCTCTCTCCTCGTCACACTGACGGTCACACCGGCGCTGGCAGTGATCTTCCTGACAGCGGAACACGTGAAGCCGGTGGATCCGCCCGTAATGCGCTGGTCGAAAGAGCGTTACCAAAGGCTCCTGCGCCGCATTGCGCGGCAGCCGCGTTGGGCGGTAGGCGCGGCCGTCATCCTGACTGTGGCCGGCTGCGCGATCTTGCCTTTCTTTGGTGGCAGCTTCATCCCCGAGCTCAAGGAATCGCATTTCACCGTCCATATGGCGACGGTTCCGGGTACCTCCATCTCAGAATCTCTGCGGTTCGGCAAGCTGGTGACGGAAGCCTTGCAGACGCTGCCGGCCGTAAGGTCGGTTGCGCAGCGCGTCGGGCGCGCGGAGCTCGCGGACGACACCTACGGGCCGCACTACAGCGAGTTCGAGGTCGACTTGAGCCCCTTGAGCGGCGAGGAAGCCGAATCCGTCCAGGCAGACATACGCAGCCGGCTGGCCGCGATCCCCGGTGCCAATTTCCTGGTGTACACGTTTCTATCCGAGCGTATCGATGAGACGTTGTCGGGCTCAACGGCACCCGTCGTCGTCAATATCTTCGGCGACGATCTGGATGTCCTCGATCACAAGGCACAGGAGGTCGCCAAAATGGTCGGCGCTGTTGCGGGAGCCACTGATGTCACGCTTCCCTCGCCACCGGGCCTGCCACAGCTCGCCATTCGGCTGCGCAAGGCGGACCTCCAACGCTGGGGCCTCGATCCTGTCGAGGCACTCGAGGCCATCCGCACGGCCTACCAGGGAGACACGGTCGCTCAGACGTACGAGGGCAACCATGTCTTTCCCGTGATCGCAATCCTGGACCCGGCGAACCGGGCACACATGGATGAAGTGGCGGACTTGCCGCTGCACACCCCAAGCGGCAGCTACGTGCGACTACGACAGATTGCGGAGATCTACGAACGTTCGGGGCGGTATCAGGTGCTGCACCAGCAGGCGCAGCGGCTGCAAACCGTCACGGCGAATGTCGTTGGACGGGATCTGACCTCCTTCGTCAAGGATGTTCAGGCCCGGATCGCAAAGGAGATCTCACTGCCACCCGGAACCTACATCGAGTTCGCCGGCGAAGCGCAGGCGCAATCGCGCTCGCTGCGCGACCTGTTGGTCAATTCAATCATCGCCTTTGTCGCCATCGTTCTCCTCCTGTCGTTCGTGACACGTAACGGCCGTAATCTGTTGCTGGTGCTGGCCAATCTCCCTTTCGCCTTTGTCGGCGGGGTGCTCGCCGTGTTTGCCACGGGGGGGCTGCTCTCGCTGGGATCCCTGGTGGGCTTCGTTGCACTGCTCGGAATCACCCTGCGCAATTCAATCCTGCTGATCGCTCACTATGAGCACCTGGTCGGTGTCGAAGAGAAGCCGTGGACACTGGATACTGCGATCGAGGGTGCTGCGGACCGCTTCACGCCGATCCTCATGACGTCGCTGGTCACAGCGCTTGGCGTACTGCCACTCGCGATCGGGATGAACGAGCCCGGTCGCGAAATCGAAGGTCCCATGGCGGTCGTCTTGTTGGGTGGCCTGCTGACCTCGATGGTGCTCAATCTCCTCATCCTGCCGAGCCTTTCACTCCAGTATGGGCGATTCGAAGCGAAGACGGACGATGAACTGCTGGACCTTCCAACAGGCGGCCCAGAACAGAGGTCTTCCGCCGAGTGAGACCGTACATTCCGGCTGTCGTCGCTTTAGGCTTTGTGAGACCCTTCGTTGCCGGTTTGAATCTCGCCTACTTTGGAGGCGGTCCAGTGGCGGTGCCGGGAGTCCTCGGGTAGCATCACCTCAATGAGACGGCTTTGGCTCCAAATGCGTCACGCTACGGCTGTGGTTCTGGTCGCAGTGGTCCTGGGACATGCGCAGCTCGCTTCGGCCTGCGCCCAGAAAGCGGCGGCCTCACAGCGCATGCCCTGCTGTCCGACGTCAGGTCAGCAGTTGCCCGAATTGGGAGCCGGCTGCGCTGGCGCCGCGGCATGCTGGTCCGATTGCGCGTCCGCCGTTCATTGTGCGTGTGACCAGCCCGCGCAAACCGCCCGCGCCTCGGCACCCGAGCGCAGCGGCGATGCCGTGCAGTTGCTGGCGCCCATTTGGCCTGCGCCGCCCCTGGCCGCGCATCAATGGCCGCCGCCGCAAGGGCCGCCAGTAATTCCTCTTGCCGCCTTGACCGGCCGGCACACGTACCTCGCCACCCTCCGTCTGAGAATCTAGCGATCTCCTTCTGCGCACACATGCCCGCGCTCGAAACCTGCGAGCGTGTTGGATCCCGTGCGAACCCGATCCGCAGAAGGAGTAACCCGTGCGTCACCGTTGGAGACGTCTTCCCGGCGTGTCCGGCCTCGCGCTGCTCGTCGCTTTGACGGCAGCGCGGGGGGCCGGGCTGCCTACTTTCGATCCCGCCACTCTGGCAACGCCTTTCACCGCCGAAGCCTTCACCGAGGCCGTCCTCGTCCATAACGCAAGTGTTGAGGCCATGCGGCAAGCCGCTGTGGCAGCGGTTGCGCAGATCCGGCCAGCGGGCTCACTGGAGGATCCGACGGTGAGCGTCTCGGCGGCGCCCCGCACATTCGGTAGCGCGACGGGGGCGACCGGAGATGTGGAGGTGAGTCAGGCCCTGCCGTGGTGGGGAACGCTCGATGCGCGCAAACAAGTGGCTCGAGCACAGGCGGAGGCGGCAACTCACGACCTCGACACGTTACGGCTGCGCCTCGCGGCGCTCGCGCGTGGAGCATTCTCCGACTGGGTGTTCGTCCACCGAGCGCTGGAGATTAACACCACCAACCAGTCGGTACTGGCTGAGTTGCGGAGCATCGCGAGAGTCCGGTACACGACCGGCCAGGCTCCGCAGGAAGATGTGCTGCAAGCGGATGTCCAGCGCACGCTGCTCAAACAGCAGCGGCTCCAGTGGGAGCGCCAACGCACAGTGGTGCAGGCACGTATGAATGCGCTGCTCAACCGCTCACCGCAAGAGGCTATTCCGCAACCGGCCGGGCTTCCCGCGACGCTCAATTTGCCAGCCGAGGAAATGCTCGCGCAGCGGGCATTAGAGCATCCGCAGCTCGCGCAGCTCGAGGCGCAGCGCGAAGCCGCCGAGGCTAAGCAGCGACTCGCGGATAAAGAGCGCTTTCCGAAATTTGGCCTGAGCGCGGGCTACAACAACATGTGGTCGGATCCGGCCATGCGGCCCATCGTCGGTCTGTCCTTCACCGTTCCGATCGATCAAG
>CAZDTG010000151.1:0-10249 GCA_964508005.1 uncultured Steroidobacteraceae bacterium
TACCAGCGTAAGGAGTGGTAAGTTCCCCCTGCAGACTATTTTGTTCTGCGTAATAGCCTATGAACTTAACCGTTGTGCTATCAGTCGGCTTCCAAATGATCTTGGTCCGTGCGTTGAAGTAGTAATTGAGATAGGTCGCATCTCCGTTGTACACATTCCGACCCCAGCCAGATGCCTGGTTGTATTCGCTCAGCGAGATATCAGCAGCAAGCCTGTCAGTGATTGGCACCGAAGCGTAGAGCTGTGCGGTGGTTGTGGCATAGTTCCCATAGCCAACCATGCCCTCGATACCCGGGGTGTTGCCCGGATCCCGAGTATAAATTGAGATGACGCCCGCACTCGCGTTACGCCCGAAGAGCGTCCCTTGCGGGCCCTTTAGTATTTGGACGTTATCGATGTTGACGAGGTCAAAAAAGCTTGGCGATAAGCGCGAGTAATACACGTCATCAATGTACATTGGAACACTAGCTTCATTTCCTATTGTAGCAACCGGGTTGCCGAGCCCGCGCATGAAAACTGTTGCGATACCCCCAATGGCACTGAATTGCAGCGTCGAATCTATCTCGCCCAGATCGTTGACAACACGTATACCCGCCGCTATTAGAGTAGGCCCAGTAAAAGCTGTCACCGAAAGAGGCGCATCTTGAATATTCTCAGAGCGCTTTTGTGCCGTCACAACAACCTCTGCCAGTTGATTGTCGTCGCTCTTTATCGATGCGCTCTGCGTCTGTGCGACTGCCGGCGATAACGTCGCGATTACCCAAGTCACGATTAACCATATCGTAAGCGCGCAGCGTCGAAGTCCCGTAAACATGGATTCGCGATCGCACTTGCCCAGCTCGATCTCGCTCCACAACGCCTGTGAAGCCTTGACCACTGTCCCGACGTCCAGCTGCTCAACGGGCTGAGGGGTCGGGACCGAAAGGAGCGGCTTCACCTTGGCGGCTGCTGCTAGAGCCTCCGCGTAGTCGCCCGACAGGGACCGAGCCTCCAGCAGCAGACCATTACGGTCATCCCGGTCCGTTGACAACTGCGCCTCGAACCCTCGGACATTCGCCTCGTCGAACTGCACGTCGCTGAAGGTGGAGAAAGTTGCAGTCCGGCCCTGCAAGGTCGCGATGAAGCGTTGCTGGCTCCTGATGATGTCGGCGGCGTCGTACTTGGCTTGCACGGTGAAGTCCAACGCCATCTCCGACTCGCGCCACGACGCATCGAGCGGGTCATTCCGCAGAGGAAGGCCTGTGACAGAATGGTTCATACTAGCAAGCGAAGGTCAGGCCATCCGTCTCAATCGCGGTGCGGAAAGTCACCCGCATGAAATTGATCGCCCCGACCGGCTGCGTCCTCAAGGCAACCGATCGCGCGCATGGTAGACCTTGGACTGGTTGGCGGTGAAGCGTAAGCAGTAACTGACCTGAGTGCTTGCAACGGAAAGGAAGGTCACTCAGCTCGTCGAGCGGCAGCCGTGCGCGAGCGACTACATCTTTCCTTATGACCCGGAGAGCGTTTGCGCGGCCTTCACCCCCGGCGGCCACGTTCACAGGCGGCCTCGCCGCACTGACCACCGGCATCTGAGGCGCGTCTGATGGAGAAAGCCAGAGGCGGTTTCAGGTCCGCGACTCCACTGGTTAGGCACTTCGAACCCCTCGGGGTCTGTGCATGTGGCTCGGCGTCCGCTACGACGCAACCCACGATATGGGAGACAGACCTCTTCCTCCAACTTACAAGTCCGCCTGGCCTCACACCGTGGGCCAGGACATGATGTCTAGAGGTACCGCACGGTTAATGACCTCCATCGAGGGCCCTTCGTACATGGCGCCAATTGTTGCTCCATGTTTTATTTCGTACTCGCTGAGCTTCTTCGCCTCTCCTGCGACGCAGGCTTCAAGAACATCTGCAATGCTGCGAATCAAAGCAGCGCGTCCGATGTCAGATCAGTTTTCGGCCGGTTTTCATACATTCCCGGGCTCGTTCATCCGTCAATGCAGTCTCCCACTAGAGGGACTAAGCAGGAATGAACCCAGGCAACCCGAGCGCCCCATTGTCAAAAGTGGCGGTTGCGGTGCATCCCAACGTTCGATGCCGAGCACCGATGAGACAGTCCGCGAACTGCGCGGGCGAGTTCTTCCAAACGAAAAGTGCTTCTTCAATTGAGGACTCGTCCTCAAAACTCATGTCCACCGCGCTCAGGAGCTCCGAAAAAGTGCCGAGGATCTCGCCCTTGCTGAGCTTGTAGCGGCTCCGCAGTACCCACTCAGTCTCGAGCAACACCAGAAGGCTGATATGCACCGGCTCGCCATCCTGCGCCTGGCGGCGAATGAGTCTGCGAGCGCGCTCAAACTGCTCCTCGTCGTCCCGGACCAGAAATCGGACCAGGACATTCGTGTCGAGGCCAATCATCAGCGGGACAGACCTTCGATCGGCAGAGCTTTTCGGCCTTTCTTGTGCAACCGCCCCGCGATGTCCATCGCGGACTTGTTTTTCACCCGCATCAAAACCGTGCCATCCGGGAGCAACGTGAACGTCATGCGGTCACCCTCCTTCATGTGCAGGCTGTCGCGGATTTCCTTCGGGATAGTGGTTTGGCCCTTGCTGGTCAGGGTTGCGTCTGTGCTCATCAAAATGGGACCTGATTTCCTTACTTTTTACAGTATAGTAAGGATTTACGCTCGCGTCCAGTCGGGTCATCTGAGATGGAACTCGACGGCGGCTACCAGACGGCGGCCGATTTACCGAGAAGACGTTAGGTTCGAATTTCCTAGGCGATGCGCCAAGTGTAGGTGGATGCGTAGCGGCCCCCCGCTACCACTGTTTCAGAAAAGCGACAGCATCTCTGGGGTCACGCAGCCCCGTATCCTGTACGCTTTCGCCCATGAACCGTTCGATACACATCGAACATCCATCTACCCTGCCGGATGCCCTTCGGAAAACTCCTGCGGAGTTTGAACGTGAGGCTCGCCTCGCCATGGCGGTCAAGCTGTTTGAGATGAAACGGCTCTCCTCCGGACAGGCGGCACTGCTAGCCGGCATCGATCGAACGACGTTTCTCATGCAATTGTCGGAACAAGGCGTAGCCATGATCGACCTGCCCCCTGAGGAACTGGCGGACGACGTGCGCCATGCCGGGCCCAAGTGACCTGGTAATCAACACCGGTCCAGTACTTGCGCGAAGCCGCCGCTGGCGAGTGTCCGCTTCAGAGCAGCCAAACGTGATTTGGGAATCCCTACGATCAATGCACTTCGGCCAGCGGCGGTAACTCCAATGTAGCCTGGCTAGCCGCCTCGCACAGCTTGGATGCAGTGCACATCCGACCCCGACAATGACCTCCTCTCGACCTCGAAAGCGTCCCACCGCGTACTGAATAGCCCGGGTGGGGTGCCGGCTGGTAGATGGCGACGCAGTTTACCGAAGGAGGTATCTGCGTCATGAGTTCGATTCCGATTGATTTGCCGTCGATCCCGTCACCGCGTGGGCGGCGCGTGGTGCGCAAGCGCAGCGCCGAGGAACGACGGAGACTGCTCGCGCTATTTGAGCGCAGCGGCCAAAGCCTGAAGCAATTCTGTCTCGAGCACGACGTCGCGCTCTCGAGTCTCACGTTCTGGCGCGGCCAGGCGCGCCGGCGCGTGGCTGAGAAGCGCGCCGGAGCTTTGGTGGAGCTCCCAGCGACAGTGGTGACTTCCACCGCGGTGGTGCGGCCGGAGCCATTCGTGCCTGGGTCGGTGGAGGTCCGACTGCCCAACCGGGTTGAGCTGAGTGTCTCGGTCGGCACGAACTCAGCGTGGGTTGGGGAATTGCTGCGGGAGCTGCTCACATGTTCGGGCTGAACGAACAGACACGTGTGTACTTGAAGACGGGCGTGACCGACGGCCGGCTGGGGATCGAGGGACTGCGTGGCCTGGTCGGTAGCGTACTGAGGCAAGACGTGCTCGCCGGTCATGTCTTCGTGTTCTGCAATGGCCGCCGTAACCGGGCTCAATCCCGACCAGCGGGCATTGTTCGGTATCCCCGCCGCGGGAGAGGTCCTCGCGCCGATACAGTCCACGAGGACATCCGAGGCGTCCAACGCTGTTGGGGCGAAGCGGAAGAAGCGTGGTGGACGCCGGCCCAAGCCACAGAACCTGCCGGTGCGTCGCGAGGTGATCGACCTGCAAGAGCAGAAAGCCGGCCTTGTGAAGATCCGTTACCCAAGTGCGACCTTCAGGTAATCGGCTCATCACGCCCTCGGCCAGATCCAGGTAGCTCTCCACCTCCACGCCGTGGCTGAATGCAGCGTGCAGCCACGCCAGCATGTGTGCGCTGGAGATCGTCGCCACGTACGACTTCAGCGGATCCAGCCTCGCCGCGTCCTGATACGCCGCCGGTGCCAACGCATCCGTGACCTTCAGGATCAACCGCCCGGCGAAGTGCCACTGGTGCTCCCGCGAGTATTTCCCTGGTGTGCCCGACCACCTGCCCCGCTTCCAATCGATCGTCACCAGGTGAATGCGCTCGTCACCCGACGAGGTCTCTGCCTTATCCGAGTTCATTCGCCGAGTCTAGCCCAGTACCCAGTGGGGACGCTTTTTGGCAGTCTCGGTTGTGGACTCATAAGCAAGCAGGACGGCTGCGAGGAAGTTCTTGGCGAGCGTGTCTAACGGATGGCGACGCATCGGATGGGCTTGAGGATACAGAAGAAGCGCTCAACCGAGTTTCGCTGACGGAAAATTGCTGGATCGACGACGGCGTGTATATTGGGCTTTGTCCTCCGCGACAGCGCAGGTTCGCTCGGCACTAACGGAGGCCGGTTCAAGCAAGGGAAAACCGATGGCGACATCACTCTACGACCTCAGCGTGCCGACTTTCCTGCAGACCGTGAGGGCCGTCGGGGGCTTCCTCGACCGCGCTGCCAAGCACTGCGGCGAGACCGGCGCAGACCCGGACGATTTCGTGCACGCCCGGCTCTTCGACGATATGGCGCCCTTCCATTTCCAGATCGAAGCGGCGTGGCACCATTCCGTGTGGGGGCTAGAGGCCGTGAAGACCGGCGTGTTCGCCCCGCCCGCCCTGGTCGGACCGGTCCCTTTCGCCGACCTGCAGGCCATGATTGGCAAGGCGGAAACGGCGCTGGAGGCGTTCACCCCAGACGAGGTCAACGCCTGGGCGGGCAAGGACCTGGACCTTCAGATCGGCCCACGGAGGCTCGCCTTCACGTCGGAGACCCTCATCCTCTCGTTTTCGCTGCCCAACTTCCATTTCCACGCCGTCACCGCCTACGACATCCTGCGCACGCGGGGTGTGCCGCTCGGAAAGCGCGATTACGAGGGCCGGCTGCGCACTCGGCCGGCCTAGACCAGTACCCGCTAGGACGCTTTCTCGACCTCTTCCCTAATTTTGGGGGCTCCGCTTGTGCACGGCTCACAACGGGCGTAGCCAGGCAGATAAGGCCGCGCCTGATCGTGGCGCGGCCCCGACTGGTTTCAGACCTCGATCATGCCGCCGTCGACGACCAGTTCGGCCGCGTTGACGAAGCTGCTGTCATCCGATGCGAGAAACAGGACGGCCTTGGCAATTTCATCCGCTTCGCCGGTGCGCCCAAGCGGGATCATGGACGCCATCTGGGCGGCGAAACCCTGGATCTGCTCGTCGGTCAAGCCAGCCTTCTTGTATCCCGGGGTCACAATAACGCCCGGGCTGACCACGTTGACGCGGATCTTGCGGTCCTTCAGATCGGTGGCCCAGCCGCGAGCCAGATTGCGCACCGCGGCCTTTGAAGCGGCATAGACGCTGAAAGCCCCCATACCTTGCGACGCGGCGGTGGAAGCATTCAACACAATGGTGCCGGCGTCCCTCTGCAGCGGCAACGCCTTCTGCACGGTGAAGATCACGCCTTTGACGTTGGTGTCGAACGTTTCGTGGTAGTGCTCTTCAGTGATGGCGCCGAGCGGCAGGAAGTTACCACCGCCTGCGTTGGCGAAAATGGTGTCAAGCTTGCCCTTCTCCTGCTTGATCTGCGCGTACAGACGGTCCATGTCGGCCGGTTTGGAAGCGTCGGCCTGGACCGCGGTTACGTTGCGGCCGATTTCGCGGACCGCTGCTTCAAGTTCCGCCTCGCGGCGTCCAGTGATGTAGACATGGGCGCCCTCCGCCACAAAGCGCTTGGCGGTGGCCAAGCCAATGCCGCTGGAACCGCCGGTGACCAGGGCAACCTTGCCTTCAAGTTTCTTGCTCATGATGTTCTCCAGTGATGCCCTCTCGTCGGGCCGTTAGGAGCACACAGTACGGGCGAACTTTTTGTGGATAAATAGGGCAACAACCAATACATTATTCACATACAGCAACAATAGGCATGCACCAACATGGACCAACTTCTCGCCATTCGCACCTTTGCACGCGTCGTCGAAGCAGGCAGCTTCACCAAGGCGGCCGACTCGATTCAGATGCCCAAGGCTACGGTTACCAAACTGGTACAAGCACTGGAAAAGCACGTCGGCGCCAAACTGCTGCAGCGCACGACCAGGCGAATATCGGTGACGCCCGAAGGGATGGCCTACTACGAAAAGACCGCGCGTGTCGTGAAGGACCTGGCCGACATCGACGGCGAATTCGGCGCCAGGCATCGCACGCCGAAAGGGCATCTGCGCATCGACGTCGGGGGCTCGCTGGCGTGGCATGTCCTTCTTCCGGCGTTACCTGACTTCCTGGCGCGCTATCCGGAAATCCGGGTCGACCTTGGGGTAAGCGACCGGCATGCCGACTTGATCGCCGACAACGTCGACTGCGTCATTCGAGGCGGCCCTCTCGGCGACTCCTCTTTGGTGCCGCGCAAGCTGGGGGCGGTACCCTGGGTGACTTGCGCGACACCGGCGTATCTTGCGCGGTACGGAACACCCAAGCATCCGAAAGACCTTGAGCGCGGCCACGTCGTGGCCAGCTATCTTTCGACTAGGACGTGGCGTGCAGTGCCAATGAGCTTTCGTCGGGGCGGGGCTAAGTTCGAGCCGGAGATGAGATGCGCGGTTCGTGTCAATGAGAGTAACGCCCACGTGGCGGCCGGCCTCGCAGGCCTCGGCTTGATACAGACCTTTGTCATCGCCGTCCGCGACTACATGGACAAAGGCAAGTTGGTGCCGGTGTTGGAAGATTGGCAGCCGCCGGATTACCCGTTTTATCTGGTCTACCCGCCCAACCGCCACGTCAGCAGCCGGATGCGGGTGTTCATCGACTGGCTGGTTGAGAGCTTTGACTCCAACCTTTTTCGTAGATGATGTCGACCCTCGTCGGCACGTTCCTATCACCGGATCCTGGATACTGCGCGCAGCAGAACCCAAATCGTCACCTGCAGGTTCATCGTCGTATTTAGGGGAACCCGAGCGGCAGCTACGGACGATGCCCTCGAGGTGCAAAAGCACATGCGCGTCGGGGGCGTTCAGCGAACCTGCAACACGCGAGTCGTCGCTACTTCGCCATTTCCGTAGCTGGGGACTCGTCCTGGTCCAAGGGTACCCTCGTGCACATGGAGAAACGTTTTTTGATGGGCTTGGGATCAAGCTCTTCGATGGACTTCCCGCTATTCCAACTTGCTGTAGAGCGAGTGGGAACGGGAACTGGGAAGACACGGCAAAGGGTTTCCTCTGCGAGGCGAGAATCACCGGCTATGCTCTATGGATCGAAGGGGTTGCGCCGCGGGACAGTCGTCCATGGGACGGGTCACGACCCCAAAGGCGACGCTTGCGGGCGACTGCTTCGGGGGAGCCAAAATTCCGAGGCCAGAGATTGGCATCAAGGATTGAGCGCAAGATCGCCTTCGTTATCGGCCAGCTACTGACGGCGCAGGACCCGCATCAGATTGTCAACCTTACGTCCTGTGTTAGTCCGGCTCGATTTAAGGTTCTGCTCCAGACTCAAACCCGTAAAAAAAGTCAGGACCATACCGGCTAAGTCGTTTACATCGGCCTTCGGCTTTTCCGCCTCGATATTCTTGGCAATGAGTTGCTTCAATTGCTCTCGGCCGTGTCCCAGCATCTCGATCGCTGCGGGTGGCAGGATGGCAAGCTCCCGAATCGAACTGACGGCGAAACACCCTTTCTGCCCCTCAGTATTGCGCGGGCCGAGCTTCAAGAACTGCTCGATGTTGCCCCAGCCCAGGGGCTCGACCATGAGCAACCCGTGCTGCGCCACTCGATCGAGGTAGAAGCGCAGGCTCTCCAGAAACAGCTCCTCCTTGCCCGAAAACTCCGAGTAAAGGCCGGATTTGTTCACTCCGGTAGCCTTTTCCAGTTCCTGCAGGCTGGCGTCGGCAAAGCCGCGCTTCCAGAACACCGGAAGGGCTCTTTCGAGCACTCCTTCGCGGCTGAAATTTCTAGGGCGGGCCATGTCTCCAGCTTACTTTAACGAACCGATTAGTTCAATACCGCTTGACACCGCGTATTCGCTTCGTCCATTATGAACCGAACGGTTCGAAATGATCGTTGAAGCGTTAGACGCGAGGCAACGCAGTACATCCCCTGCAGAATTTCTTGCAGGGGATGGACGACATCGCTGTTCAACTCTAACTCACCTTAGGAGTAGAAACGTGCCCAAGAGAACTTCGATGCGCTTCGACACCCAATAAACACACGCACCACCAACATACGTCAACTAGGAGCAAAAAGATGACTGAGTCAAAGGAAACACGAAACAAGGCGTTCGTTCTGAAGGCGTTCGACACGTTGTTCAACAAGCGCGACTACAAGGCTGCGGAGAGCTTCTGGTCGCCGAAATACATTCAGCACAGTGCCCACATCGAGCCGGGCCGTGAGGGGCTGATGAACCTGATCAAGAGCCTCCCGCCGACTCTCAAATACGAGGCGGGCGCGATCGTCGCCGACGGCGATTTCGTCATCCTGCACGGGAGATTGTCGGGCTTCGGGCAGCCGCGGAACTGGATCCTCGCCGACGTCGTACGCATCGAGAATGGCCTGCTTACCGAGCACTGGGACGTGATCGAGGACGAGGTTGGCCCGTCGGACTCACGGAGCGGCCTACCCATGTTTGGCAACAGTTTCCCCACCTAATCCCTACTTTCTAGTTCACAGGAGAACAAAAATGTCGGAACAACACGGCGGGTAGCGTCGTACTGGTGCCAGACTAACGCCTGGCTCCGGAAAATCGGGCTCAGGCCACCCACGATGATGCATTCGCCGTATATCAGTGGGCGCTGAAGCAGGGTTATGCGTCCGGCAAAGTGGCTTTGAGTGGGGATTCCGTGGGCGGCAATCTGGCTCTCGCCACGGCCGTGCGCTGCATAACTCTCGTCCCGAAGATCCTAGCCGACAAGTCGGATGCGGCCCCATACAGCTCAACAACACCGTCGCCTACCTTCACCTCTTACCTTCCGAAAGGCCATCACAATGAAAGACGCCAAGACCCTGCTGCTCGAATTCCTCGCCACCGTCACGGGCGGCCAAAACGCCGCCGCCCTGTTCGCCGAATACATGGCCCACCCGACGGCGAGGGCGACCGGCCGCACCGTCCATCACCTGTTCACTGGCCGTCTCGTGGCCGAGAACGGCCAGATCAAGCTGCTGCGGGCGAAATTGCGTATAGCGGCCTTGGTCGCGCTATAGACGCTGAACGCCGGCGTTCCCATTGATCCCGTCGTCGAGCCCGTGAGGATAATCGACCCGCCGACCTGCATGAGCGGCAGGGCCTTCTGGACCGTGAATAACGTTCCTTTCGTGTCGGCCGCCATCGTTGCGAGCTCCTGCGCCAAAAAATGCCTGTTCCACGGCGTCGGCACAAGCGGCTACGACCCGAGCTGCCTCGTTCGGGTGGTGCTCCCGCCCCAATCCCCGCTCCACCCGCAAACGCTAGGGCAAGCGGGAAGGATGGCCGGGCGCTTCTCAGGCTCTGCTGCGGGCAAGTAACGAGGCCACCGCTGGGGACGGCCGGCGCAAACTGGTAAGTTTCGGAGGCCGCCTTCAACGAGAGTGGCACGATGGCTGTGAACGTCTTTAGCATTGGGTTTCTAGGCGGGAACTTCGGTTTGGACATTTGCATCTCCTAACATAGCAGTAGGGATACCGATTGCGGCATTCGGACCCAACGGCACCTGCTTGGCTTCAGCCGTGCGCCAGACTCGCTTCGCCGTGCTGGACCAGCTTGAGCCCCGACAGCTTGCGCAGGCCGACATAGAACACCGGGGTTAGAAACAAACCGAACAGGGTCACTCCGATCATGCCGGCGAACACGGTGATACCGGTCGCCGAGCGCACCTCGGCGCCGGCACCG
>CAZDTG010000152.1:0-10219 GCA_964508005.1 uncultured Steroidobacteraceae bacterium
CGCGAAAAGATGATTCGTCTTCATATTGCTCTCCCGTTGCGCAGGCGTTGCCTGCTCACTGTCGATCCAGGGGCATCCCTCGCGGGCTACCCCGTGCGACGCATGCGTCGCACCCCGTTGCGCAGGCGTTGCCTGCCCATTCGCCGCGGCCTATCCGCGACCTTCAGGAGGAACTACGACGTCGGATACCCGAATCTTCCCTGACCCCAAAAAAATTGGTTCGTTTTACTTAATATGGCGCCAGCGGTCGGGAGCTGGTTGCCAGCGCTAATTCGAGCGGCTTCCCGCCAGCGCGACCTCGGGCCGGAGATCGCCTCCAACCAGCCCGAACCCGTAAACCGGGTCCGGACCCGGCGCCCCCAGGTCGATGGCGCGGGCGGCGAGGTCGGATACGGCGCGTGCGGCCGCCGCTTTATCCGGTTCGCGCATCGCTCCGGCGAGCAATCCCGCGACAATCGGCGACGCAAAGGACGTGCCGCGGACCATCGCATAGGTCTGCGCCGGGTTGGCCGCGGACATATCAGCGCCGGGCGCGGCAAATTTCACTTGCCGGCCGCGACACGCTTCTGGCAGAGCGCGTTGATGCGCGTCCACCCCGGTAACGCCCACTACATCCGGATAAGACGCCGGATACAGCGGCGGAGCCGCCGGCCCATCGTTGCCAACGGCCGCAACGACCACGTGCCCATGCGCAATCGCCAGGCGCACGACATTCTCGAGCATCGCATTCGGCGGTCCGACCAGGCTGACATTGATGACTGAAACATGCTCCCGCACGAGCCAGGCGAAAGCATCGGCAACCGCATCCACCGCTCCGCCCGTCGCAAGGCCGCAGTAGACATCCGCGGCATAGAGCTCGGACCCGGGTGCCGCACCATGAAACCGTGGCGAGCGGCCGATCATGAGAGAAGCAACGGCCGTCCCGTGCGCCGCCGGAGCCGGCGTACCCGAGCAACCATGTTGGTGGATGACGATATCGCGAAATACCGCGTGCGTGGTATCGACACCGCCGTCTATGAGACCAACCCTGATCGCGTCGACCCCGTTGGCTGTGCCAACACCAGGCCCCGCGCCGTCGGTTGCGGATGCGCCCGGGCCCGCAGTCCCGCCTTGCCCCCTGCCGCCATGGGCTTCCCCACTGTCGCTATACAGATGATTGAAATCGTACGCCCCATCGGGATCCAGCCCCTGCAACTGCTTCAGCGCACGTCGCGTCGCCGTACCGGCCGGCGCCTTCAGGACGACGAGCCGGGCATCCAGCCCATCGAGCACACGCTCCCTCACGACGGAAAAGCCAGCCGCCCGCGCCTTCTCCAACGCAGCGTCCGACGGCGAGAACGCCACGACCTCGCCACGAAGGATCGGCGCGCCCCCGGGGTCTGCCTCGATCTCCTTGGGGTGATTGCGAATCAGATCGAGAATATGCAGCCGCCGCAGGTCCTGCAGGCGCCGCGGATTCAGGTCGTTCGACAGACCGCCAAGCGTCCGGTCCCCGTTCAAGGGCAAGTCCACCGACGGCAGACCCGCTGGGAGCCGGACCGAGGGCAGCGCAACCTGCGCCTCAGCCATCGGCGGCTGTGCCAGGAGCAGCGGCAGCAGCAGTGCCATGAATTTCCGCGCCATGGGCCCTCACATTAGTTGAATGTTGCCGGCTATGGAAGAAAATGGCGACCCGCCACGTCATAAGATGCACAGATGTGAGAGGCATGCACGCGTCCCTGGACCAGCTTCGCGAGCAGATCGTCGGTCTCCTGCCACGACTGCGGCGCTTCGCACGCACGCTCGCCCGTGACCCGCACGACGCGGACGATCTGGTGCAGATCGCCGTTGAGCGCGCACTGGCGCGATCCGAACAGCTGCGCCCGGACTCGCGGCTATCGAGTTGGATGTTCGGCATTCTGCGCAACGCCTGGATCGATGAGGCCCGCGCGCGCGGGCGGCAAAATCGGATCTTCGCGCCCGAAGCGTTGGGCGAGAACGTCGGCGACGCCTCGAGCGAGGCTCACACCGACCTCCTCTCCGTCCAGGAGGCGATGGCCCGCCTCCCTGACGAGCAACGGATCGCCATCGGTCTCGTGCTGGTGGAGGGGCTTTCGTACAAGGAGGCGGCCGAGATCATGGGGGTCCCGGTCGGAACGTTGACGAGCCGGCTGGCGCGGGGTCGCGAAACCCTGCAGGCGCTGCTTGCCGACACGACAGGAGCGCTGCAATGACGTTCTCCGAAGAAACACTCATGGCGTACGCGGACAACGAGCTGGACTCCGAGACGCGCGCGGCGGTCGAGGCAGCCATGGCGGCCGACCCCGAAGTCGCGCGACGCGTCGCGCAACACAAGGCGTTGCGAGGGCAGCTGCGGGTGGCCTTCGACAAAGTGCTCGACGAGCCCGCGCCGCAACGTCTCATCGACGCAGCGCGGGGGGTTCCGGCGGTGCGTCGTGAAGGGAATGTCATACCTTTGCGCCGCAAGCCGCCGCCGCGTCGGGCGTTGCCGCAGTGGGTGGCACTTGCCGCAAGTCTCATCCTCGGCGTTCTCATCGGACAGGCGCTGCTGCGCACGTCCGGCAGCGGAGGGCCGGTCACCTCGCGTGACGGCCAGCTGTTGGCGAGCGGTGTGTTGGCTCAGGCGCTATCCGATCAGCTTGCCGGCGCACCGGCGCAGGACAGCCCGGTGCGCATCGGAATGAGCTTCAAGTCGAAGGACGGCGATTACTGCCGGACGTTCGCGCTGCGCGAATCGACGACGCTCGCAGGGCTCGCCTGCCGCAGGAGCGATGACTGGCGCGTGCAGGTGCTTGCGCAGGGGGGACCGACACCCGGAAGCGGCTACCGGCAGGCCGGATCGGAAATGCCGCGGTCGGTCATGCAGGTGGTCGACGACACGATCGCCGGCGAGCCACTGGATGCGCACGCCGAAGCCGCAGCTCGCGATAAGAACTGGACTCCCTAGAACGCCAAGCCCCTGCTCGAGCCAGCGGCGCCTGGCCTTGGGAACGACACCGCCCGGCCCGCGTTGTAACCCCGCCCGCCCGCAACGACAGGGCGCCACGCAGCGTTCCGGAGCGGCCCCGAGGGACGCTCCCGGACCGGTCAACGAGCAGGCAGCGCCTGCGCAAACAGGAGATGCAGCATGAATGAGGATCGCGCGAAGGGTTCGCTGAAACAGGCGAAGGGGAAGGTCAAGGAAGCCGCCGGTAAAACGCTCGGCGACGAGAAGATGAAACGCGAAGGTCAAGCCGACCAGGTCGAGGGGAAGGTCCAGAACGTGGTTGGCGGCATCAAGGATACGCTGAAGGACCAACACCACGGCAAGCACTGACGGCAGTTGACGCCAACACCAAGGGGTTGACGTCAACTGACGGCGCTTGCGCCGTCGAGGCCCGCCGGGAGCGGGATCGAGCCACGATCCCGCTCCTCTCATCCAGGGTCAGAACAGACCCACGACCTTGCCGCTCTCGTCGATGTCGATCGAATCGGCCGCCGGCACTTTCGGCAGGCCCGGCATGGTCATGATGTCGCCGCAGATCATCACGATGAACTCGGCGCCGGCCGCCAGCCGGACCTCGCGGATGTTCACGATGTGATCCGAAGGCGCGCCGAGCAGCTTCGGATCGGTTGAGAACGAATACTGCGTCTTCGCCACGCACACGGGATAATGCCCGTAGCCGCCTTCCTGCAGCTGTTTGATGCGTGCCCGCACCTTGCTGTCGGCCGTGATGTCGCTCGCGTGATAGATCTTCTGCGCGACCGCCTTCATCTTGTCCCACAGCGGCGTGCTGTCCTCGTACGCGAACTTGAAGTGGTTCGGCTGCTCGCACAGCCGCACGACTTCGTGCGCGACATCGACCGCGCCCTTGCCGCCCTCGGCGAAGTGTTTGCCGAGAATCACCTTCACGCCCTGGGCCGAGACACCTTCGATGAGCGCCCGCACTTCGCCGTCGGTGTCCTGAGCGCGGTGGTTGATCGACACGACACACGGCAGCCCGAACTTGTTGCGCACGTTGTCGATGTGCCGCTGCAGGTTTACGAGTCCCTTCTTCAGCGCCTCGATATTCTCCTTCGGCAGATCCGGCACCGCGACGCCGCCGTGATACTTGAGCGCCCGCACGGTCGCCACGATGACCGCGGCAGAGGGCTTCAGCCCGGCCTTGCGGCATTTGATGTCGATGAACTTCTCGGCGCCGAGATCCGCGCCGAAACCGGCCTCCGTGACCACGTAATCGGCGAGCTTCAGCGCCGTTTTCGTGGCCATCACGGAATTGCAGCCGTGCGCGATGTTGGCGAACGGGCCGCCATGGATGAAGGCGGGGTTGTTCTCGAGCGTCTGCACCAGATTCGGCGCCAGCGCCTGCTTCAACAGCACCGTCATCGCGCCGTGCGCCTTCAGGTCGCGGGCGAGAATGGGCTTCTGGTCCGCGGTATAGCCCGCGACAATCTTGCCGAGGCGCTCCTTCAGATCGGTGAGGCTGTTCGCGAGGCAGAAGATCGCCATGACTTCCGAAGCCACGACGATGTCGAAGCCGTCCTGGCGGGGGTAGCCGTTCGCGGTGCCGCCGAGCGAAATGACGATGTCGCGTAGCGCGCGATCATTGCAGTCCACCACGCGGCGCCACGTTATGCGGCGCACGTCGAAGCCGAGCTGGTTGCCCTGGTGGATGTGGTTGTCGATGAGGGCCGCGAGCAGATTGTTCGCGAGCGCGATGGCCGAGAAGTCGCCGGTGAAGTGGAGATTGATGTCCTCCATCGGCACGACCTGCGAGTAGCCGCCGCCAGCCGCCCCGCCCTTCATGCCGAATACCGGACCCAGCGCCGGCTCGCGCAGGCATATGATCGCCTTCTTGCCGATGTGATTCAGGGCATCGCCCAGACCGACGGTCGTCGTCGTCTTGCCTTCACCCGCGGGCGTCGGCGAGATCGCGGTGACCAGCACGAGCTTGCCATCGGGGCGATTATCGAGCTGGCGCACGTAGTCGAGCGCGACCTTCGCCTTGTAGCGGCCGTACGGCTCGAGGTGCTCTTCGGGAATTCCCAGGCGGTCGCGGGCGATCTGCATGATCGGCCGCATTTTGGCCTGCTGGGCGATTTCGATGTTGCTGGGGAAGGAGGTTTTGGGGGTAGTGGTTGTCATCAGCTCTACTTTCCGTTACGGGACGTATGCCATTTACCCAGTTTACATGATGAGCTCGCCCGTCCGCGCGCGGTGCTCGCGGCGCGGACCGCCGTGCGGCCCCGGAGAGCGGGCGCAGTCCCGAGAACTTCGATGGGCGCTTCGTCGGCCCGATCAGCGCGACCGAAGCGCTCATCCGCTCGCGCAACGTGCCGGCGGTCGCACTGTCGGCGCGGCTGGCGCAGCCGAGCCTGTATCATTTCCTGCGCGACGCCGGCATCGCGCACATGGCCTCCGCACAGCACTACGGTCTCTCGCTGGCCCTGGGTGGCGGCGAGGTCACGATGGAAGAGACTGCGGCCCTCTACGCCATGCTCGCGAACGGGGGCGTGTCATACCCTCTGCGGCATCGGCTCACGGATCGCGCGGCCGTGGGTACGCGGCTCCTTTCCGAGCAGGCCGCGTTCATGGCGAAGGCGGTGCTCGAGGAGAATGCGGCCGGACGACTCGGGCGCGCGGACTCGGAAGAATGCGCCGGTTGCCTGGAAGACCGGTGACGCGAGTCGGGGTGTGCGCCGGACATGAGCGGATCGCCTCATGCATCGTTTATGCTCACGGTGTCCGTAAGGGAAGCTCGCATGCTCTGGCTGAAAGCCTTTCACATCGTGTTCGTGGTCACCTGGTTCGCGGGGTTGTTCTACCTGCCGCGGCTGTTCGTCTATCACGTGACCGTGACCGACGCGCCGGGGCTCGAGCGCTTCGCGATCATGGAGCGGCGGCTGTTTGGAATCATGACACTCGGGGCAACGCTCGCCGCGTTGTTCGGCGTCTCGCTGATCGCGGCGGCTCCGGGGTACCTCGCTTTCGGCTGGCTGCGCGTGAAGCTCGTACTCGTGGCTCTCCTGATCGGCTATCACCTGTGGTGCCACCGGTTGATGGTGGCGCTGCGCACCGGCAAGAGCCAACGCTCGGAACGCTGGCTGCGCCTGTTCAACGAGGTTCCCGCGCTGCTCCTGGTGGCCATCGTCGTGCTCGCCGTCGTCAAGCCCTGGTGACCCCGGCGGCGCACTTTCTGCTGGACTATTCAATGAGTTAGCGCGCCGTTGGGCGTTCCCGCGGCCCCGGCGGGCCGGGGGCCCGAACGCCTCTCCCTTTGGCGGACTGGCCCCGCGCGCCGGCTACGCGTTATGTTTGCGTTGAGGGGAAAGAATAAGGGGACGACAAATGGCCGAGCCTGGAGCGTCACAGACCCTGGGCCACCACGCGACGGTGGGCAGGCATTTTTCGTATGAGCGGGCAGTAACCGAGCTGCTCGCCGGCACCGATATCAAGATCAATGGCTCGCGCCCGTGGGACATCCGCGTGCACGACGAGCGCTTCTTCCAGCGCGTTCTCGGACAAGGGACGCTGGGGGCGGGCGAGTCCTACATGGACGGATGGTGGGACTGCGAGCAGCTGGATGGCATGTTGACTCGCATCCTGCACGCCGGCATTGACGAGCACTTGCGCTCGCCGCGGGCCGTGTTGCTGGCCATCACGGCTCATCTCATCAACATGCAGAGCCGGCGCCGCGCCTTCAAGGTCGGCAAGCAGCACTACGACCTCGGCGACGATCTCTACGAGCGCATGCTCGACCCGCGCATGATCTACACCTGCGCCTACTGGGAGGACATGCACTCCCTCGATGCGGCGCAGGAGGCGAAGCTCGACCTCGTCGCCCGCAAGTTGGGCATCGGGCGCGGCATGCGTGTGCTCGACATCGGCTGCGGCTGGGGCGGCGCGGCGCAGTTCATGGCCGAGTGCCGTGGCGCCTCGGTGACGGGCGTTACCGTCTCGGAAAATCAACACCAGGCGGCGCAGAGGCGTTGCGCGGGTCTGCCGGTCGACATCCGGCTACAGGACTACCGCAGCATCAGCGGTAGCTTCGACGCCATCTATTCTCTCGGGATGTTCGAGCACGTCGGCGTGCGCAACTACCGCACTTATCTCACGAAGGCGCGCGAGCTACTGCGTCCGGACGGGCTCTTCCTCCTGCACACGATAGGCAGCAACCGCTCCTCCGTCGCCACCGATCCCTGGATCGAGAAGTATATTTTTCCGAACGGACAGCTGCCGTCACTGGCGCAGATCGCCGCCGCTGCCGAAGGGTTGTGGGTCATCGAGGACTTTCACTCCTTCGGTGTGGATTACGACCGCACGCTCATGGCGTGGTCCGCGAATTTCGAGCGGCACTGGCCCGAGATCGCGGCCCGCTACGGCGAGCGTTTCCGCCGCATGTGGCACTTCTGGCTGATGGCGTCGGCGGCCAACTTCCGCGCCCGCAGGACGCAACTATGGCAGATCGTCCTGTCCCCGACAGGCGTCGCCGGCGGCTATCACGCAGTGCGATGACAAGCCGGCCGCGGCTGACTACCAGATTGAGACGCGATCCTCGGGCCTGATGTAGAGCTTGTCGCCCGGCTGCACGCCGAAAGCCGTGTACCACGCGTCGATGTTCGGCAGCGGTCCGTTGACGCGGAAGTTCGCCGGACTGTGGTGGTCCGACATCACCAGCTCGCGCAGCGCGCCATCGCGATACTTGGCCCGCCACACCTGCGCCCAGGAGAGGAAGAAGCGCTGGTCGCCCGTGAGACCGTCGATGACGGGCGCCGGCTTGCCTCTGAGATACAGCTGGTACGCGTGGTAGGCCATGTTGAGGCCGCCGAGATCGCCGATGTTCTCGCCGATCGTGTTGGCTCCGTTCACGTGCACGCCGGGGAGCGCCTCGAAGGAGGAGAACTGTTTGATGAGGTGGTCGACCCGCCCGGTGAACACGTCCGCATCCTTCTGGGTCCACCAGTCCTGCAAGCCTCCGTCCGGACCGAACTTGCGCCCCTGGTCATCGAAGCCGTGGCCGATCTCGTGGCCGATGACGGCGCCGATGGCGCCGTAATTGACGGCGGCATCCGCGTTCGGATCGAAGAACGGCGGCTGCAGGATCGCGGCCGGAAAGACGATCTCGTTGTTGAGCGGGTTGTAGTAGGCGTTGATCGTCTGCGGGGTCATCTGCCATTCGGCGCGATCGACCGGCTTGTCGAGCCGCGCCACCTGGTACTGCCAGTGCCACTCGGCCGCGCGCCGCACGTTGCCGATGAGGTCGTTGCGCCGGATCTCGAGCGACGAGTAGTCCTTCCAGACATCGGGGTAGCCGATCTTCGGCGTGAAGGTCGCGAGCTTCTCGTGCGCCCGCGATTTCGTCTCGGGCGTCATCCACTCCAGCGTGTCGATCCGCTCGCTCAGGGAGGCGCGCAGGTTGGCGACCAGCTCCTGCATCTTCGCCTTCGACTCGGGCGGGAAGTAACGCGCGACATACAACTGTCCGACCTGCTCGCCGAGCGCGGAGTCCACCGCGTCGACTGCGCGCTTCCAGCGGTCGCGCTGCTGCGGCTGGCCGCGCAGCGTCCTGCCGTAGAACGCGAAGCGCGCATCATCGAACCGCTTCGGCAGATACGGAGCGTGATCGCTCAGGTAGTGGAACGTCAGATAAGCCTTGAGCGCCGGCAACGGTGTGCGCTTGAAGAGCTCGGCCAGATCGCGGATGGCCGTCAGCTCGCTCAGCACCAGCTCCTGGCGCCCCCCGACCGAGGAAGCCTCGAGAAACGCCTGCCACGGGAAACCCGGTGCATAGGCGAGGAGCTGTTGTTTCGTGCGCGGGTTGTAAGTCG
Source organism: uncultured Steroidobacteraceae bacterium (assembly GCA_964508005.1). GTDB lineage: Bacteria > Pseudomonadota > Gammaproteobacteria > Steroidobacterales > Steroidobacteraceae > 13-2-20CM-66-19. The sequence continues at coordinate 8,809 of CAZDTG010000152.1, forward strand.
CATCCACGTCGCGCCGCTTCTCGTTCGCCCACTGCGCCCTGGCGACCGCGGTCTCGAGCGCCATGATGTCGGCGGCCTTGGCCGGGGCGTTGGCGATGCCTGCGAGCGTGAGCATCTGCCCGATGTAGGCCACATACTTGCCGCGTATTTCCCGCAGCTGCGGATCGTCCTTGAGATAGTAGTCGCGATCGGGCAGGCCGAGGTGCGACTGGCTGATGACCACGGAGTAGCGATCCGGATTCTTGAGATCCGGCGGCAGGTCCAGATCGAACAGCGACGCGAAGCCCGGCGACCCGAAGAGGGTCGCGATCGCCGCCTTGCCGGAGGCGGCGGCAATGCGCTTCAGGTCGCCCTGTACCGGCGTGAGGCCGTTGGCTTCGATAGCCGCTTCGTCCATGTAAGCCGCGTAATAATCGCCGATCTTCTGCGCTGCAGTGCCCGCAGGAGGATGCGAGGCCGCGGCCCGCTCGATGATCTCGCGCACACGCTGCTTCGAGAGCTCATCCAGCTGGCTGAAGACGGTAAAGACGGAACGATCCGGCGGGATCTGGAATTTGTCGTACCAGGCGCCGCTCGCGTAGGTGAAAAAGTCATCGCCCGGCTTCACGGCCGGGTTACCGGCGGTGAGATCGAGGCCGAAGGCGCCGATGGCGGGCTTGTCAGCAGGGTCCGCAGGTTGGCTGGGAAGCGCGGCCGCCGCTTCGTGGACAACAGTCATGGACACCGATTTCTCCTGCATGGGCTGCGACAGGCAGGGCGCCGCGGCCGCAATCGCCGCCAGCACCCAGGGGAGTGATCTCATTTTGCAAACGGCCCTCAAAAGGCGTGAATGATACGGCGCCGGGAGCGCGCCCTTCTGCACGCATATGACGCGAATTCCCCTCCTCAGTTCAGTGGAACTGAAGCCCGGCGCCACTGGCGGCGCCTCAGCGGGACCAGTGGTGCACGAGATCGCGCCACGGCGGGCGTGGTACACGGTCGGGTTTCGAGGCATCCGTACCGAGATACATGAACCCGACGATGGCGTCCTGCGGCTCCAGACCGAGCGCCGTTTTCACGTGCTCGTCATAGGCCGCGCCGCCGGTCTTCCACATCGAGTTGAAGCCCAGCGCCAGCGCCGCCAGCATCATATTCTGGGCCGCGGCACCGGCGGAGAGAGTCTGCTCGATCACCGGGATCTTGATTCCCGGGGTGCAGACGGCCGCGACCACCACGATCATCGGCGCCCGAAACGCCTTCTGCCGCTCACGCTGCAGCGTCTCCTCGCTGGAGGCCGGGTGCTGCCGGCGCAGGTGTTCCGCCAACAGGTCCCCGAAATGACCCAACGCGTCGCCCTGAATGACGATGAAGCGCCAGGGGCGCAGGCGGCCGTGATCGGGAGCGGCCGCGGCGCTGGCGAAAATGAGCTCGA
>CAZDTG010000153.1:0-9945 GCA_964508005.1 uncultured Steroidobacteraceae bacterium
GGCCTGGATCGGCGGTGATGGGTGCGACTGACCCGTCGATGACAATTGATGAACTTTTCGTGGATGTGGCCGGTTGAGTGCCGCAGGCGACCGCTGCGATGACCGTCGCTGCAGCACAGAAGACGACGAGTTTCTTGAGCCGGAACACAGCACTCCTCCTAGGTTTGCGGAGGGACTGCCCTCCTCCCGACCGGGGGCCATCATATCGCATCGCCCGCGGCCGGCCCTGACCCCGTTCCGCAAATTGCGCTGCATATTACAGGTCCAAATATGCGGCACAAATCGCGATCAGCGCTCCTGCGTGTAGTGCCACCAACCGGACGCTGACCAGTTACGCTTGATAGTCGCGCTCAACCACTGCTAGCTGGGAGAAAACGATGAGACGGACGGAGTTGAAGAACGTGAAGCTGCCTGAGCCCCGCGGCTACTCTCGCGCGGTGGCCGCAACTGGGAGCACACTTGTCTTCACTTCAATGACAGCCCCCATCGACGAAGCCGGCAACGTGGTTGGCCCCGGTAACGCTGAGCTGCAGGCCAAGCGTGTCATGGCGAATATTCGAGAGATACTCGAGGCAAACGGTCGGGGCTTTGATGATGTAGTGAAGGTGTCCGCCTACGTCACGCGACAAGAAGACGTCGCCGCAGTGATGCGGGTGATGGGGGAGCCGTTCTCACCTCCACTCCCGGCAATCGCGCTCGCGGTCGTCGTCGGCCTGCCCAACCCGGCGTTCTTGGTCGAGATTGAGGCTGTGGCGGTAGCGCCCTAAGAACCTTCCCTAGCCGACCGGCCACTCCTGGTGGTGATCGATCCACCATTGCGCGATCTCCTCTCTGGTCGCGATCCAGCAGTCTCCCGCTTCGAGCATCTTCTCGATCACCTCGCGCAGGCCAGACACTCGGCCGGGTTGTCCCGTCAGCCGCGGATGCAAACCGAGCGAGATCATCTTCGGGTACCCCGCGTGAGCCTCTCGACGTAGCTCCCTAAGCGCTCGCGTAATCAGCTCGACGTAGGCGCTAACGCTGCCGTGGCCCTGCGACACGATATAGCGGGAGTCGTTGTAGACCAGCGAGTAAGGCACAACCAAATGGTCTTTGCCATTGACTTCGACGAAGTATGGGAGGTCGTCGTTGTACGTGTCGGAGTCGTACAGAAACCCCCCTTCCTCCACCAGCAGTTCGCGAGTGTTAACGCTCGGGGCGAAACGGTGGTAGCAGCCCACGCAACGCCTGCCGCACGTTCTTTCGAAAGAGTCGATCGTCCACCTAAGGCGCTCCCGCTCGACCTCCCGGTCGAGCTTCCAGGTCTCGTCCCACCTCCACCCGTGACTACAGGGCTCGTGGCCCGCGCGTGCCAGAGCTGCGCCGACCTCCGGGTTCTTCTCAAGCGCGACAGCGGCCGCGAAGAATGTCGATTTGACGTGGTACTCCTCGAAGAGGCGGAGGATTCGCCAGACTCCGGTACGGCTCCCGTACTCGAACATGGACTCCGACCCGAGATCGCGATACTCGCCAGGGAGAGCGGTGTTGACCTCCGTGAGCACGTCGTTGCGTGCGTCGCCCATCGGTACCGAGTACTCGGAGCCTTCCTCGTAATTGACGACGATGCTGACCGCAATTGCCGCACCACCTGGCCACTCCACTCTCGGCGGGCGAGATCCGTAGCCGACATAGTTTCGCTTAGGGCCGGGCACATTGAGATCGAATACTTGTGCGTTCAAACTGCCTCCAGTCATGCAGCGCCTACTCGGGTCACACGCGCCGCTTCATCGCGACGGTAGTGTCGCGGCGGATTTCGTTGTCTTGCCGGCCCGATGGCCGCCCAGGTCGACGAAGACCCTCCCATCCTCCACCGTGGCGGGGTAGCTGCGGACCCGGAGGCCGGCATCTGTCACACACTGGCCGTCCGCCAGCGAGAACTCGTACTTGTGCCACGGACAGGCCAGGATCGGGTTGTCATTCTGGACCTCGACCACGCCCTCCCCGGCGTTGCCCGTGTAATACCCCATCACGGTGGCCGTCGACAGCGACGCCGACATGTGCGGGCAGATGTTGCGTAGTGCATACACCTGGTCGGCCCAGCGGACGAGCACGATGTCACGATCGCCGGCGCGGACGCTCACGACAGTGCGGTCGGGCAGATCCTCGATCGCGCCGACTTCGACGATCGAGGTCATCCGGCCGCCGCGCCTGCCTGCTCACGCTCGAGCGCGGGATCGACAGCGGGTGGCGTCCAGCCATAGTGCGTGCAAGCGTTGTCGCACATCACCTTGCGCGCCCAACCTTCCGGCAGTCTGCGGATTATGTTGTCCGGATCGTCGAACGTGGTGTGCGCATAGTCGGTTGCGAAGCAGAGGAGGTCATGCATGGCGTTGGCTTCGTAGAAGCGCTTCAGGCCGTTCTGGCCGGGCACGTCTTCGAGGGGCTGCGTGCCGAGCTTGATGTGCTCCTGGATATAAACACTCGGCGGCTTCCGCACCCATTTCGACTCACGCTTGAGCGATTCGTAACTCTTGTCGAGGCGCCACATCAGCTGCGGCAGCCACATCGTGCCGACCTCCTTGATGAGGACTCTCGTGGTCGGCCATTTCTCGAACACGCCGTGCACGATGAGGCTGGAGACGTGGTGCATCATGGTTGTCCACATCGGCACGATCGACGCGATATCGCTTTCGAACAAGCCGCCCGCCTGGAGTTCGGGCGCGGCCGTACCGAAGTGGATGTCGATGGGTAGTCCCATCTCTGCGGACGCCTTCCAGACCGGGTCGTAAACGGGGTCGCCGTACGGCCGGCCGAGCGGGCTTCCCGCCAGGATCGTGGCACAGATGCGGGGGTGCCGTCCGGCGCGACGGATCTCGGCCGCCGCCTCGTCAGGCTGTGCCAAGTTGATTGCAACGACGCTGTACACGCGCTCGTCATAGGTAAGCCACGTGTCCGCGTTCCATTCATTGGTCGCGCGCGCGTAGGCAGTTCCGAAGTACGGGTTTTGAAGGTTCGCATGCCCCCCGATATCAAACGTCGCAACCACGCGCCAGAAGTTGTGCCGATCGATCAGCTGCTCCCTCGTGAAGTCGAAGTCGCTGACGGCCGGCTCGCCGGCCACGCGAAACGCGTCGCGCCTGCGATTGCCCTCGGGAAAGTTCGAGCCGGCGGTGCCTTTGCGCGGCCCGCGCGGCGCTACCCCGTTGGCGTACTCCCGCCACTCCTTGGGCAGATACTGAAGGACGTCGTTCGCGGTCTTCCAGTTGTGATGTAGGTCACAATCGACAATCGGTCCACGGTAGCTCCGCGCCACTTCACCGTTCTCCTTCTGTCATTGCCGCACTGTTTGCCTTGTCGGGCTTCCCGCCGTTCCACCGATAGAACTCAACTGCGTTGTCGTGGAACACTCGCTGGTGCATCGTCTCGGGAAGCCATTCCGCGATCGCGGCCGCCGTGGCCTCATCGCCATTCGGGTAGCCGCTCGCGTAGAGCAGAAGTGACTCGGCGTGCGGAATCAGGTCGAGCACGCTCTGCAGCTGCTCCTTCGTGGGAGGCGTTTCCAGCGAGTACGTGGACAACCTCACGTGATCGGCAAAGTACTCACTCGGAAGGCGCTTGGACCAAGGCATGTCGACTCGGCGCAAGACCCGGTACATCGGATCGAGCCGCCACAAGAACTGCGGCACCCAGGCCAGGCCACCGCCGACCAGGAGCACCCGCAAGCCCGGGCAGGTGTCGAAGACGCCCGAGGTGAACATGCTGATCAGGTGAGCCATCAGAGGAGCGGCGCTTATTGCGTCGTACTCCGCATACGTCGCGCTCAAACCAATCGGCGTCGGTATCGTGACCAGATCGGCGACGTTGTCGGCGCCGACTTGAAGCACGACGGGCAGGTCGAACTCGGCCGCCGCCTTGTAGATCGACATGTAGGCCGGGTGTCCGAACGGCTGATTGAGGCCGTTCGGCCCGAGGGCAACAGCCACGAACTTGTCGTGCGCGCCCACGCGCCGGATCTCCTGCGCGGCCTCGTCGGGCAGTGCGCTTTGGACGAGAATGTGCCCGTACAAGCGCTCGTCTCGCTCAAGCCACTCGGCGATCGTCCAATCGTTAAGCGCACGAACCAGTGCGCGAGACTTGTAGGCCATCGGCAGGCCCGCGCTCAGCAAGCCTTGCTCGTGACCGAGCACGACCCGCTCGCAACGCCGCTCTTCGAGAAGCTGCTTAATCAGATAGTCGGGGTCCGACGCGGGCGGCCCGCCGCCCGGCGGGATCGCGCCCGGCGTGAAATTAGCGACAGGCGGTTGGTTATGCCACTGTCCTTTGACCTGTACGTTCTCGATCCTCAGCAGATCGGCCCAGCCCTGACCGACGTACGGCATGAGGTCGGCCTTCGATGACCAATCATGGAAGGCACACGCATCAATGACGGGCGAATCGCTGATCAATTCCACTCCCAGAAAACGAGACAGCGACATAGTTGGCCCTGTCAAGATGCAAAACATCGATCGGGCCGAGGCTGCGAACGTAGCCTATCAGCGTTTGTAGTTTCTGCGGTCCGCTGATATCCCGCTGCTAGACTCCGAGCCACTTAGATATGGCGCCACCAAGCAGGTCGCGAGTCACTGTCTCTGGACTCGCATCCTGCTGCAATGACGCACGATGATCCTACGTTGTCTGATTGGAGGGGCTGCCCGATGACTCGCTCGTCTGTGTACTTCGAAGATGTCGACGCTTTGGAATGGAAGCCGCTCAGCGAGATCATTCCAGGTTACCCGCAGGAGCTGTCGAAGTCCCTTCGCCCTGAGGCGAAGCTGATGAACCACGATCCGGAAAGCGGCGGGCTGACGATGATGGTGAGACTTCCGCCCGGAGCCAGAAGCGTAGTGAGAGGTTCGCATTCCTGCGACGAGGAGATGTTTCTGCTGGAGGGCGATCTCGCGGTCGACGGCGAGACGTTCAGCTCGCAGACATACTGGTTCTACCCCGCCGGCACGATTCACGGTGACACCCGCACCGAGCGCGGCGCGGTTCTGATCAAGACATTCAGCGGCACCTGGGACTTCGCCACCGCCACCGACGACGCCGACGCCGCAGCGTCGGCTGTCCGGGGAATCGACGTCGAATCGTTGCCATGGATGGAAACCAGTGAAGTTGTGGCCAACTACACCTATGTTGGCCCACGCTCGAAGGTACTGAGGGTGGACTCGAAGACCGGCGGGAGCACGAAGATGGTGCACATACCACCTCACTACACCCACCCCGATTTGAGTTATCACCAGTACACACAGGAGCAATTCTTGCTCAAGGGAAGCGTGAACGAGACCGGCGTCGAGCGTCATGCGCTGGCCTATTGGTGCCATCCTCCGCTCGAGGTTCATGGGAAGTCGTTCACCAAAGACGAAGGAGCCACTTCGCTGTTGTTGTTCGATGGCCCATGGGAAGTCACGATCGTCAAGTAGGACGCCACCCAAGGGCGTCGTCCGTCACGAACCCGGGGGATCGGAACACGTAGGCTCACTTGTCGTTCGGTGACATGGGTCGCCGGACGACAAGCTCGCGGAAGGACTCAAGGAGTCGCGCCGTTTCCAGCTGACGCGGCGGGGCGGATTACTTTGGCGCCTCAGGCGGGGACGCTTGATTGTCGAGTGACGTCACGCAGGTGTCGGTGGCCCGTAGCCGCGGCGTCTGCTGACCAAATCTGTGTGAATCGTACGAGCCAAGTCAGGGCTTCCGGGAGCCCCGTCAGGCGAGAATCATCGCCTGCTTGAATGCTGGCAAACACTTCTTCAGGCTCCGCCATTGTCGTCAGGAGAGCGACCGCTTCAAATAGACGCCCGGGGTCTGAGTTTAGGTCGGATGATCCCACGCGTCGCGACTCGGTTCGCAAAGGCACTCGTCGCTTGGCATGCGACCTCACCATGGACCGGACCACGCTGGGGACAGTGGCCTGCGCGTCTTGGGGGGAGAGGCCGAGCGTTCTTTCGCGAACCTCCGCCGCCACCTCCGAGAGCAGAGGACGGATGCGCCGGGCCATGAGCACGGAAATGTCTGGAGGTGCAGACAAATTGGCAGTGCGGACGATTTCTGTCACAACCTCGCCGTGAATGAGCAGTTCGTATGAGCGGCTCCGACTGATGCCGAGCGCCCTCCGAACGTACGCTTCCCAAGTTTTGTATCCAAGCACTCTCCAAGCTCGACGCCGGTGCGCCTCGACCAGGAGCTGGCTGATCTGGCAGACGTTTCGCCTGATAGCCTCGGTGACCTCGCGGGCCTCCTCGACAGTCATCTCGGCGTTGTCCCCGGCCACCAGGTCCGGTTCCGAGGCAATGGCGGGCACGATGCGCGGGCGCTGCGGGCTGTGGCTGGTGGGTGCCTCGGAACGAAGGTATCGGGCCTGCTGATCAAAGACGAGGTCTAGCGCATCGGCGAGGGGCATCCCGAAATGAAGTCCTGTGACGAGATATTCGTACCTGTCGGCTATCGCCCTCGACACATTGGACTCGCCCTTCTCATTTGCGTCCTCAAGAGTTCCAAGGCAGGCATCCAGTAGGCGGAGGGCCTGTCGGCGACCAGAGGCCGCAGCGCGTCGGGTGGTCAAGGTCGATTCGGAGTCCCCGTCCAAAGCGTTGAGCCCTGACCGCGCCTTCATGGCGCCACAGATTGTGCACGACTATCTCTTTGCATGCAACGTTTTCGTCATTTTGAGGGTTCAGCCCGAGGGACCGTCCGCTATCCTTCGCGACCATGGCACCCCGGCGGAAGACTGCCGATGCCGAGGTCGCCGTCCGTAGCCCACTGCTCAGTGGCGAGACGGCATCGAGGATCCGGCACGCCTATCATCGCCTGAGCCGCGGCCAGCGACGATTGGCCCAGCTCACACTGGAGGCACCCGCCATCGTTGCGGTCAGCTCCGCGGCGCGCGTCGCCGAAGAACTTGGTACCAGCACGTCCACGGTCGTGCGCTTCGCAACGTCGCTCGGCTATGCCGGTTACCCGGACTTCCAGCGAAGCCTCCAGGGAGAGCTGTTTCGCGACATCAGCACCGTCTACCGCCTGCAGGTAACTAGGGGGGAGCTGGCGGACCAGTCGGCCCCCGCAATGATCACGGACGCCCTCGAGCGAGACGCCCGTTACGTCCTCGAGACCGGTCGGCTGGCATCTCCCGATGAGTTCCAACTGTGCGTGGACTCAATCAACGGCGCCCGGCGTGTGTACGTGATCGGCATGTGGATCTCGCATGCTCCGGCATACCTCCTGTCCATAGGCTTGCGCTTCATCGGCGTTGACGCGCGTCTTATCGGAGTGGGTGCCGGCGACGTCGGAGATGACCTGAGCGACGCTTCTGAGAAAGACGTCATAGTCGCTGTTTCACTGCACCGCTACCCGACCAAGGCGGTGGCCGCCCTTGACCTCGCCGAGAGAGCCCACCTTCGCCGGATCGCGATCACTGATGATCCAATCGGCTCCCTCGGCGTCAGGGCCGACCACGCGTTGTACGTCAAGAGCGGAGAGGATCGCTTTTTCCAGTCTGTCACCGCCGCCGTGAGTATGGTCAACGCACTTATCACTGCCTGTGCTGTGGCGGCGCAGGACCGCACTCAAAAGGTACTCGCTGACCTGGAAGACAACTGGGCGGTAACAGGCGCGTTCGTTGCCGAGACGATGGCATAACAAAGCGAATGAGCGGTAGATTGCGGGTGATGCGCTGCACACCATGGTCGCGAAGAGATGACCGCTGAGATCCTGTCACCGGAAGAGCCTGAAACGGCTATAACTGAGGCGCCAATCAAGGAGCTCTCCATCCTGGAAGCGATCCGGTCTGCTCTGATCGAGGAGATGGAGCGCGACGATCGAGTGATCATTTTCGGCATGGATGTGGGCAAGCTCGGCGGTGTCTTTCGCGTCACGCATGGCCTTCTCGATCGCTTCGGTGCCAACCGAGTCTTCGACACACCCTTGGCCGAGGCGTCGATTGCCGGCGCTTGCGTCGGATTGGCGATTGGCGGTTTGGTGCCGGTAGCGGAGTTACAGTTCCTCGGCTTCACACACCAGGCTTTCCATCAGATCGGTCCACAGCTGGGCCGCTATCGCTCTCGGTCGCGTGGACGGTACCCAATGCCAGTCACCATTCGAGCACCGTACGGTGGTGGCGTCCGCACGCCTGAGTTCCACGCCGACGCGGTGGAGTCTCAGTTCACTCAAACACCTGGCATCAAGGTCGCAGTGCCGGCTTTTCCCGATGACGCAAAGGGGATGCTGATCGCAGCTATTCGTGACCCCGATCCAGTGCTCTTCTTGGAGCCCCAGCGACTGTATCGCCGGGTGAAGGGTCCAGTGCCAGCCGACGATTACACGCTGCCTTTCGGCAAGGCGCGCCTGGTCCGCGATGGCGCCGACCTCACGCTCGTCGCCTGGGGCGCAGCTGTTCACCTCTGCCTGGAGGCTGCGGACCAGCTCGCACTGCGCGGGGCATCGGTAGGCGTCCTCGACCTGAGGACCCTGGTGCCGTTCGACGTCGAGGGCCTGGTGAATGCCGTCAGCGCAAGCGGCAAGGCGGTAGTCGTGCACGAGGCACCACTTACCGGCGGCTTCGGCGCCGAGATCGTCGCGACACTCCAGCAGGAGGCCTTCATGTCTCTTGACGCGCCCATAATGCGCGTCGGCTCGCGCGATGTGCCCTATCCACCGGGGTCACTGGAGGATTACTTCCTGCCCACAGTCCCACGGATCGTGTCGGCCGCGCTCGCGACGCTGGAGTACTAGCCGTTGAATGCTAAAGGGCGGAGTATCGAGCAAACGCTCGAGCTCGACCTAACTCTTGACAGCAACCACACCATGCGGGATGACGAGGTGCGCGAGGCGCTGCATCTCATGCTTATATCGCGTGCCTTCGACGACTACTGCATCAAATTGCAGCGCCTCAACCGCGTCGGAGTTTACGGTCCTGCAATGGGCCAGGAGGCGGCAATCATAGGCTCCGCCATGGCGCTCGACCCCGAACTAGATTGGATGGTGCCTGCCTCGCGAGAGCAAGCGGCCTGGCTGCGTCAGGGGCTGCCTCTGACGGGTTTGTTCGCTATCTACATGGGACGATTGGACAACGCGGCAGTTCCGCCAGGGGTCAAGTTGATGCCCCGCCAGCAGGCGATCGGCGCGCAGATTCCGCAGGCTGCCGGACTTGCCTGGGCGCAGAAGATCCGCGGAACTGGGGCGGCGGTGATGGTCTATCTCGGTGAGGGTGCGGCCTCCGAAGGTGACTTTCACGAGGGCGCTAACTTGGCCGGAGTGATGGGAGCGCCCCTCGTACTCGTCATCATCAACAACCAGTACGCGATCTCGACGCCGGCAAGGAAGCAAAGCGCCGCGGAGGCCCTATCGCTGCGGGCGGCGGGCTATGGTTACCCGGGTGTAACCATCGACGGCAACGATCTTTTCGCCGTCCACGCAGCCGCATCGGCGGCGGTGAAGCGGGCGCGGGCCGGCAACGGCCCCACGCTGATCGAATGTCTTACCTACCGCCTGAGCTTCCACAACACGTCCGACAATCCCAATGTGTACCGCGATCCGGACGAGGTTACGGCTGCTGCTCAGCACGATCCCATTGCCCGTCTCAAGCGCTGGGTTGTCAGCAACGGACTCCTGACCGAGATGGAGCTTACCGCACTGGATGGCCGTGTTAAATGTGAGATTGAAGGGGCATATGAGATGGCGGCAAGCTTCCCGCGCCCCGGACCCGAGGCTCTCTTCGACCACGCCTACGCGGAGCTGCCACCGCGCCTGGAAGATCAGCGCAGGCAAACCGTCGACTCATGAGCGTGATTCGTATGACCACGACCAAATAACCGGATCGGTCCGCGAGGGCATCCCTCTCACTCGACACCTACAGCCCGTGATTCCATCAATGACACGAGAGTCCAGCACCATGGGGAGGCTTTGTGGGCTCCCTCGTTAGGCCGGAGGAGCCCA
>CAZDTG010000154.1:0-9721 GCA_964508005.1 uncultured Steroidobacteraceae bacterium
CGTTGTTCGGGCGCTCGCGCAGGATCTTCTCGGCGAGCCGGTCGCCCATGCGCATCCGGGCGCGGTATACCGAGATGTTGTCGATCTTCGAATCGGGGCGCGCGAAATAGACGTATTCGAAGATGCAGGGGGTGTGCCGGACCGTCGCCACGCATTGATGCGAGTGCAGCCTGCCCTGCTCGTCGATGAACACGGCCTCGCCCGGGGCTATGTCCCGCACGAGACGGAACGAGAGGCTGTCGAGCGCCACGCTCTCGGAGGCGAGCATCCACTCCGGCCCGCGGGGGGTGTCGCGTTGCCCGAGCACGAGCGGACGGATGCCGTTCGGATCGCGGAAGCCCAGAATACCGTGGCCGATGATCATCGCGACGACGGCGTAGCCCCCGCGGCAGCGCCGGTAGACGGCATTGAGCGCGGCAAACACGTCCGCCGGCGTTATGCGCGGCGTGCCGATCCGCTGCAGCTCCGACGCAAACACATTCAACAGGACCTCGGAGTCCGAGGTGGTGTTGAGATGCCGCCGATCCTCGCGGATCAGGATCTCGGCCAGCTCGGATGCGTTGGTGAGGTTGCCGTTGTGCGCGAGGCAGATGCCGTACGGGGCGTTCACGTAAAACGGCTGCGCTTCGGCGGCGCCATCGCACCCCGCCGTCGGGTACCGCACGTGCCCGATACCAACATTGCCTTTCAACTCGAGCATGTGGTGCTGCTGAAAGACATCGCGCACCAGCCCGCTGCCCTTGCGCACGCACAGCTCGCCGTCCCCGGAGGTGGCGATGCCCGCCGCGTCCTGGCCACGATGCTGCAGCACCGTCAGCCCGTCATAGAGCCGCTGGTTGACCGCGCTGGTACCGACGACGCCGACTATTCCGCACATGCTCGACCGCCTTTGGCCGTCAGGCCCTGAACACCCCACCACTCGCGTGTCGCCGCGGCCGCTCTTCCCCAACCATCGCGCGCAATCCGTTCGCGACGGATTCGGCATAGGGCAGCAGCGCCGACTGGCGCCACCAGCGCTCGCCATCGAGCCGCAACGCCTGCGCAAGCATCACCAGGGCCCCGAGCAGCACGAGGCCGCGAAAGGTACCGAAAACGAAACCGAGCAGCCGGTCCGTGCCGGTGAAAATGGACAGCCGCACGAAGTGCCCGACGACCGCTCCGATGGCCGCCCCCAGGAGAAGAACGAGCGCCACGATGATGAGGCGCGCCACCCAGGTTGCCCCCGCCGATCCGGCCAGCAGCCCGCCCAGGTGGGGCGCGACGCGATCCGCGAAGTGCCACGCCACGAAGAGCGCGATGATCCACGTCACGAGTGCGATCGCCTCGCGCAGAAAACCCCGGATGGAGCCCACCACCGCGGAGATGACGACGGCCGCGATCATGAGGTAGTCGGTTATGTTCATCGGAGCAGGATTCGACCAAGCTTGAGCGCGCGCGGATTGTACAAGAGCAGTCGCCGGGGTGCTCAGGCAGCTCGTCACGCCCGCGCAAAGGCACTACTTCGGTACAACCGAGCCGGCGTGACCCGCCGCTCGCAATCTGGCGCTGAGCTGCTCGGCTGCCGCGCGCTCCGCCACCGGTCCCGCGCGCACCCGCCAGAGTGGCCGGCCGCCAGCGCCGTTCTCCGACACCCGCGCGTGGAAACCCTGGCTCTTCAGCTCTTCCGCGAGACGGTTCGCATTCGCGTGGTTCGCGAAGACGCCGAGCTGGACCATCCAGCCGCCGGTCGAGGAGGCTTTGTCCGCCGCGGCTGGCGGCGCCCACTGAGTGGGCGCAGCGGCGGCGCGCGGCTGCGGCTGTTCTTTTGGTGTCTCGTGCTGCGCGGGCGAGGTCGTTTCGGGTCTGCTCCGGGCCGCTTCCGCGGAAGGACTCGCGGCAGCCGGTTGCTCCGGCGTCGGTGTCTCTGCCGTGGCACGCTCGACAATAGTCGTCGGCTGCGCGGGCCCGCTCGTCTGCGGCGACGCATCGGAAGCACCCGCCGACGTGGCCGCCGTATGCGACTCGTCCGCGAGATCTATGGTGTAGGAGCGTAATGGCGGTTCCTCTGAGGAGATCGCTGCTGCCTGCGAAGCAGGCACGGACCGGGAAGGGCCGCTGAGCAGCTCGGGGACCAACAACACGATCAGCACCACGAGGATGATCGCGCCAGTCAGTCGTTCTTTCACCAGGGCATCCAATATGAGGGCGGAACCGGCTCAATCAACAGCTTCGGAAATAGATCCCCACCGATCAACCGTAGGCTTCGCTTCGCGCACGCCGCAGCCTGTGCGCTCGGGCGTCATCAGTATATCCCAAGCCACTGCAGCGCCGGTCCTACGGTGTAAACCGACCCGAAGACCAGAACGCGATCACCGGGCCTGGCGCTCGTCCAGACGAGCTCGCACCCGCTCTCCACCGAGGCGGCGAGAGTTACTTTGGATGCAGGCAAACGCAACCGCTGCGCAAGCTGCTCCGCGGACGTTCCGCGCGGTCCGGGCAGGGCGCACAGGATCCAGCGATCGACGAGCGGCTCGAGGAAGCTCGCGATCGCCGTTGCGTCCTTATCGCCGAGGATGCCCACCACTGCGAACGTCGCAGGGTACCGGACTTGACTTGTTGGAGGCAACAAGTCAAGTCCGGTACCCTGCCGCTCGCGAACGTGAGCGGCGAAGATCGCAGCCGCCGGCTCATTGTGCGCGATATCCAGTATCCATTCGACCCCGGCGGGCGCGGCCGCGCCCGGGGACTGGCGTGCGAGCATCGGGCGAGACTGACCCTGTCCCGCATGCCCCACCGGCACTTGCACCACCTGGAAGCGGCCAGGCAACCTGACACTGCGCAGTGCCTCGCCCGCCGTATGCTCGTTCAACTCGAGCGGGCCGCGTGAGGTGGTTGGCAGGCCGCTCCTGCCGGCCGTCGAGCCGCTGACGGATGCGAGCGCCTCCAGGGCCGCGAGCGCCGTCGAGGCATTCCTATACTGTATGGAGCCGAGCAACGCCGACGGCGGCAGATCACGCAGCGACAGGCGCAGGCCGTCATAACTCCAGCTCGCCTGCCCGGCGGAGCTTTCCCCCACTCGCCAGGTGTAGTCCTTTGCGGCGATCACCGGCCGCGCGCCCAGCTCGTCGATCGCCGCATACACGCTCGCCGGCATGTCGCCGGTGCCCAGCACCGCCGGCCGGCCGGGACGAAAGATGCCTGCCTTCTCCGCGCCGATGAGATCGAGCGTATCGCCGAGGTAGTCGCGATGATCGAAACCGACCGAGCACACGATACCGACATCCGCGTCGACGAGATTCACCGCATCGAGCCGGCCGCCGAGCCCCACCTCGAGAACCGCGACGTCGACGGCCCGCTCCGCGAAGATCATGAGGGCAGCCAGCGTGTTATATTCGAAGAACGTGAGTGTGGTCGAGCCGCGTGCGCGCTCGATCGTCTCGAACGCCGCGACGAGCTCCTCGTCGCTCACCTCCGCGCCATTGACCCGGATACGCTCGTTGTAGCGCAGGAAATGGGGCGATGTGAACATTCCCGTGGCGGCCCCGCCAGCCCGCAGCAGCGCCTCCAGGTGCACGACAGTCGATCCCTTGCCATTCGTGCCGCCAACGGTGATGACGGGACAGGCGGGTTTGTCGACGCCCAGGGCGCGCGCCACGGCCGTGACGCGGGCAAGGCCCATGTCGATGGTCTTTGGGTGCACCGACTCCTGCAGAGTCAGCCACTCGGCGAGAGTGCGCAAAGCGGGCCTAGGCGGCGGCCGCGGTCGCGACTGCGGGCGCGGGCTGTTGTTTCAACAGCAGTCGCAACATTCCGCCAATCCGATCCCGCATGTCGCGCCGGTCGATGATCATGTCGAGAGCGCCGTGCTCGAGCAGGAACTCGCTTCTCTGAAAGCCCTCGGGGAGCGTCTCGCGCACCGTCTGCTGGATGACACGCGCCCCGGCGAAGCCGATCAGGGCGCGCGGCTCGGCGATGTTGAGGTCACCCAGCATCGCCAGGCTCGCCGAAACTCCGCCCGTCGTCGGATCGGTCATGACCGAAACATACGGCAGATGCGCTTGCGCGAGGCGCGACAGCGATACGGCGGTCTTCGCCATCTGCATGAGCGAGTACAGCGCCTCCTGCATGCGCGCACCGCCGCTCGCGGTAAAACACACGAAAGGCTTGCGGTGCTCGATGCAATGGTCCACGCCCCGCTTGAAGCGCTCGCCGACCACGGAGCCCATGGAGCCGCCGAGGAACTGGAACTCGAACGCGCAAGCGACCACAGGCAGCTCGAAGAGAGTACCCGCGAGCACGATGAGCGCATCGGACTCGCCGGTCGCCTTCTGCGCCTGGACGAGCCGGTCCTTGTAGCGCTTGCTGTCGCGGAATTTCAGAGGATCCTCGGGGAGAACCTCCGCGCCGATCTCGATCGTCTCGCCCGGATCGAGGAAGCGCTCGAGGCGGTCGCGGCCGCCGATCCGCATGTGGTGGCTGCACTTGGGACAAACGTAGAGGTTCCGCTCCAGCTCGGCGCGATACAGCACGGCGTCACAAGCCGGACACTTGATCCACAGGCCTTCCGGCACGGAGCGCGTGCGGCGCTCGGTCTTGATCCGGGAGGGCATGATCTTTTCGAACCACGACATGGGGGCGACCCGCGGCGAATATTGATTGGGCGATGATAGCGGATCAGCGGTACGACCATCCGGCGCCCGACGGATCGTCCTGCGGCGGAACTGGAAGCCCGAACACGGCCGGATAACGGACGCCCCAGAAGTACAGCCCCTCTGCCGGGGCTGTCGCGGCGTTGCGCTTGCGGTCACGGCCCTCGAGCACCTCTTTCGCCCAGCGGGGGGCGGCGTCGCCGCGGCCGATGGCGATCAGCAGGCCTGCGATGTTGCGCATCATGTGATGCAGGAAGGCGTTCGCGGTCGCCTCGATCATGACCCAATCGCCCCGCCGTGTGACTGTGAGCGTTTCCATCCGGCGCACGGGCGAGTTGGCCTGACACTCGGCCGAACGGAAGGCGCTGAAATCATGCGTGCCGCACAGCGCGACCGCGGCCTCCGCCATGCGCTCGTGGTCGAGCGGGCGATAGATGAAGGCGGCACGGTTCACCGCGAGAGCCGAGCGCGTGCCGCGGTTCAGGATCAGGTAACGATAGGTGCGCGCCTCCGCCGAATAGCGGGCGTGGAAATGCATCGGCACCGGCCGGACCCAGGGGACACTGACATCGGGGGGCAGCTCGCTGTTGGATCCCAGCAGCCAGGCGCGCAAACGGCGGCTGGCGTTGGTATCGAAGTGGGCGACCTGCCAGCGCGCGTGCACTCCGGCGTCGGTACGTCCGGCGCAGATGAGGCTCACCGGCGCCGCCGCGATACGGCTGAAAGCGGCCTCGGCGACCTGCTGCACGCTGCGGGCGGACTGTTGTGTCTGCCAGCCTGCGTACGCC
Organism: uncultured Steroidobacteraceae bacterium; assembly: GCA_964508005.1. GTDB lineage: Bacteria > Pseudomonadota > Gammaproteobacteria > Steroidobacterales > Steroidobacteraceae > 13-2-20CM-66-19. The sequence continues at coordinate 5,417 of CAZDTG010000154.1, forward strand.
GTGCCGTCGTATTCCAGGCCGACGGCAATCCTGGTCATCCGTCTATCCGTCTACCCTGGCAGCGACTCCATCAGCCGCTGCGCTTCCTGCTTCTGGGTCATGGAGCCTTCGTGGAGAACTTCCTCGAGAATGTTCTTCGCACCGTCCGGGTCACCCATGTCCATGTAGGCGCGCGCCAGGTCGAGCTTCGTGCCGACTTCGCTCATGGTCACCGGCTCGAGGTCCGGCAGCGCGAGATCGTCGGAAGAGAGCTTTTGAGTCGCCGTGAATGAGGCATCCGGCATCGTCGTGGTACCCAGATCCAGGTCCAGACCGGAGCCGTTCGTGGCGTGCTCCGCGGGTGCGGCGCCCAGGTCGAAGTCGACATCGCGGCCGCTGAGCTGCGCGAGACGCGAGGTCACGGCGCCGCCGTCGTGATCGGCGGTTTCCTCATGGTTGCCTTCGGCGCGAGCCGCATCGAGCTCGCTCTCGTTCAACTGCCACGCGCCCGTCGACAGCGAGATCTCCTCGCCTGCCGCGCGCCGCTGCGCTTCCTCCATGATTTTTCGCGAACGGTCGTCCATACCCGCAACCAGGGTCGGAGCGTCGGAAGACGCGCCCAGGCCGGGCTGGTCCACGGTATCGAGACCCGCGAGATCCAGGCCGAGGTCGTCGATCGCGAGCTCCGCGGTCTGCTCCTGGGCGGGCGACTGCTTCAGCGCCATCGCGACTTTCTGCCGGATGGTCGGGTTGTCGAGCGAGGTCATCACCGGCTGCTCGACGGTCGGGGAGTCCGACCCGAATTCGGGGAGCAGATCGTCGTCCTGCGGCATCCGGGCCGTCATCTCCCGCGTGGTGCCGGTGGAGGAACTGTCGGGTTCGAAGGTGCTCTCCAACGCGGCGTTCCGATCCGTCGCCGTACCGGAATCGTGGCTGCCTTCGGCTTCGCCCAGCGCCGAGCCGATGTCGAGGTCGACATCGCCGCCGCCTGCGCCCGGCACCGGCTCACCCTGCAAATCGAAATCGACGCGGCTCTGGCCTCCCTCGAGGTCCAGGTCCACGCCGCCAGCCATGGCGCCCATGGGCCCCCCGCCCGCGAACAGCGGATCCTCGGGGGCGAGCTGCTTGCCCATGATGACGATCTTTTCCCACTCCCCGGGCGGGGCGTCTTCGCGGCTCGCGGCGAGCTCGCGCGCCGCGGTCAGGAACTGCTCCTTGTTGCCCCAGACGAAGAACACCTCGAGGAGCTTCAGCTTCAGGTCGCGGCGGTCCGGCTCGCGGTTGATCGCGATGCGGATGAGATCAGCGGCTTGGTCGTACAGACCGTAGGCCATGTGGAAATCGGCCTCGGCGAGCGGATCACCCTGGTCGAGATTGATCGCGGCCTCGGAGCTGATCGTCTCGTCGGAGGCCGGCACGTGGCGGGCACCCGAGGAGGCGGCACCGGCGCCGCTGAACCGGGGCCGCTGGTGCGTTCCCGATTCCTCGACGAGAAAGGCCCCTTCGGGATTCTCGCCGGCCACCGGACGCATCGTAGCCGTATCCCCGGCCGCGAAACCGCGTTCGGCAGAGTTCGCGCCCGCCACCGCCAGGCGGCTCAGGGAATCGTCGAACTCGGATTGCCGGCGCGAGCGCCAGGTCTTGAAACCGAAATAGCCGGCCGCGGCGACCACGAGCAGCGCAAGCGCCCACCAGTAGTCGAGCAGCGAGTCGAGGAACGAGCCGCCCGGCTGCTGGGCTGGCGGGGTAGGCTTCGGACGATGCGTCGGCTCTTTGGGAGCGGCTGCCGCCGGGGGCGGCGCGGACTCCGGCGCGGCCCGCGACGGAGGCTCCTCGGCGGGTGCCGGTGCGGCGGCCGCGGGCGGCGGCGCAGCCTGCCCTGCTGGCTCCGGAGGCGGCGGAGAGGGTGCCGCTGCAGGCGTCTTGGGGGCGGCTGGTTGAGCCGCTGCGGCTGGAGGAGCCTCGGCGCCCGGCGCGGCCGCTGCCCGCTTGGCGGCGGCAACCCGTGATTGCAGGTCGGCAAGCTCGGCGTTGCGCATTTCCAGCAGACGCTTCGATTCACTCAGCTGGCCTTCGAGGTCGTGAACGCGACCCTGCAGCGCTTTCACTTCGCCGCTGGACGCCGCGGTAGCCGGGCCGGCGGAACCATCCGACGGCGTCACGAGATGGAGTTGTCCCGACTGTGCTCCGGAGGAAGTGCTCTCTGGGGCGGCACCACCGCGCCACGCGGCATATTGCCGGCGAATCTCGGCGGCAGCGGCCGTGGACGACACCGCGGACACCGCGGAATTCTCGGGAATACGCAGTACCGCGCCGGTGCGCAGTATGTTCATGTTCTGCTGGAAGGCACGTGGATTGGCCTGATAAATAGCCAACATCCAACTGTGCGCCTCCGGCGAATTATCCTTCGCTCCGGCGACGCTCGTGGCGATCGACGACAGCGTCTCGCCGCGCCGGACGACGTGGCTCGCCCCGGCACCAGCTCCTTCGGCGGCAGCCGGCGGCGGAGCAACCGTTCTAGCAGTCCGCGAGCCCTGCTTCGCAGTAGCAGCAGCCGTATCCGCGGTAGCGTCAGACGAGTCCGAAGCCGCCGCAGCAGCGGCAGGCGCGGCAACATCAGCACCGGAATCTGAAGGAGCCGGCGACGCGGGCGGCACCGGTTCGGCACCACGTGCAATCGCCCCTTCACGCGCACTAGCGCCGGCGGAAGGCGCGGCTACCGGCGTATTGCTGGCCGGCGTCTGTCCCGGCGTAAACACCGGCGGATCGAGCAGCATCGTGTACTCGCGCACGAGCCGGCCGCGGGCCCAGTTCACCTCGATCAAAAGCGTGATGAACGGCTCGGTAATCGCATCGGTGGACTTGAGCTTGATGAACGCATGGCCGTCGGCCGCACGGTTCGTCTTCACCTGCACGTTGCTGAGGAACACGGGCCACTCGAGCCCGTGCCGGGCGAAAGTGTCGCGCGAGGCAATCTGCGCCTGGAGGGATTGCAGCTCCTCAGGCGTAGCGTCCACCAGATCGATCTCAGCGTCGAGCGGTGCGTTGAGTGGAGAAAGGAGACGAATGTCTCCAAGACCGAGGGCAAACGCGGCTGACGGCAACATCAGCAGCAATGCCAGCGCCCGGCTTGAGCGTTTGGCGACCATTACGACACCCCGGGAGGCCTCAGTGGGTGAAATATCTTGTTAAAACAATTGAATGGACCGCAATTCGCGAGCCCACCGCAATTGGGGCGGCAATATAACTTAAATCGGCTGCTGCGCCAAAATCTCGGCGATCTGGATGCTGTTCGTGGCAGCCCCCTTGCGCACATTGTCCGCAACGACCCATAAGTTAAGTCCCCTGTCCGTGGACGCATCTTGACGTATTCTGCCGACATAAACTGTGTCGCGGTTCGCTGCCTCGGTGGCTGCCGTCGGGTACCCGCCGTCCCGGCGCTCATCCCAGACCTCTACCCCAGCGGCCTTCTGCAGCAAAGAACGAGCTTCCTCAGCTGTGATCTTCGTCCGGGTTTCGATGCTCACGGCCTCCGAATGACCATAAAAGACGGGCACACGGACCGCCGTCGCATTGATGCGGATGGCGGGGTCCTCGAGGATCTTGCGAGTCTCCCAGACGATCTTCATCTCTTCGCGCGTATAGCCATTGTCCTCGAACCGGTCGATGTGCGGAATGCAGTTGAAGGCGATCTGCTTGGGCAGGACGTGCGCCTCGACGGGTCCCTTGCCGCTCAGCAGCGCGATGGACTGCTGAACGAGCTCCTCGACCGCCTCGCGGCCCGCGCCGGACACGGACTGGTACGTGGCCACGTTGATGCGCTCGATGCCCGCCGCGTCATGAATGGGCTTCAGCGCCACCACGAGCTGAATCGTGGAGCAGTTGGGGTTGGCAATGATCCTGCGGTTCTTGTACTGCACGATGGTGTGCGGGTTGACCTCGGGGACGACGAGCGGAACGTCATCGAGGTAACGGAACTCGGAGGTGTTATCGATGACGATGCAGCCGGCCGCCGCGGCTTGCGGCGCGTATTCGCGCGAGATCGCGGCGCCCGCGGAGAACAGTCCGATGTCGGCGTTACTGAAGTCGAAAGTCGAGAGCTCCCGCACCGGAAGGCTGCGTCCCCTGAAATCCACCCTTTTCCCGAGCGAGCGGTCGCTCGCGAGCACGTGGAGCTCCGCGACGGGAAAGTTGCGCTCCTCGAGCACCTGGATCAGGGTCTCACCCACCAGACCGGTGGCTCCCACCACGGCAACTCTGAATTCCTTGCTCATCGAATACCTCGCGCCTTGCTGCCTATTCGTAGTACCGTCCGTGGAGCCGCAA
>CAZDTG010000155.1:0-9563 GCA_964508005.1 uncultured Steroidobacteraceae bacterium
GCGACCGCGGACCGGTATCGATCCTCGCCGTGCGCACGCATGTGCAGTTCTGAGATGAACGGCAATCGTGCGCAATCAACAGCCCTTCAAAGGAACACAGTGATGAGTTACACGAGCCGAGAGTTGGCCATTCCCGAGCCGGGCAGCCCGGAGCAGGAGTCCGCGCCACGTGGCGCACAGCTGGACGAAGCGCACGTCGGTCGCATACAAGGCGCGCTCGGCACGATTGACGAGGGTGACACGGCGCCCCGCACTGGCTGGTGGGCCCGGGTGAGAACCCTGCTGGCCATCCTCGGCCCGGGTCTGATCGTCATGGCCGGCGACAACGATGCCGGCGCGTTCAGCACCTACAGCCAGGCCGGCCAGAATTACGGCAACTCGCTGCTGTGGACGCTCGTGCTCCTGATCCCCGTGCTCTACGTCAACCAGGAAATGGTGATCCGTCTGGGGGCCGTGACCGGTGTCGGTCACGCTCGCCTGATCCTCGAGCGCTTCGGCCGGTTCTGGGGCGCGTTCAGTGTCATCGACCTGTTCCTGCTGAATGCCCTGACCCTGGTCTCGGAGTTCATCGGCATCAATCTCGGGCTGCAATACCTCGGCCTGCCCAAAGCCGGCGGCGTGCTGATCGCGGTTGCCATCGTCGTTGGCGCTGCCAGCACCGGCAATTTCCGCCGCTTCGAGCGCTTCGCGATGTGCCTGGTGCTGTTCAGCCTGCTCCTCATTCCCTTGTTTGTCCTGGTGCACCCCCCGGCAGGCGCGCTTGCCGATGGTCTGCTCGTGCCGCAGCTCCCGCAGGTTCCGGAGGGCGGCCTGGCCAATGTGATGCTGCTGATCATCGGGATCATCGGCACGACGGTCGCGCCGTGGCAGCTGTTCTTCCAGCAGAGCTACATCATCGACAAGCGGATTACCCCGCGTTTCATCCGCTATGCGCGCACCGATCTGGTGCTGGGAATCGTCATCGTCATCGGAGGCGCAATCGTCCTGATGGCGGCGGCCGCCGTCACCTTTGCGCATCATCCGGAGTTCGGGCAGTTCACGGACACGGGAGCCGTCGCGGATGGCATCCGGAAGTACTTCGGCAGCGTGCCCGCCGTCATCTTTGCGCTGGCACTCATCAATTACAGCATCATCGGCGCATCGGCCATCTCCCTCTCCACCGCTTACGCGGTCGCCGACGTTCTCAAGTTCAATCACTCCCTGCACCGCAAGCCTCGCGAAGCGAAGGTCTTTTACGCCATGTACGCCGGTCTGCTCCTGGGAGCCGCGGCACTCGTGCTGACGCCGGACATGCCCCTTGGTCTGCTCACCAACGCGGTGCAGGCGCTCGCCGGAGTCCTGCTGCCGAGCGCGACCGTGTTCCTGTTACTGCTGTGCAACGACCGCGCCGTGCTCGGGCCGTGGGTGAATGGGCGCTGGCTCAATCTGTTCACGGGAGCCGTGATCGCCGCGATGGTGATGCTGTCCATCATCCTCACCGCCTCCGTGCTGTATCCCGACATCACCGGCCGGCAAATCCTCATGATCCTGGCCGGCGGCAGCATTGTGACTGTCGTGGCCTGGATCGCCACCGCCTGGATTCGTCGCCTGCGCGGCATGGTCATCGAGCCCGTCGGCGAGTCGCAGCGCGCCACATGGCGCATGCCACCCCTGGATCAACTGCCCGCCGCGCGGCTCAGCCCGTTGCGTCGTCTCTGGATGGGCGTGCTCCGGGGCTACCTGATTATCGCCGCGGGCCTCGTGCTCGTGCGTATCGCACAACTGGTGAGTGCCGGGCACTGAGTCATGCCCTGGCGAACGAGCGACAGGAGAGTGTCATGACAACATTGCGCCATCCCCATATTGCCGGCCTTGGTGTTGCATTCCGCCCTGCGCACATCAAGCCGCGCCCGCGCGGCGAGAGGCTGAGAGCGGTGGGACACGCGCTCGTCATTGGCAGCGAGCTGTTGCTCGCCCTCTGGGCGACAGCGGTACTTGCGTTCTGCGTCGTCGTCATCGCCGCCCTCGTGCTGTGACGGGGTCACTGCGTGCGCGCCAGGACGATCAGCGCCAGCCCGCTCAGGAAGCAGACGAACATCGCGGCGAGCAGCGCCGCGGTGCCGCGGGGCGCTTCGCGAAACTCCTTCCAGATGAAGACGCCCCAGAAGGCGGCCACCATGGTCGCTCCCTGACCCAACCCGTAGGAAATGGCGAACCCGGCCCGGCCCGAGGCAATCAGGCTCAAGGTCATGCCCACTCCCCAGATCACCCCGCCCAGGATGCCGCTCAGGTGGGTGTTGATACCGGCCCGGAAGTAGTCGGCGAAGGCTACCGGCGTACCCACGAACGGCTTCTTCATGGCGAGCGTATTCCACAGGAAATTGCTCAGGAATATGCCGACCGCGAACACGAAGACCGCCGCATAAGGACCCATCCTGCCGGGCTCGGGATGGGCGGGGTCCGCGTACATGGCCGCGGCGACGAAGCGATAGAACATTCCCATGAAGACCCCGCACGCAACGGACAGGAGCAACCCTTTCGTGCTCACCCCCGCGCCCCCGCCGGGCAGGCGGCGGTACGCCACGGCATCCAGAACGATCGCCAGGGTGACCAGGAGGACGCCCGTCGCGAGCAGCGCGAAGTTGCCCACGGGATCTGCAACGTAATTTACGACGACGCCGATGAGGAGTGCGAGCCCGATGCCCACGGGAAAGGCGACCGCCATCCCGGCGATGTCGATCGCCGCCACGAGCAGGAGATTGGCGAGATTGAAGATCGCCCCGCCCAGCAGCGCGGAGGCGATGCTGCGCGCGGACGCCTGCGACAGGTCGGCCGCGAAGGAAAGCCCTTCGGCACCGGAGCTGCCGAGCGTGAGACCCACGAGCAACGTCAACAGCAGGACACCGATGGCGTAGTCCCAATAGAAGAGCTCGAAGCGCCAGTCCTTGCGGGCGAGCTTGCGGGTGTTCGCCCACGAGCCCCAGCAAAACATCGTCAGGACACAGAACACGACGGCGAGCGGATAGCTCTGCACGACAAACATTGACCCCCTCCTGCCGCTTTGGATGATTCTTGTTGGCCCGCCTCGCGAGCTGCCACGGGCCTCTAGGTCCGCCCCCGCCGCGCCCATTCCGTTTCGAGCTCGGCACGCCGCGGAAATGACTTTTGCGTTCCGACCCGGGTCGTCGACAGCGCCGCATAGAGACTCGCGCGAGCGACCGCATCCTTCTCCGGCATACCCTCGGCGAGAAATACCGCGAGACTGCCGATGAACGCATCACCCGCACCGGTAGTATCGACAGCCGTGACCGCAAAGGGCGGCACGTGGACCTGCCCCGCCCCGTCGGCAAGCAACGCACCCCGTGCGCCCAAGGTGATCACCACCCGCGGGAAGCCCTTGTCGAGGAGCGCCATGGCGCATGACCCGGCCTGCTCGAGCGTCTGCACCGGAAGGCCGGTGATGAGCTCGGCCTCCGTCTCGTTGGGGATGAAGTAATCCGCGCCCGCGAGGTCGGCCAGACTGGCCGGCACGGCCGGCGCCGGATTGACGATGCAACGGATCCCGTGCGCGCGGGCGAAGCGCACGGTGTGGTAGATCGTGGCGAGTGGAATCTCGAACTGCAAAATGATCGTGTCGACCTGGCGCAGCTGCCCGGCCGCCGCATCGACATCCTCCGGCAGCAGCAGATCGTTGGCGCCCTTCACGACAATGATGCGGTTCTGGCCGTTGGGCTCGACGAAAATCGGCGCGACACCGGTGGGAGCGCCCTGGACCATTTTGACGTGGGCGGTGTCAACTCCAAACGCGCTGAAATTCTTCAGCGTCGCCTCCCCGAACAGATCGCTGCCGACCTTGGCCACCATCAGGACTTGCGCGCCGCACAGCCGCGCGGCAACCGCCTGATTGGCGCCCTTGCCGCCGAAGCCCAGATCGAAGTTGCTGCCGAACAGGGTTTCACCGGGCCGCGGAAACGTGGCGGCGAACGTGATGAGATCGGTGTTGGCGCTGCCAACTACGGCGATCCGGGGGGTGTCGGCCATGCCATTGCTCCAGTCGTCGCTCTAGCGGGTATCTTCTCACCTGGGACGGCGATCCGCGAACCCTCCTGTCCGGGTTCCTACCCGGCCAAAATGAGACCGCCCAGGGCAAGAGCAAGCGCCGGCGGCATGACGAGAACCCCCAGCTTGAGGAAGTCCACGGCGCTCACGTGGACACCCTCGCGACGCAAGGCGGTGAGCCATAGGATCGTCGCCAGCGAGCCCGTAACGGACAGGTTGGGTCCGAGGTCCACACCGATGAGGACAGCACCGGTGACGTTGCCGGGTAGCTGCGCCGCATGCACCGCGGTGCCCGCGATCAACCCCGCGGGCAGATTGTTGATGAGATTGGAGACAAAGCCGATGAGAGCGCCGGAGGCGCCCGCCGTGAGAGTCTGGGAACGCTGCGCCTGATCGCGCAACAACTCGCTCAAGGCGCGAATGGCGCCCGATTGCTCCAGCCCCTCGACCAGAACGAACAAGCCCGCCACCAGGGGAATGATGCCCCAGGAGATCTCCCGCAGGAACGGCCAGGGCGCGGCGCGTTGCAGTCCCGAAACGAGCGCCAGCGTCGCCAGACCGGCGAGACACGTCGGCAGTCCCAGCTGCCTCCCCAGCGCCGAAGCGATCATCAGGCCCAGCGCCGTGAGAGCGATGCCGAATGCGGCCGTTCTCCCGTAGACGCTCAGCCGGGGTACGGGGACCTCGGTCGCGAGCGGCTCCCCGAGCGACTCGCGCTGCGTGTAGCGCAGAATGACATAAGTTGCACCGATCGCGAGCACCGAGGGCAACGCGAAGTGCGGCAGCCATCCGGCCAGCGGCGGCATCCTGTCGGCGTAGATAACCAGGTTGGCCGGATTCGAGATCGGCAGCACGAAGCTCGCCGCGTTCGCGATGAACGCGCAGATGAAAAGATAGGGCAGGGGCCGGGAGATCCGCGCGGAGCGCGCTATCGCGGCGACCGCCGGTGTCAGGACCACCGCGGTCGCATCGTTCGAAAGGAACACCGTCACGAGAATCCCGACCAGATAGACGAGACCGAACAGCCTCCTGGCGCAACCGCGCGCATGCGCGGCCGCCTGGCTCGCCAGCCAGTCGAACAACCCGGTCCGCCGCGCGATCTCGGCGAGCAGCATCATTCCGATCAGAAAGAGATAGACGTCGACCCCCTTGACGACACCTGCGAGTGCGGCGCTTGCGGGTAAGAGCCCGAAGCCCACGAGAGCCGCCGCGCCGGCCACGGCCCATATCGCCTCCGGCAGGTTGAACGGCCGCAGGATCACACCGGCCGTCGCCAGGGTGCCGATAGTCCAGATCGCAAAGTTCGCCAGCGCCAATGGCAGGCTTCGCACTATTCGCGGAGTAAAAAAGAATCACCGCGAGGTGCGGCTCGTGCGACCATATCTTGAGGGCTTGAGCGTGAGCGTAAGACTTCCGTAAGGATTGAGTGTTCTTCAGTCACGGAACTGTGTCCTTTGTGATACAAAATAGGCCGCGGGGGCGGCTGCAAAGCGCCGCTACGAGCTCCCACCCGGGAATGCCGAGAAGTCGCAATATAACGACCTGAGGTGCGTCGAAGAATCCATGGCCGCCGTTCACCCGCTCATCGCAACCCTGGGCCTCGCCAGCCTGGCGCTCGCGGCCGCCTACGCATCGATGGCGCTCATCGCGGTACTCGTGTGGCGCAGACGCAAAGCGGGCGGCTCGCCCGTCAAGCTGCCTGCGGTCACCGTGCTCAAGCCGCTGTGCGGCGCGGAACCGGGGCTGTACGAGAATCTGCGCTCTTTTTGCCGGCAGGACTACCCCCGGTTCCAGATCGTCTTTGGTGTTGGTGATGCCGCCGACCCCGCCCTGGCCGTCGTCGCGCGCCTGGTGGCCGAGTTTCCCGCGCTGCCGATCGAAGTCGTCGTCGATCCGCGCCAACACGGCCACAACCGCAAGATCAGCAGCCTCATCAACATGCTGAGGCTCGCCCGGCACGACATGCTCGTCATGGCCGACAGCGATGCGTTCGTCGGACCTGACTATCTCACCAGCGTCACGGCCCCGCTGTTGGACAAGAAGGTGGGACTCGTCACGTGCCTGTACCAGGGCGAGCCCACGCCGCTGATCTGGTCGCGCCTGGGGGCGATGTACATCAACGAGTGGTACATGCCCTCGGTGCTGCTGGCGTGGCTGTTCGGTCATCAGAACTACGTCTCGGGGCAGACGTTGTGCCTGCGGCGCGACACGCTGCAGGCCATCGGCGGCCTGTTGGGAATCGCGAACCATCTCGCGGACGACTACGAGTTGGGGCAGCTGGTGCGGCGCCTGGGGCTGCGGATCGTGTTGTCCTCGTATCAGCTCAAGGCGGAGCACCACGAGCCGACGTTCGAGTCCCTGGTGCGCCACGAGTTGCGTTGGATGCGCACGCTGTATGTGCTGCGGCCCCGCAGCTTCCGGTTCATTTTCTTCACCTTCAGCCTGCCGCTGGCGCTCCTCGGACTTGCCCTGGGGGCGGCGCAGGCTCCGTTCTCCATGGCGGCCTGGTCGCTGTTCCAGGTGACCGTGGCGGCCCGGCTGGCGTTGCATTTCGTGCATCGGGTGCGCGGCGGCCGGCCGCTGTTCGCCGACCTGTGGCTGCTGCCCGCGCGCGACCTGTTGATCTGCTGGGTGTGGTGCCGCAGTTTTTTCACTTCACGCTTCACCTGGCGCGGCAGCGACTTCGGCGTCGGCGCCGACGGGATCATGCGCAAGCTCACGTGAGCTGCGAGTCTGGTGCGGCGCAACTTTAAATAGCGCGCCCGGGGCCGAGCCCTCAGCCCGAGCGCAGCAGCTCGGCGACTTTCGTGAAGGCGCGTGCCTCGGCGACGTCCGCTGCCGTCCGGCCGTCTTGATTGCGCAGACTCGCGCTGGCACCGGCGGCGAGGAGGCTCCGGACTACCCCGTAATCTCCGCGGCGGCTGGCGACGATCAAGGCCGTATCGCCGAACCGGTTCTGCGCATTCACAGCGGCGTGCGCGGCAAGCAATTGCTCCACTATCGCGACCTGGCCGGCCGCGGCGGCACACAACAGCGGGGTGTCGCCCAATTTGGAGGCAAGGTCGGCTCGTGAGCCTTTGGTGAGCAGATAGCTCACCACTGTCCCGCGGCCCATGCGGCTGGCGACAGCCAGCGGGGGCACGCCGTCCGCGTCGGTGTGATTGACATTCGCGCCGCGGCCTGCCAGCAATTGAACCGCCTCGAGCCTGCCGGCATGAGCCGCACGCCACAGTGCGGTCCGGCCCGCTTTGTCCTCCAACTCCGTGCTGGCGCCGGCATCCAGCAGCCGGCGCAGCAGATCCATTTCGCCGGCTTGCGCGACGAGCATCAGCGCGTTCTCGCCGCGCGCATTCTGCGAGTCGGGATGTGCCCGCGCATCGAGCAGTCTGCGCACGATCGCGGCGGCGCCGGACTTCACCGCGGCAACGAGGGCCGGCTCCGAGGCGGCGGTATGTTCTTCGGGCGATACCCCGTTGCGCAGCAGGATGTCGACGATATCACCCCTGCCGCCGCGAATCGCGACCATCAACGCGGTGTCCCCGCGGGCGTCGACCTGCGAGGGGCGTGCCCCGGACGCGAGCAGGGTCTCGACGGACTTTGGCGGCCCGGCGACAGCGGCGACCACCAGTGTTGGGGCCCCTGCGGGGCCCGGGGTGTTAGAGTCGGCTCCCCGGGCAAGCACCGCGTCCAGGAGTGAGGGCTCCCTTTTCACCGCAGCGACAGTCACATCCGGCCAGCCGGCGTAAAGATCGGATTGCGACCGCGCCGGCCTGTTCACGGAAGTCAGCGCGGCATTGGAGATTGCGTTGTGGCCCAGAGCAGTCGCACCGCTATCCTTCAACCGCGCGGCGATCTCGGAAGCCCCGCTCACCATCGCGAAGTCCAAGGCGGACCAGTCCTGCACATTGCGCGCGGTCGGGATCGCGCCCGCGGACAGCAAACGCTCGACTACCCCGATCCTGCCGCTCATCGTCGCGTACATCAGCACAGTGTCATGACTCTCATCGGCAGCGCTCGGATCGGCATGTTCCTTCAGCAGAGCGTCGACCGCTTCCATACCGCCGGCGCGCGCCGCCAGCATGAGCGGGGTGACGCCATGCGAGTCGCGAGCGTCCACGGCAGCGCCCTGTCGGAGCAGAAAGGTGACTGCTGCGGCGCGTCCGCCCTGCGCCGCCCGGGCGAGCGCGCCGCGGCCGAACGCGTCGCATGAATCGACGAGTTGCTTGCTCACGGCCGCCCTGAGACGCGGCAAATCGCCTCGTTCGGCGGCCAACCAGAGTGCCTCCACGCGTGTTCGCGGATCGGTCAGGTCGACTTGGGTGAGGTCGGGCGGGGCGGACTCGGACGCCAGGACCGAGAGACTCGAGGCGGCTCGCGCATCCCCGCGGCCTGCGGATCTCTCCAGCCACTCGCGGGCTTTCACGGGATCACGCGGACCATTGAGGCCGTTGAGATAGAAGATGGCGAGCAGGTATTGCGCCTCGGCGTTGCCTGCGGCGGCCAATCTCTGCAGCTCCACCGCCGCCGCCGCGAAATTCTTCACGCGAATGTCGCTCTTCGCCGCCTCCAGTGGATCCGGGGGCCGCGGCGCGGCATGCGCGAGGCCGAGGCTCAGAGCAAAAAGAGAGCTCAGTGTGAGCTCACGCAGTGCCATACTTCGTTTCGACGTCGATGCCAATGCGACGCAGGAAGTCTGATGGCAACACCCCCCCGGCATTGACGATAACCGTATCGTTGCGGACTTTGAGCAGCTGCCCCAGGTGCTCGATGGCGACGGCGTCCGGGGTGATCTGGCGGACAATGGAATTCATCATGATCCGCATGCGTCCGGTGCGCGCGGCACCGCTGACGCGGTCGCGATTGCGCTGCTTGGCCCGATCGAAGGACTCGCCCCGATAGGAGAGTACGACGCTGGTGTCGTCGGACTCCGCGATGCTCGCCGCAGCCTCCAGCGCACTGTCGCCGCCCCCGACGACCAGCACGTGCTGCCCCGCGTATTGGTCCGGATCGATCAGCCGGTAGACGACCTTCGGCAGCTCCTCTCCCGGCACGCCGAGCTTGCGCGGAGTGCCGCGCCGGCCGATCGCGAGGAGAACGGTGTGCGCGCGGTACTCGGCGCGGGATGTCTTGACCAGGAAACCTGCGCCCTCGCCACTGATGTCATCGACCCGCTCGCGGTAATTGATCCGCACGCCGGTCTTGCGCTCCACCTCGGTCCAGAATCGCAGCAGCTCTTCCTTGCTGGTCTGCCGCAGATTCACCTTGCCGACCAGAGGCACGGTTGCCGGAGCCGTCATCACGAGCTTGCCGCGCGGATACTGGAACACACACCCGCCGAGAGTCTCCTGCTCGATGGTGACGAAGCGCATGCGCCTGGAGAGCGCCCCGAGCGATGCGGCGAAGCCGGCCGGTCCGGCCCCAACGATCACCAGATCCAGCAGCTCGCCGCCGCGCGGACGCAGCGAATGGATCGCCTCCACCGCCTGCCGTCCCTGCTCCAACGCGTTGCGGATGAGGCCCATCCC
>CAZDTG010000156.1:0-9423 GCA_964508005.1 uncultured Steroidobacteraceae bacterium
GCGTGCGCGTGAAGGTGCAGAAGTTCCAGGTCGGTTCCCTCATGCCCAAGGGCACTCTGAAAAGCGCCTGAGCCATGCTCGAATACGCACGCTGGAAATACATTCTCGTCGCCGCGGTTCTGGTGCTCGGTCTGCTGTTTGCCTCTCCCAACTTCTTCGGGGAGGATCCGGCGCTGCAGGTCGCGCGTAAGGACCACGCGGCCATCACGCCCGCGGCAGCCACGGAGCTGGAGACGTTCCTCAAGGACAAGAAGGTCCACTTCGACCGCAGTTACATAGACAAGGGCCGACTGATGGTGCGCTTCTCGAGCGTGCCGGATCAGCTTGCCGCGCGCGACGCCGTGAACGATCGCTACAAGGACACGTACATCACCGCACTATCGTTCGCGCCCCGCACGCCGGAGTTCCTGCGCGCCATGGGGCTGCGTCCCATGCCGTTGGGCCTGGACCTGCGCGGCGGACTCTACCTGCTGTATCAGGTCGATGTGAACGGCGCGGTAAACCAGGTTCTGGAAGGCTATGCCCAGGATGTGCGGCGTGCGCTTTCCGCCGCCAACATTCCGTTCAAGGATGTGGTCACGCTTGCCGTCAACAGTGCCCGGCCCAACGCCGTGCGTGTCATCCTCCCGCCGGAGGCGGACGTCGGCGCGGCCCGTTCGGCCGTGAGCCAGGCTCTGCAGGGTCTTTCCATCTCGACGGAAAGCCTCCCGAGCGGCTCGGCCATCCAGGCCGTGATGACACCGGCGCAGATCAAGGAGCGTCAGGACTACGCCATTCAGCAGAACATCACCACCCTGCGCAACCGGGTGAACGAGCTCGGCGTGTCCGAGCCCATCGTGCAGCGTCAGGGCCTCGACCGCATCAATGTGCAGCTGCCAGGGGTGCAGAATTCCGCGGAGATCAAGAACCTTCTCGGCCGCGTGGCCACACTGGAGTTCCGCCTCGAGGACACCCAGAACAACGCCTTCGAGGCCGCGCAGCGCGGCCGGGCTCCGCTGGGCTCGAAGCTCTACACGCACACCCGGATCGGGCGGCCGATTCTGCTCAAGCGCGAGATCATCGCCACCGGCGACCAGCTCACGAATGCAACAGTGGGCCAGTCGACGGAAGGGGTCGCCGTCAACGTGCGACTCGATGCGCGCGCCGGCGAGAACATGCTGAAGACGACGAAGGCCAACCTCAACAAGCCGATGGCGGTGGTCCTCATCGAGAAGCGTCGCGAGACGAGCGATGTCAACGGCAAGCCGGTGACGCACGATGTAACCGACGAGACCGTCATCAACGATGCCACCATCCGCGGTGTTTTCAGCACCAACTTCCAGATTACCGGCCTCAGCGCCGGCGAGGCTCGTGACCTGGCTCTGTTGTTGCGTTCCGGCTCGCTCTCCACCCCGATCTACGTCGTCGAGGAGCGCGCGGTGGGCCCGAGCGTCGGCAGCGAGAACATCGAGAAGGGGGTCACGGCCCTCATCATAGGGATGGCCGGGGTGTTCGTCTTCATGGCCGTCTATTACAAGGTCTTCGGCATCGTCGCGGATCTCGTGCTGCTTGCGAACGTGGTGCTGCTCACGGCGCTGCTCTCGATGATGGGCGCCTCGCTGTCTTTGCCAGGCATCGCGGGCATCATCCTTACTGTCGGTATGGCGGTGGACGCCAACGTGCTCATCTATGAGCGCATCCGTGAGGAAATCCGCAAGGGCGTGTCGCCGCAGGCGGCGATCCGCGCAGGCTTCGAAAAAGCCTTCTCGGCCATCGCCGATTCGAACATCACGACGCTGATCGCCGGTGTGGTGCTCTGGGTGTTCGGCAGCGGCCCCATCCGCGGGTTCGCCATCGTGCTGACGCTCGGCATCGCGACCTCGCTGTTCACCTCCCTGATGGGTAGCCGTGCTCTCATCACGCTCATGTATGGCGGCCGGCGCAAGCTCGCCCGGCTGCCGATCTAAGGATCGCCCGCGTGGAATTCTTCAGTCATCAAACCAATTACCCTTTCATGGCCACACGGAAAGTGTGGTACACGCTGTCGGCCGTGCTGATGCTCGCTTCGATCGTCTCGTTCTTTACCCGCGGACTCAATCTGGGTATCGACTTCACGGGCGGCGTGAGCGCGCAGGTGAGCTTCACGCGCGCGGTGAACGTCGAGGAGGTGCGCAGCAAGCTCGCCGCCGCCGGCTTCCGCGAGCCGCAGGTACAGAATTTCGGCTCCTCGCGCGATCTGGTCGTGCGCATGCCGCCCGAGCCCGGCCAGACCGAGGCGACGATACGCACCAGGCTCGAGACGGTCGTGAAAGCCATCGATCCCGGCGCAACGGTGCCGCAGCTCTACGTCGTCGGCCCGCAGGTCGGCAATGAGCTGAAGACCAGCGCCATCTGGGCTCTGAGCTTCACGCTGCTGCTGATCTTCATTTACATCGCGTTCCGCTTTCATACCTGGCGTCTGTCGTTCGGCGCCATCCTGGCCGTGCTGCACGACCCGATCCTCGTCATCGGTATCTTCTCGGTGACCCAGACGGAATTCGATCTGCCGGTGGTCGCGGCCATCCTCGCGGTGATCGGCTACTCCCTCAACGACACGGTGGTGGTGTTCGACCGTATCCGCGAGCGCTTCGAGACGAATCGCCGCCTGCCTCCCGACGTCGTGCTCGACCAGTCCATCAACCAGACCCTGTCGCGAACGATCATGACCAAGGTCGTGACCTCCATCGTGGTGGTGGCACTGTTGTTTCTCGGGGGCCCGGTCCTGAAGGGGTTCTCGGAGGCGTTGATGATCGGCATCATCGCCGGAACTTACTCGTCCATCTATATCTCGAGCGCGATCGCGCTCGATTGCGGCCTGACCGCGGAGCACCTGTTCCCCTCGGCGCGTAAATCGGCTGTCGACGAGCTCCCATAGGGGGCCTGGCTCCGGTCAGGCTCCTTCGTCCACCGCCGTGCTCGCTCTGCTCGCCGATCCGCAAACGTGGTTGGCGTTCGTGACGTTGTCGCTGCTCGAGATCATTCTCGGCTTCGATAACATCATCTTCATCTCGATCCTGGTGGCGCGCCTGCCGCCGAACCGCCAGGAGGCGGCCCGCATCACCGGGCTCGCTCTTGCGATGCTGACACGCATCGCGCTGTTATTTTCGATCGTCTGGCTCACCCGTCTCGTGAAGCCGTTGTTCCAAGTCGGCGAGCAGCAGGTGTCGGGCCGCGATCTCATCCTGCTGGTCGGCGGACTGTTCCTGCTCGCGAAGAGCGTGCTCGAGATCCATCACACGCTGGAGGGTGCATCGAGACAGGTGGCACGCGCGCAGCGGGTCTACGCGAGCTTCGCGATGATCGTGGTGCAGATCGGCGCCATCGACGTCGTGTTCTCGCTGGACTCCGTGTTCACCGCCGTGGGACTCGCCAAGGACCTCGCCATCATGGTCGCCGCCATCGTCGCGTCGCTTCTCGTGATGATGTGGGTGTCGCGCTCGGTCGGTGCATTCATTGAGCGCTATCCTACGATCAAGATGCTGGCGCTCGCCTTTCTCATCCTGATCGGCGCCGCTCTCGTCGCCGAGGCCGTGCACTTCGAGATCCCGAAGGGTTATCTCTACTTCGCGATGGCCTTCGCCGTTGCGGTGGAGCTCGTCAACATCCGGCTGCGCCGCAAGCTCGACGTCCAGAAGCCCTTCGACGAGGACCAGGGCGGCTGAATGCCCGCCCACCCGGCCCGCAATTCAATGCATGGTCGCCGGATGGGCCTTGGCGGTCGACCCGTTCATGGCGGCGCGTACCCGGCTGTGTTTGCGGCCGTACGCCACGTACACGACCACGCCAATAGCGGTCCAAACGACCAGCCGTATCCAGGTCGGGATCCCAAGCGAGACCATCATCGCGGAGCAGATGATCGCGCCGAGTATGCAGGTGAAGTAGGGCGCCGGCGCGCGGAAGGGCCGCGGCAGATCGGGCCGTGTCCGCCGCAGCACCAGCACGCCGATGCACACCGTAACAAACGCCATCAGTGTGCCGATCGACACGAGCTCGCCCAGAATCCGCACGGGAAACAGACCGCCGATGATCGCCGCAGCAACTCCCGTGACCGCCGTGCCCGTGGAGGGCGTCTTGAATTTCGGATGGACGTGCGAAAACCATGGCGGCAACAGTCCGTCGCGGGCCATGGCGAAGAAAATGCGCGCCTGCGCGAGAGTCATCACGAGCATGACCGAGGTCATGCCTGCAATAGCCCCCAGCTTCACCGGAAGTCCCAGCCAGTGCAGGGCAGGGTACTTGTCGAGGGCGAGCGCGACGGGGGCGGCCACGTCGAGCTCCCGGTAGTTCACCATTCCTGTCAGCACGACCGCGACGATCACGTACAGCAATGTGCAGATGACCAGGCTGGCGAGAATGCCGATCGGCATATCGCGCTGCGGGTTGCGGGTCTCCTGCGCGGCCGTGGAGATCGCATCGAAGCCGATGTAGGCGAAGAAGATGACGCCCGAGGCGGCCATGACACCGCTCCAGCCGAAGCGACCGAACTCACCCGCGTTCGGCGGGATGAACGGGTGCCAGTTGGCCGGGTTGATGTAGTGCACTCCGAGGAAGATGAACAGCACGACCACGGTGACCTTGATTGCCACGATCACCGAGTTGAATGCGGCGGACTGCTTGATGCCGATGTAACAGATGGTGGCGATCGCCGCGACGATCGCCATCGCCGGCAGGTTGATGAGCGCGCCCGTGGTCACGATGCTGAGTGAGCCCGCCCCCTGGTCGAAGGGGGCATGCGTCAGGGCGGCGGGCAGATGGATATCGAACTGCTCGAGCAGGCTCAACACATAACCGGACCATCCGGTCGAGACGGTCGCCACGGCGAACAGATACTCGAGAATGAGATTCCAGCCGATGAACCAGGCAACGCCCTCGCCGAGGGTCGCGTACGAGTAGGAGTAGGCGCTTCCGGACACAGGGATCATCGCGGCGAATTCGGCGTAACAAAGCCCGGCGAGGGTGCAGCCGATCCCGGCGACGACGAACGACAGCGCCAGAGCCGGCCCGGCGTGATTCGCGGCGGCGGTGCCCGTGAGCACGAAAATGCCGGTACCGATGATGCCGCCGATCCCCAGCAGCGTCAGGGCGGTAGCCGAGAGCGCGCGCTTCAACTGGTTGCCGGAAGATTCCTGCTCGTGCAGCTCGGCAATGGACTTGGTCGCAAAAAGCTGATTCGCCATATCACCCCCGGTTTCGGCTAGTTTATTGGAAAAAGTGGCCTGCGGCGGCAATGGGCCGGCCTTTTTCGTGTTGAATTCGACTCAACTCGCGCGCAGCTCTTCGGGAACCAGGGGCGCGAAGGCCTCGAGCAGGGCGCTGTACACCTTGGGCGTGCCGGCCAGAACATGGCCTTCCTGCTTGTACTCGGCACCGCCGAGCGTGCCGATGCGGCCGCCCGCCTCCTGGATGAGGAGTGTGCCGGCCGCGGTGTCCCAGGGCGCGAGACCGATTTCCCAGAACGCATCGACGCGCCCCGCTGCGACATAAGCCAGGTCGAGCGCCGCCGAGCCGGGGCGGCGGACGCCCGCCGTGCTCTGCATCGCGACCTTCAGCATGGCGAGGTAAGCATCGATATAGCGGGTGTTCGCGCGATATGGGAAACCGGTCGCAACGAGCGCGCCCTCGAGGCCGCGCTGTTTACTGACTCGTATGCGGCGGTTGTCGAGATGAGCGCCGCCGCCGCGCGAGGCGCTGAAGATCTCCTGCCGCATGGGGTCGTACACCACTGCGTGCTCCAGGCGGCCCCTTTGCTGGCAGGCGATCGACACGGCGAATACCGGAAACTCATGCAGGAAGTTCGTGGTCCCATCCAGCGGATCGATGATCCAGACGGTCTCGTTGTCCCCGCTCTGCCCGCTTTCCTCCGCGAGAAAGGCGTGGTTCGGGTAGTGCTTGCGGATGATCCCGATGATCTCCGCCTCGGCCTGGGTGTCGACCTCGCTCACGAAGTCGTTGCGGCCCTTGGCGGTGACCGTGAGCGATTCGAGACGGTTCAAGTTGCGGACAATGACCTCGCCGGCGCGGCGCGCGGCGCGGACGGCAATATTGAGAAGCGCGTGCACGGTACATAAACTCCAGTCAACCGGCCTGCGTTGCGCCGGCAAGAGCCACGCCTTTTGCTCGGGGCGCGTAGCCGGCGTGGTACACACCCCTGCCCGGCTGGCCTGCGGAAAAGGCCAGAGGCTTTTTTCCGCCAATAGTCCGAAGCGTAACAGATGATCTCCGCCGACATTCGCATCGTGCTCGTCGAGCCCTCGCACCCCGGCAACATCGGCGCCGTGGCGCGCGCCATGAAAAACATGGCCCTCGATCAGCTCGTGCTGGTCAAACCCAAGCAATTTCCGCATAGCGAGGCTATCGCCAGGGCGTCCGGTGCTGACGATGTGCTGGCCAGCGCGCGCGTCGTCGATTCCGTGCAGGAGGCACTGGCGGGGTGCGGCTTCGTGGCGGCTACCACCTCGCGCGACCGTGACCAGTATTTCCGGGTGGCCGACGTGCGAGACGCCGCTGAGCGGCTGGTCGTCGAGTCACGGCGCTCTCCCGCGGCGGTGCTGTTCGGAGCGGAGCGCACGGGGTTGCGCAACGAGGACCTCGAGGCGGCCCATATCCTCATCCGCA
Organism: uncultured Steroidobacteraceae bacterium; assembly: GCA_964508005.1. GTDB lineage: Bacteria > Pseudomonadota > Gammaproteobacteria > Steroidobacterales > Steroidobacteraceae > 13-2-20CM-66-19. The sequence continues at coordinate 6,634 of CAZDTG010000156.1, forward strand.
TTCCCGCGAACGAGGCCTATCTGTCGCTCAATCTTGCGATGGCCGTGCAACTCGTGGCCTACGAGATTTTCCGGGCCCGGGGCGTGAAGGTCGAGACGGCGCCGGGTGCCGCGCCGCTGGCGGCGCCCGAGGAAATGGAGCGGATGTATGCGCATCTCGCGCAGGTTCTGGAGGAGATCGACTTTCGTGACCGCACCCAGAGCGGAACCAACCTCATGGGCCGTATCCGGCGTTTCCTGCAGCGAGCCGAGCTCGACAGGAATGAGGTCAATATTTTGCGCGGCATTTTGACCGCAGTACAAAATCGCCGCCGTCATGCGGGTGGCGCGCCGCGCGTCAGCAGCGCTGATCGCGCAACGCAGGCAAAGGAGCAGGAGTGATGGCGCACGATCCCATCTATCTCGACTACGCCGCAACGACGCCGGTGGATCCGGCCGTGGCGGCTCGCATGGCTGAATGCCTTACCGCCGCGGGTGATTTCGGTAACGCGTCGTCGGCGACTCACGTATTCGGCCAACGCGCAGCCGCCCGCATCCAAACAGCTCGCGTACAAGTGGCTGCCCTGATAGGCGCCGAGCCCGGGGAAATCACGTTCACGTCCGGCGCCACCGAGTCGAACAATCTCGCGATTCTCGGTTTGATCCGCGCCAACGCCGATCGCGGTCGTCATATCGTCACGACACGTACCGAGCACAAGGCAGTGCTCGACCCCTGCAAGCGTCTCGAGCGTGAAGGTTTCCTCGTCACGTACCTCACCCCCGATCGAGACGGGCGCGTGGACGTAGAGGCTGTGCGGGAGGCACTTCGTCCGGATACGGTCCTCGTGTCCATAATGTTCGTGAACAACGAGATCGGCGTGATACAGGATGTTGGTGCCATCGGCGCTCTGTGCCGCAGCCGGGGTATCGCGTTCCATACCGACGCGGCCCAAGCGGTGGGCAAGATCCCGATCGACCTTCGGACGCTGGCGATCGATTTCCTGTCGCTCACTGCGCACAAGATCTACGGCCCCAAGGGCGTGGGTGCCCTTTACACCCGTGGCACCACTCGACCGCTGCTGCAGCCGCTGGCCTTCGGGGGTGGGCAGGAGAGGGGGCTGCGTCCGGGCACCTTGCCAACCCATCAGATCGTTGGCCTGGGGGCCGCGTGTGAGCTGGCTGCGGAGCAGGTCGCGGCCGATCAGCAGCGCCTGACGGCTCTGCGCGAGCGTCTATGGGAGGGCTTGGCGAAACTCGGCGGGACCCATCTCAACGCCGCGGGCGCCCCCCGCGTGCCGGGCATCCTCAACGTGTCTTTTGAGGGTGTCGAGGGCGAGAGCCTCGTGACCGGGCTGACCGGACTGGCGCTGTCGACAGGCTCGGCCTGTAACTCGGCGTCTGCGGAGCCGTCCTATGTGCTGCGCTCGCTCGGCCGCGATACGCAGCTGGCGCAGAGCTCACTTCGCTTCAGCGTGGGTCGATTCACTACCGCAGCGGAGGTGGATTACGCGATAGAAGCGGTCCGCCGTGAGGTAACGCGCCTACGGGACCTTTCACCGGCTGCAGAGGACGGCCGGCCCGTGGTTGGAGCGGATCTGCGCGCCCCGCACGCCGCCACCCACCACCTCACCGGCGAGGCCGGCGGCCCTGGACAGGAGACCTGGGTGCGCTTCCACCTCGCTGTCGAGGACGGCATTGTGAGGGCCGCACGTTTTAAAGCGTACGGGTGCCCCCATACTCTTGCGGTGGCGGACTGGCTGACCCGCCGGCTTCCGGGCCGGACGCGGGACGACGGTCTCCCGGGAACTCCAGCCAGCTGGGCGGAGGCGCTCTCGGTCCCTGTCGAGAGACTCGGCCGGCTGCTTGTGGTCGAGGATGCGCTGCTGAGCTGTTTAGCGCGCTGGCGCAAGGGCGCATAGCGTAGCCCGGGGGGCGCACACGGCTGCCCAAGGCGGTAGCGCATGGCTTTATAGCTGGCCGGACTAGGGCGCGTCCGGACGGAGCGCGTAGAATGGGGCACTATGGCTATATCACTGACTGAGTCCGCTGCGAATCGCGTCAAGACATTCCTGTCCACGCGCGGACATGGCGTCGGTCTGCGGCTCGGAGTGCGCAAGACCGGCTGCTCAGGGTTCGCGTACGTCATCAACTATGCCGACGAGGTCCCTCCCGGCGATGTGATGTTCGAGGACCGGGGCGTGAAGGTCTTTGTCGATCCAGGCAGCCTGAATCTGCTGGACGGCACGATCGTGGACTTCATCAAGCAGGGACTGAACGAGGCGTTCCGTTTCCGCAATCCGAACGTGAAGGGCGAGTGCGGCTGCGGGGAGAGTTTCTCGGTCTAGGCCCTCGTCCAGGACCCCCGCCGTGCCGCGTCAGCGCGCTCGCGGGCTGAGATTCGCGCCACCGGGACCGCGTCCGCGGGTGCCGTGGCCCACCGACCGCAAAAACCCGTGTGAAAATCAGCACTTCCGCAGCAACTCAAATTGCCGTAGGCGCTCGCTCCAAGGTAAACTGGTGAGCTGAGGTGTCGGACCCCGCCGCTGCGTACCGCGGCTCGAGCGCGGGCGCGCCTTTTGGTTTCCTGCAACCCGCCCAATTCTTTCAGAAAGGTCAAAGCGAATGGCGCACGAGCGCACCCTGTCCATCGTCAAGCCCGACGGCGTAAGCCGCAATCTCATCGGCGAGGTCTATCGCCGTCTCGAGAAGGCGAATCTCTCCATCATCGCCGCCCGCATGCTGCACCTGTCGCAGCGCGAGGCCGAGGGCTTCTACGCCGTGCATCGCGAGCGTCCCTTTTTCAAGGACCTCG
>CAZDTG010000157.1:0-9401 GCA_964508005.1 uncultured Steroidobacteraceae bacterium
ATGTCGATGACAATCTCGGCAACCTCGTGAAGGATGAGGATCTGAGCCGTTACATCCTGTAGGAGCGGAGGCTGGCCCGGCCGCCAGGCTCCGGGGCACATTCCGGCAGCTCGGCGTCTCGGGCAGGGCGCGGCTCGGCGCACTGCTAAACTCTCCCGCAACGTCCGCCGCTTAAGATTCCCTCATGGATCACCTCCCGCCGAACTTCTTTTCCGGACCGTATATCGATCGGCGCGCGGAGGCGCGTGAGGACCCCAGTTGGCTGGACGCCGCGCTGGCGGATCCGGCGACCCTTTACATGCTGGCTAAGGGCACCACGCAGCTGGTGCGGACGAAGCCGGAGCCGCGTATCGAATTTCTCACTCGCGAGCACCCTGTCATTCGCGAGGTGCAGGGGCGTCAGTTCGTGCTGCTCGGATGGTTTCGGGGCGCGCGCTGCGTGCTCATCGAGCTCGAGCCCGAACATCCCGTGAGTGTCCCCCCGGGTGCGACGTTCGAGGAGCTGCGGCCGCTCTCGCCGCTGCTGCGCGGTGACGAAGCCGGCTTGCTTGCGTACGCGCGCGCGCTGTCGATCTGGCACTCCCGCCAGCGGTTCTGCGGCGTTTGCGGGACTCCGACCGTCCCTGAGCGCGCGGGCCATGTCATGCGTTGCACGAACGAAGCGTGTCGTCACGAATTCTTCCCCCGCCTCGACCCCGCGATCATTGTGCTCGTGACCGACGGTGAGCGCGCTCTGCTCGGCCGGCAGGCGAGCTGGCCCCCGGGCCGGTATTCGACGATCGCCGGTTTTGTGGAGCCCGGCGAGAGTCTCGAGGATGCGGTCGCGCGCGAGGTCATGGAGGAGACAGCCGTCGCGGTGACCGGTGCCCGCTATCACTCCTCGCAACCCTGGCCGTTTCCCTCATCGCTGATGATCGGGTTTCAGGCGACCGCCGAACCGGACAGCCTGGTACAGGTGAGCCACGAGCTGGAAGCGGCGGCGTGGTTCACCCGCCAGCAGATCGAGTCTGGTACGACGCTCGCGCCGCCCTCGCACGCGATTTCCTATCGGCTGATCTCGGCCTGGCTCAAGGGTCGGGCGTGACGCGCGAGCCAGCTTGACATGTGTCTGCTCGTACTAGCCTGGCAGGCGCATCCACGCTACAGCCTCGTCGTGGCGGCCAATCGCGATGAGTTTCACGAGCGGCCCGCCGCGCCGCTCGCGAAATGGCCCGTGCCCGGCGACATCCTGGCGGGCCGCGATCTGCGCGCGCAGGGCACCTGGCTCGGCCTGGATCGCCGCCGCCACTTCGGCGTGATCACGAACTTCCGGGAGCTCCAACGCCCGCGCCCGGACGCCCCCACACGCGGTGCGCTGATTCCCGACTACCTGCGGGGCACGGCGAGCGCGGCGAGCTTTCTCAGCCGCCTGCAGCCGGACGCGTCCCGCTATTCGGGCTTCAATCTCCTGCTGACCGACGGAGATTCGCTCTGGTATGCCTCGAACCGCGCGGAGCGGTTCGCGCGCCCCCTGCCGCCCGGGGTGTATGGACTTTCCAACGAGTTCCTCGATACCCCCTGGCCGAAGCTGCGGCGCGTACGCCGGCGCTTCGAGGCCTGGTTGGGCGATCCCTCGCAGACGGGCGCCTCCGGACTGTTCGCGCTGCTCGATGACCGGGCCACGGCGACAGCTGACGAGGAGCTCCCGCGGACTGGCGTTCCGCTCGAATGGGAGCGGGTGCTGTCCGCTCCGTTCGTCCTCCACCCGGATTATGGAACGCGGGCCTCTACCGTGCTGCTGCTCGAGTCGTCCGGTGCCGGCTACCTGGCCGAGCGCCGCTTCGATGCCCAGGGCGTACTCACGGGGGAAACCGAGTTCACACTCGCCGCGAGCCAGTGGCCCTGACCTGGGGTCGCTTGCGGCGCCACCAGAATCCGCCTGTCAGGGTCGCCGCACGGACACGTCAACCAAGCCGCCGCAAGGTCGTTCGAACAGTGAGGAAGAGCTTCGAGCGAGTCGCGGCGCGAGGCCCTAGAATCCAAGGTTTTCCTTCGCTCGATCTTTCAGATGGCGCATCGCAATCTCCTCACCCGGGGCCGGTGGTACGGCCGGGCCTGGCTGGCCGCGATGTGTTTTGGCGGCTCACAGCTCGCGAGCGCGAACATCGACGTGGAGATCCGCGGGGTTGATGATCAGCTGCGCGCCAATGTGCTCGTGTATCTGAGCTTCGAGCGGTACAAGAAGCGCACCGATCTCGGCGCCGACACCGTGGAGCGGCTCCATAACCGCGTCGAGCGCGAGGTGGAGTCCGCCTTGAAGCCGTTCGGCTACTACGAGCCGCAGGTGAATTCGGAGGTCCAGGATCTCGGCCATGGAGACTGGCGGGTCACCCTCGACATCGATCCCGGCCCGCCGGTGCTCATCGACAAAATGGACGTGCGCGTGGAGGGACCGGGCGCCACCGATTCGCTCTTCGAGCGCATCACGTCGCATCCGCCGCTGCGCGCGGGCGAGCGCCTGAGCCACGCCGCTTACGAGTCGATCAAGGGCGATCTGCAACGAACCGCCGCAACCTATGGCTATCTCGATGCGAAGCTGACTCGCAACGAGCTCGTCGTCGATCCCAAGAGCCGCAAGGCGAATGTGACCCTGGAGCTGCAGACGGGCGAGCGCTACCGCTTCGGCCCGACCGCCATCGAGCAGAGCTCGGTCCGGGACTCGCTCGTGCGGCGCTATCTGCGCTACCACGAAGGCGACTACTTCGACCTGACGCAGATCCTGCGGACGCAGTTCGCCCTGGATGACGCGCAATACTTCGCCAACCTCGAGGTGTTGCCGGGCGATGCCGATCATCAGACGCACGTCGTGCCGGTGAACATTCACGCCGACAAGAGCCGCCGCAACCGCTACTCCTTCGGCGCGGGCTACGCGACCGACACGGGTGTGCGCGGCACCCTCACCTGGGAGAACCGCAGGCTCAACACCCTCGGACATCGCTTCAGCCTGACACTCGAAGCCTCGCAGGTGCAACATTATCTCCTGCAGGCGCGCTACATCATTCCCATCGGCGATCCGGCCGTCGAGAATCTGACTTTTCAAAGCACCATCCAGCAGCTGCAGCTCGCCGACATCACGACACACACGCAGTCCATCGGGCCGAGCGTCACCAAGGTGACGGGCAACTGGCAGACCGTGGTGTTCGCGAACGCGATGCGCACCACGGACGACAACTCCTTCGCCATCTCCAGGACGGAGCGGCTGATCGTACCGGGAATCGACATTGCCTCCGTCCCGAAGGGCTATCTCGGCGAGCCGATCTTCCAGCATCCCTTCTTCGCGGAGATCCGGGGCGCGGACTCCAGATTCGGCTCGGACGGCAGCTTCGTGCAGGTGCACCTGCAGGCGGAGCGCGTCTTCCCCATCGCCAGCAAATGGCATCTGCTGCTGCGGGATGAGATCGGCGCGACCGCGACACCGAACTTCAGCCAGGTTCCCGCGATCATGCGTTTCTTCGCCGGCGGGGATAACAGCGTGCGGGGCTTCGCCTTCGACGAGCTATCTCCAGTGGATGCCGTCTGCAGGGATAAACAAGGCAATCCCGTCGTGGTCCCCGGTACCAGCAAATGCGCCGCGCAGCTGGGAACCGTGCGCGACGGCGGCAAGGACCTCATCACGGGCACCGTGGAAATCATCCGCGATCTGCCGCGCAACTTCGGCGTTGCCACGTTTTTCGACTACGGCAACGCTTTCAATCATTTCGGCGATCCGCTCGAATATGCGGCCGGCGTCGGTTTTCGGCTCCGGCTGCCCGTCGTAACATTGGGCGTCGACGTGGCACAGCCGCTGTCGCGATCCGGCGGGCCGCGGTTGCACATCAACTTCTCGCCGAAGCTGTAGGGCCCTCAAGATTTTCCCATGCGACGTCTGCTGCTCCTCACCGCTGCGTTCCTGATCTTTCTCGCGATAGCGGTGCCGTCGGCTGTCATCTACTACGTTGTGTTCACCGAGAGCGGCTTTCAGTTCATTGTCAGCCGCATTCCGCATCGGTTCGGGGGAACGACTCTCGAGATAGTGCATCCCACCGGCAGCGTGGCGCGCGGCATCCATGTCGACCGCGTGGAAGTCGACCACCGCCTCGCCACCGTGCGCGTCGACGATATCGGCGGGCGGGTAAAGCTGCTTCCCCTGTTGTGGCAGACCGTCCACGCACCGAATGCCTACATCGGCAAAGTTACCGTTACGGTGAAGCGCCGTACGAAGCCACCGGCCCGGGGCGAGTCGCTGTTCGTGCCGCGTTGGATGGTCGTCAACGCGGAGCACACCCGCATCGGTACGGCCACGGTAACCATACCCAGCGGCTTCAGTCTCGAGGCCACCGATATCGAGGGATCGGCGGTGATTCGCCATCGCACGATCCGCCTGTTCGAGATACAGGGACAAATCGCCGACACCCACGTCTCGGGAATCGGCCTGCTGCGAGCCTCCGACCCCTTCGGGCTCGATGTCGACGCGCGTGTCAATTGGCGCCCGGAAGGACAACCCGCCTGGGTCGGCTCGGTGGCGGCCAAAGGCGATCTGGCTTCGCTGGGTCTCACCATCCACACCACGGCACCGTTCCGGGCTGACTTCACAGGTCGCGCGCTCGACCTCACCGGCCATTGGCACTGGCTCGGCGATGCGGTCGCGCATGACCTCGATATAACAGCCTGGGGCGGCAGCGGCGTGCTGGGCCTCATCACCGGCCAATTCGCGCTGCACGGTGACACGGACGGCTTCGGCGGAAATGGTCCGGCGAATCCAACCGGCCTGCGGGTGGGACTCTTCCAGACCGAGTTCGAAGGCTTCTATGGCAATCATGTGCTGACGGCGCGGCACATGAGCGCGCGCCATATCGCGACCGGCGCGCAGGCGATGGGCGCGGGAACGATCGAGGTCATGAAGGGCGGACCACGCCTCGACCTGCAGGGAAGCTGGCGCGATTTCCGCTGGCCGCTGGTGGGCAAGGACAAGGACGTGCCCTTCCACAGTCCGTCAGGCACCTACACGCTCAAGGGAAGACTGCCCTATGACGTGCACCTCGATGGCCTTGCCCGGGTGCGCGATTTTCCCTTGATGCCGGCGCAGGTCGACGGCTCGCTCGGCAAGGATCACTTCACCTATAGCCGCGCCGAGGTGGATCTTTTCGAGGGCCATGCGAGCGTGAACGGCACGGTCACGTGGGCCTCGCGGGACACCTGGTCGGTGTCGGGACGGCTGACGGGGATCGATCCGAGTTATTTCCGCCCGGATCTGCCTGGCAAGCTGGATTTCACGCTGGCGGTTGCCGGACAGAGTTTCGAGCCCAGCGGCGCGACCACGCTCGGGTTCGACGAGCTGGGCGGGCGGTTGCGCGGGGCGGTGGCGAGCGGCAGCGGCAAACTGTTTCACTCCGGAACCACCTGGGCGTTCCAGGACGTCCGCGTCGGCCTGGGGCGCACTCACATCGCGCTCGATGGCCGTATCAACGACCAGCTCGACCTGCACTTCAGCGTGGCCGCCGAGGACCTGAGCCTCCTCGCTGCGGACAGCCGCGGCCAACTCAAGGCGGCCGGGACGGTTCGCGGCACTCTGGGCGACCCGGTGATCGCCGCGACGGCGCACGGCAGCGGCATCCACCATGAAGGGATCGGGCTCGAGCGTCTCGATGCGGAGATCGATTTCGACGCTCATCCGGAGCACGAGTCGAGGATAGACACCCATCTGCAGAAGCTGACTTACCAGAACCGGACGTTCGAGACCGTTGCTTTCACGCTAGCGGGCAAGCCGGCGAATTACACCCTCGGTCTCGAGGTCAAGGCGGTCGGCCTCGCTGTCGACGCGCGCGCGGCAGGGCCGTTCGCGCAGGGAGCGTTCAACGGCCAGCTCAAGGCTCTGGCCATCAATGGCACGGAACCGTTGCACCTGGTGCTCGAAAAACCGGTTGGACTGAAGCTCTCGAGCGCCGAGGCGCGCCTCCAGTGGCTGTGCCTGGTGGGAACTCCCGCCAGTGTCTGTGCGGATGCCAACTGGAGCCCGCAGCAGTGGTCCACGACACTCACGGCCAACAGGCTTCCCATCAGTACGCTCACGGCAGGCATGACGCCCTCCGTGGATTACCAGGGCACGATCGACATCAATGCGCGCGCTTCCGCGCAAGGTGACGAGCCGATACAGGGAACCGCTCGCCTGGAGCTCACCGACGCGCAACTTTCGCACAAGCTGCTCAGCCATCGCATCGAGCATACGACGCTCGGCTCCGGCACGGTGACCATCTCCGCCACCCGCACGGCCATCAACGCGGAAGCGAAGCTGGAAGACGGCGAGGTCGGCACCATCAAAGCCAGCTTCGAAGCACAACGCAATGCGCCGCGCTGGCAGAGCATGCCGGTGCGGGGCGAGGTGCACGCGCACACCGCGGAGCTCAATCTCATCTCCCTGTACATGCCGGATGTCGACCGCGCCGCCGGCGAGCTCACGGCGGATGTGCAGGTCGGCGGCACCTTCGGTACGCCGTTGCTGGACGGCTCCGTCAAGATCTTCGAGGGCGAGGTCGACTTCTACCAGGTGAATCTGGGGCTGCGGCAGTTGGCCATGGAGGCGCGACTCACGGACAACGGGCTCAATTTCAGCGGCACCGCCCGCGTGGGCTCGGGTCTGTCATCGGCGGGCGGGCATCTCGAGTGGCACGACTCCCTGCCGCACGGGAAGTTCACGTTGAAGGGAACGAATCTGCGGGTTGTCGATGTCCCCGAAGCACAGATCGACGCGTCGCCGGACCTCGAGTTCAGCGTGGACGGACGCAAGATCGAAGTCACGGGCAGCGTCAAGGTGCCCAACGCCAAAATCGTGCCGAAGGACCTCACGGGCGCCGTTCGCGCCTCCTCGGACGAGGTGATCGTGGGAAGCGAGACCGAGGACCCTGCGAAGCGCTTCGAGGTGGTCACCTCCATCACGCTCAGCCTAGGCGATCACGTGAACGTTCAGACATCAGGTCTGTCAGGACGTCTGACCGGCAACATCCTGGTCCGCAGCGGATATGACGCCGTTACGCGCGCGACGGGCGAGCTGTTCATCGAGGAGGGCAAGTATGTGGCATATGCGCATAATATGGACATTCAGCGCGGCCGCCTGATCTTCACGGGGGGACCGGTCGACGATCCGGGCATCGACATCCGTGCGATCCGGAAATTCCCGAACGTGACGGCCGGCGTCAACGTTCGCGGCACGCTCCTGCAGCCGCGGCTGTCCTTCTTTTCCGAGCCGTCGCTGGCGCAAGCGGAGATCGTTTCGCTGCTGCTCTCAGGCTCGCTCTCGGCGGCGACCACCCGGCCGAACGGCGCGGCGAGCAATGCGGCGCTAGTTCAAGGCGGAGCGATGCTCGCTGCCGAGGTAGGCCAGCACGTCGGCATCCAGGAAGTCGGCGTCGAGTCGGACCTGCTGACGAACGACACGTCTCTCGTGCTCGGCAGATATCTGTCGCCGCGCGTGTATGTGAGCTACGGCGTAAGCCTCACCCAGCAGCTCAACACGCTCAAGCTGCGATACACCCTGGGGGATCACTGGGTCGTGCGGACCGAGGTCGGGCAGGCGCACGGCGCGGACCTGATCTACAGCATCGAGAGATAGCCAAGCGCGCGGCGCTTGACGTCATGTGCATGAATATGCACAATGCGCGCAATTTTATGCGAGCAGGCCCGTGCTGACGGATACCCAGCAAATCGAGCGACAGAGCGCGATCATGCGCATCCTGCGGGAGGGCCTCGTGCGCCGCCAGGAGGACCTGGTGCGCCTGCTGAAAAAAGAGGGACACGACGTCACGCAATCCTCGGTGAGCCGCGACCTGCGCAACCTGGGCGTCTCGAAGGCGGCCGGCCGGTACGTGCTGCCGCCGGATGAGCTGACGCGGACGAACGGGGATTTCGGCATGCTGGCGCAGTTCGTGCGCGGGCTGAAGCGCGCCGGTCCGTCCATCACCGTGCTGCGCACCACGATCGGTGCCGCGCAAAGCGTCGCGGTCGCGATCGACAAGGCCCAGTGGCCCGAAGTGGCCGGAACGATCTCCGGCGACGACACCATCTTCATAGCAACCGCCAACGCGCGCGCGCAGGACGAGCTCGTGAGCCGCCTGCAAGCGATCTTCCGAGTCTGAACAACCATGCCTAACACCGCCTCCAGCGTGGGCTCCAAGCCCATTGTCCTTGCCTATTCCGGCGGGCTCGACACCTCGTTCCTCGTTCCGTGGGTCGCGGAGAACTACGGCCGCCCCGTCATTACCGTCACGGTCGACACCGGCGGCATCGATGAGGCCACCGCGGGCACGCTCGGCGAGCGTGCCCGGGCACTGGGGGCGATCGAGCATCACCAGATCGACGCCCGCGCGGACTATTTCGAACAGGTGCTGCGCTTTCTCATCATGGGAAACGTCAAGCGCGGGCAGCTCTATCCGCTGTGTGTCGGCGCCGAGCGCGTCATGCAGGCGCAGACCATCGCGCACATGGCGCGCAAGCTCGGAACCAACTCGATCGCCCACGGCTGCACGGCGGCGGGCAATGACCAGGTGCGCTTCGAAGTCGCCTTGCGCACGCTCGCCCCCGAGCTGGAGGTCATCGCTCCGGTGCGCGACCGGGCCTTCAAGCGCCAGGAGGAGCTGGAATACCTGCAACAGCGCAAGCTGCCCGTGCCGGCCTTCGGGGCGGCCTATTCGATCAACCGCGGCCTGTGGGGAGTCACTATCGGCGGCAAGGAAACGCTCACCTCGGCCGGCAGCATCCCGGATCAGGCATGGGTGCTGACACGCGATGCATTCACGAATCCGCGTGCGCCCGAGCGCCATGTCATCTCCTTCAAGAACGGCCGCCCGGCCGGCGTCGATGGCAGGTCGATGTCGCCGGTTGCGGTGATCGAGACGCTCGAATCCATTGCCGCGCCGTTTGGGATCGGGCGCGGCATCCACCTCGGCGACACCATCATCGGCACGAAGGGCAGGGTGGCGTTCGAGGCTCCGGCCGCGGAGACCCTGCTCACCGCGCATCGCGAGCTCGAGAAGCTCGTTCTCACGGGCCGGCAGCAACGCATCAAGGAGCTCGTGGCGCAGCCGTATGGAGACCTCGTGCACGAGGGGCAACTGCTGGATCCGGTCTGCCGCGACATCGAGGCCCTGCTGCTGTCCTCGCAGGAGCGGGTCACCGGGGATGTGCACGTGCTGCTGCGTCCGGGAAGCCTTTTCATCGAGGGCGTCGAATCGCCCTATTCGCTCATGGCTGCCTCCAAGGGTGTCTACGGAGAGTCCGTCGGCGAGTGGTCGCCGGCCGATGCGCTGGGATTCTCGAAGATCGTCTCTCTCACCGGTGTATTTCATCATCGCGCGGGCGAGCGCGCGAAAGGCGCCTAGAGATGGTGAACG
>CAZDTG010000158.1:0-9292 GCA_964508005.1 uncultured Steroidobacteraceae bacterium
AAGTGATCCCGGAAGACTGGGGCGGTGAGAACATCTTCGTGCCCGTCTCGGCCCGTACCGGCCAGGGCATCGACCAGTTGCTCGAATCCATCCTGTTGGTGGCTGAAGTGCTGGAGTTGCGTGCTCCCCGCGCCGGACTTGCATCCGGTATCGTGATCGAGTCGAGCGTGGAGAAGGGCCGCGGCGCCGTTGCCACGGTGCTCGTGAAGAAGGGAACGCTGCACACCGGTGATCCCGTCATCGCGGGCTCCGAGTTCGGCCGCGTGCGCGCCATGTTCGACGAGAACGGCACGCCCGTGGAGGCCGCCACGCCTTCGATGCCGGTCCAGGTGTTGGGTTTGTCCAGTCCCCCGAACGCGGGAGACGAGTTCCTGGCCGCGGAGAGCGAGCGCAAGGCGCGTGAGGTCGCCCTCTACCGGCAGGGCAAGTTCCGCGACGTGAAGCTTGCCAGCCGGGTGCAGCGGGCGGAGGATGTTTTCTCGCAGATGGGCGAGGCGAAGATCGGCATCGTCGCGGTCCTCATCAAGGCCGACGTGCAGGGCAGCGCGGAGGCGCTGCGCGAATCGCTGACCAAGCTCTCCACCGATGAGGTGCAGGTGAAGTTGATCGCGAGCGGGTTGGGTGGCATCACCGAATCCGACGTGCAGCTCGCGGCCGCATCGAAGGGCCTCATCATCGGCTTCAACGTCCGGGCGGACGCGGGAGCCCGCGAGGCGATCAAGGAGACGGGCGTCGAGGTGCGTTACTACAGCATCATCTACGAAGCCATCGACGACGTGAAGCAGATGCTCTCGGGCATGCTGCAGCCGGAGATCAAGGAATCGATCGTCGGCGTGGCGCAGGTGCGCGATGTGTTCCGCTCGAGCAAGTTCGGCGTCGTCGCCGGCTGTCTCGTCACGGAGGGCGTCGTCAGGCGCAACAACCCGATCCGTGTGCTGCGCGAAAACGTGGTGATCTTCGAGGGTGCGCTCGAGTCGCTGCGGCGCTTCAAGGACGATGTCAACGAGGTGCGCGCCGGCGTCGAGTGCGGCATCGGCGTGAAGAACTACCAGGACGTGCGCGCCGGCGACCAGATCGAGTGCTTCTCGCGAGTCGAGATCGCCAGGACGTTGGGATGAAGCCGCAGGGCGATTCCCGGCGTGTGCGTGCCTGATGGCGCAGGCACGCACACGCCGGATTGAATCGGAGATCCAACGTGTGCTCTCCGAGCTCATCGCGCGCGAAGTCAAGGACCCCCGCGTGGGGAACGTCACCATAACGGCCGTGAGTCTCGCGGCCGACATGGGCGTGGCCCGCGTGTTCTTCACGCCATTCGCCTCGCGCAACCCCGCGGAGGAGGTGCGAGTTGGACTCACCCGCGCCGGCGGATTCCTGCGCGGCGAGGTTGGGCGGCGTCTGGGCTTGCGGCACGCGCCGCGGCTCGAGTTCGTCATCGATGACACCGCCGACAAGGCCGCGCACCTCACCGGACTCATCAACCGCGCCGTGGCGAGCGATCGTGCCGGCAGCGCGGCCGACGACGCCGGGGACTCACCTTCCCGAGCCGGGACGGAAGCGAACGACCCGCGCGACGACCGCCACGGCGACGCCGGCGGCGACAAGACCTGAGCGGCTCATGCAGAGCGGTATCCTGCTGCTCGACAAGCCCGCGGGCTTGTCGTCCAACGCGGCATTGCAACGGGTGCGCCGCGCTATGGGTGTCGAGAAGGCCGGCCATGTCGGCAGTCTGGATCCGCTCGCCACTGGGATGCTGCCCATCTGCCTGGGGGAGGCGACGAAGATCGCCGGCGATGTCGTCTCGGGGCGCAAGTGTTATCGATTCACGATCGGCCTTGGTGCTCGCACGGCGACCGGAGATACCGAGGGCGCGGTGGTCGAAACCGCGCCCGTGCCGACACTCGACCCGGCTTCGATAGAGCTCGTGCGTCAGCGCTTTCTGGGCCGCCAGACGCAAATTCCTCCCATGTATTCCGCCCTGAAACGGGATGGGCAGCCGCTGTACAAGCTTGCGCGGGCCGGTGTGGAAGTCGAGCGGGCGGCACGGGACATCGAGCTTTTCGAGCTCGTCCTGCTGAGTTTCGCCGCGGATCGCATCGAGCTGGAGACGGTGTGCTCCAAGGGCACCTATGTGCGGGTGCTGGCTGAAGATATCGCCATGGCGCTCGGCACGTGCGGGCACGTCACTGCGCTGCGCCGCGTCCACGTCGAGCCCTTCGGTGCCGAGCCGATGGAGACGTTGGAATCGATAGCGGAGGCGCGGGAACACGGTAATTGGCCACGGGTGCTCCCCGCGGATTGGCCCCTTGGCCACCTGCCAAAGGTAAGCGTGATTGGTCTCCAGGTCTCGCGCCTCATGCATGGCCAGGCAGTGCCCATTGGGGCGGCGGATGCCGCAGACCCGCGCGTTAACGCCGCGGCGCGAATACGGCTTTACGACGAGGCGGGACGCTTCCTCGGGATCGGCGAGTCGGACGGCGGCGGCAGTGTGCAGCCGCGACGGTTGTTCGTTGGCTGAAAGCCGCTGCCGGCGCGCGCACTCGGGCCAATTTTAGTGCTGGACCGTGATCGCCGGATCCAGCATTCGCAACGCGGGCGCCACGTCTACCTGTCCGGTCTGGCGCAGCTCCTCCTCAGAATAGGATCGGCCCGGTGCCGCGCACTCCCCCGGGCTGAGCGGTATCCGGGAGCCGGTGGAGAGGCACGACGTATTCGTAGCCCTGGTCGCTTGGTTCTGAGGTGTGGTGGCGCACGCCGCCAGCAGAGCCAGCAGGCTGGCGGTCGCTATGGGTCTGAACATGGGTTCTCCTGGGCGCCAGCAGATGGTATTGCTGGACCGCCATCCTAATAGAGGGCTGAGACACCGTGGCGGTTCCCGCGTAAAAGTCCCTCGCAACCTTGTCGCGGGGGCGGCTGGGCGGGTACAATTCGCGGCTTACCAAAAGGGTTTGATACTTAGGCATTTAGGATCATCTGGCAATGGCTTTAACCAGCGAGAAAAAGGGCGGCATCCTCGCGCAATTCCGCCGCGGGCCGTCCGACACGGGCTCCCCCGAAGTACAGGTAGCGCTGCTTTCCGAGCGGATCAACGGGCTCGGCGGGCATTTCGCCGCACACAAGAGCGATCACTCATCGCGGCGCGGGCTGGTGAAGCTCGTGAACCAACGTCGCAAGCTCCTCGATTACCTTAAGTCTACCCAACCGCAGAAGTACCAGGAGCTCGTCGAGCGCCTGGGGCTCCGCCGCTGAAAACCTCAAGGGCCGCCGCCACGAACGCGCGGCCCTTTTCAGTTTTCACCCCGCCGTTTTCATTCGAGGAATGCAGCTTGAGCGTCGTCAGTAAGTCTTTTCCATACGGTCCCCACACAGTCACCTTGGAGGCGGGCGAGATGGCCCGCCAGGCCGACGGTGCCGTACGCGTTTCCATGGGCGATACCGTGGTGCTCGTCACCGCCGTCGCGAAGTCTACGCCCACACCGGGTCGGGACTTCTTCCCGCTCACCGTGAATTACATCGAGAAGCACTACGCCGCGGGACGCATCCCGGGCGGCTTCTTCAAGCGCGAAGGCCGTCCCACCGAGAAGGAGACGCTCACCTCGCGGCTCATCGACCGGCCGATCCGCCCGCTCTTTCCGGATGGGTTCTACAACGACGTGCAGGTCGTCGCGACGGTGCTCTCGGTGGATCCCGACATCGACCCGGATATCCCTTCGCTGCTGGGTGCCTCGGCGGCGCTCGCGATTTCCGGCGTGCCTTTCAACGGCCCGATCGGCGCGGCCCGAGTAGGTTACAAGGACGGCAAGTACCTGTTGAATCCGACCAACAAGGAGCTGGGCACCTCGGATCTGCATCTCGTGGTCGCCGGCACGGAGCACGCCGTGCTCATGGTCGAGTCGGAGGCCAGCGGTCTTCCGGAGGACGTCATGTTGGGCGCCGTGGTCTTCGGCCACGAGCAGATGCAGGTGGCCATCCGCGCCATCCGCGAGCTCGCCAGCGAAGCGGGCAAGCCGCGCTGGAACTGGCAGCCGACGCCCGACGACCCGGATCTCGTCAGTGCCGTGGCGCTGCACGCGCAGGCGGCGCTGGCGCAGGCGTATTCGATCACCGAGAAGCAGCAGCGTCACGCGCGGATCAACGAGATCAAGGCGCAGACCGTCGCAACCCTCACCGGCGGCGAGGCACCGAAGTGGAACGCCGATCAGGTCGAGACCGTGCTGTTCAAGCTCGAAAGCAACATCGTGCGCCAGCGCGTGTTGAATGGCGAGCCGCGTATCGATGGCCGTGATGCGAAGACCGTTCGCCCGATCACGGTGAAGGTCGGCGTGCTGCCCAGAACTCACGGCTCGGCGCTGTTCACGCGCGGCGAGACGCAGGCGATCGTGGTCACGACGCTCGGCACGACGCGCGATGCGCAGATCATCGACGGCCTCGAAGGCGAGCGCCGTGAGCCGTTCATGTTGCATTACAACTTCCCGCCGTTCTCCGTGGGCGAAACCGGCATGATGGGCTCGCCGAAGCGCCGCGAGATCGGCCACGGCAACCTCGCACGCCGCGGCGTGCAGGCCGTGATGCCCGACATGGAGACGTTTCCCTACGTGATTCGCGTGGTGTCGGAAATTCTCGAGTCCAACGGCTCGAGCTCCATGGCGAGTGTCTGCGGTACGGTCCTGTCGCTGATGGATGCGGGCGTGCCGGTCAAGGCGCCGGTGGCCGGCGTTGCCATGGGCCTCGTGCTCGAGGGCAGCCGGTTCAAAGTCCTCACCGACATCCTCGGTGACGAGGATCACCTCGGCGACATGGACTTCAAGGTCGCCGGTACGAAGGACGGCGTTACCGCGCTGCAGATGGACATCAAGGTCGAAGGCGTCACGCCGGAGATCATGCGGATTGCTCTCGACCAGGCGCGCGAGGGCCGGCTGCACATCCTCGGCGAGATGAACAAGGTGATTCGCGCGCCGCGCGAGAAGATGTCAGAGTGGGCGCCTTCCATCATCACTCTGAAGATCGATCCCGAGAAGATCCGCGATGTGATCGGCAAGGGCGGCGCGGTGATCCGTCAGATCACCGAGGAAACCGGCACCACCATCGATATCGAGAATGACGGCACAGTCAAGATCGCATCCGTGAGCGGCACCGCCGGCCGCGAAGCGCAGCGCCGTATCGAGCTCATCACCGCCGACGTCGAAGTCGGGCGCATCTATGAGGGCAAAGTGGCCCGCCTCATGGACTTCGGCGCCTTCGTGACGATACTGCCCGGGCGCGACGGACTCGTGCACATCTCGCAGATCTCCAACGAGCGTGTCGAGCGCGTCAGCGACAAGCTCAAGGAAGGCGATGTGGTGCGGGTGAAAGTGCTCGAGGTCGACCGTCAGGGGCGTATCCGGCTGTCCATGAGGGACGTCGACGCGGCCTGACGCGCCGCGCCTGCACGGCCGACGCCTGACTCGGCCCGGCCTGCGCGGCCCGGCCTGATTATCAGGCGAGCCGCCCGCACCGGCGGCTCGCCTGCAGTTTGTTTCCCCCGATCGCTCGTGCGCGGCGTGTCAGTAGCTCGCGCCGCTTTTCTCTTCGTCCAGCATCTCGCCGCGGCCCCCGCGGCCGGCGTTCATCAGCGTACGGTAGATCTCATCCTGCACCTGCCGCCAGCGTTGATAGTTCTTTTGCGCCAGATTGTTAGCGGGCAGCGCAGACTCGGCATCGCTGGCGCTCTTGTTGCGCTCGCGCGCATCACGCTGCTGGCCTGCAAACAGCTTGAGGCTCTGCTCCAGATAGCTGCCGATCATTCCCTGCGTCGCCCCGCCGTAGGAGCGGATGACCTGCGAGAGAAAGTCCCGGCTCATCAGGGGCTCGACCCCATGCTCCTGCTCGGCGATGACCTGCAACAGGATGGAGCGGGTAATGTCCTCCTGGCTCTTCTTGTCGATGACCACAAAATCCACGCGCTCGATGACCAGCCGCCGGATGTCAGACAGGGTGATGTACCGGCTCTCCACGGTGTCATACAGCCGCCTGTTCGGATATTTCTTGATCGTCCGCAGTTCGCTCATCTCTCGGCCCTCACTGTTTCAGGATCAGGACCCTCCCGGTCCCAGGGCGTCAGGATCGGCTCACCTACTTTAGTCGCATATACCTTAGTACATTGTCGCAACGAACCCAACTCAAACGTGCAACATTTGCTGGGTAACGGTGATTTGCGTGCGACCGTGGAACGTGTCTAGATTCCAGTGCGTGGTTGCCCAGGCAAGGAGCGCCGCCGGGGAGGCCCGCTCGAGCTCGGCGGGCGGCTCATGTTGCAGCAAGGCGAGCGCCTCGCGGAGTTGGGCGCCGGCCCGCGCGGGCTCGATGGCGAGCGAACGCCTGGATTTCGCGAGCTTTCCGCGTGTGGGTTCCACGACGAGCGGCAGGTGCGCATAACGCGGCACAGCCAGCCGAAGCGCCTGCTGCAGCCGGATCTGCCATGCCGTGCTCTGTAACAGGTCGGCGCCGCGCACCACGTGGCTAACACCCCGCGCGGCATCGTCGACAACGACAGCAAGTTGGTAGGCGAATGCACCATCACGGCGCCGGATCACCGGGTCCCCGAGGATGCGCAGGTCGAAGCGGCACTCGCCCTGGACCCGATCGAGAAATGACACAGTGGTGTCGTCAACGCGGAATCGTGTTGCGGTCGGGCCACAGGTGCGGGCCGGTCCGCCGCGGCAGGTGCCCGGGTAACCGGTTTCCGAGTTGTTGGTGAGCTCGCGCCGCGAGCAACTGCATTCGAAGGTGAGGCCGGCGGCGCGTAGCGATTGCAGCGCTTCGGCGTATGCGGCAGTGCGCCGGCTCTGGAATTCAACTTCGCCGTCCCAGTACAGCCCGAAGGCTTCGAGTGTGCGCAGCATCTCGTCGCTGCAGCCGGGGATGACGCGGCCCGTATCGAGATCTTCCATGCGCAGCAGCCAGCGGCCGCCGGCCTTGCGGGCATCGAGGAAGCTGCCGACCGCCGCGACCAGGGAGCCCAGGTGCAGCGAGCCGGTGGGTGAGGGCGCGAAGCGCCCCACATAGGTGGAATCGGCCGGGCGGCGGAACGGGTCGCCCAGCGAGTCGGGCCCCGTGGCCTCTCGGCCGGGTTGACCGCCGTTGCCGGCGGTGCCGGTGTCAGGGATACCGGTGTTAGCGGTACCTGTCGTCGCGGTCGCCGTACTGTCGCTCGCGACGCTCGCGACGTTCCTGAGCTTCGATGCTCAAAGTCGCGACGGGCCGCGCTTCGAGCCGCTTGATCCCGATCTCCTCGCCTGTTTCGAGGCAGTAGCCGTACGAGCCGTCATCGAGCCGCTTCAGCGCCTCATCGATCTTGCGGATCAGTTTGCGCTCACGGTCGCGGGTTCGCAGCTCGAGGCTGAATTCCTCTTCCTGCGTGGCACGGTCGTTCGGATCCGGGAAATTCGCGGCCTCGTCCTTCATGTGAGAGACGGTCCGGTCGACCTCGACCATGAGGTCCCGTTTCCAGCTATGCAAAATCTCGCGAAAGTGCTCCGTCTGCTCCTTGCTCATGTACTGTTCGCCGCGCTTGACGATGTAGGGCTGAACGTTGCGTGGACCCGCAAGCAGGCTTCCAGGCTCGACGCTGTCGCTATCGTCATTGTCGGCAGCACCCAGCGCCTGGGACAGGCCCGCGCGCGTGGGTGCCAGAATTTCGCTAGGAGCGCTCGGCGACTCTTTCGGTGCCACCTCGGGGGCGGCGGGTCCAGCCTTGCGCATCTCTATGGTGTCTTCCGTATTCGTGGAAAGTGGGGGCGCCGCCGCCTTCAGGGGCGCGGGTGCGGATTTACGTACGTGTGCCGCCACAGCCGTGGCTGGCAGCTTGCGGGCCGGCGCGGCCTTCTTTGCCGCGGGCCGGCTTGCCGCCTTTTTACCCTTCGCGGCTTTTGGCGCGGGTCTCTTGGCCGGCATCGATCGCTCCTCAGAAAGCATGGGCCTAATGAAGGACGGGCGATTATACCGGCGCACCCCGGCGTGTACAGCCGGTACCGGACTTGACTTTTGACTTTTGCCGCGCGGCATCGCCGGCACCCGCCGTAAGTCAAAAGTCAAGTCCGGTACCGGGTAGCGTGACGGCCGGGGCGGGCTGCCAGCCGGGCTGTCGCCTTTCCACGACCACTGTGGTGTAGATGCCGCCCCGGACGTTGAAGCGCGCGGTGAGGCGCAGGAAGCGTGGATGGGTCGCCGCCGCGAGGTGGTCCGCGATCTCGTTCGTCACGGCCTCATGGAAGGCGCCCCGGTCGCGAAACGACCAGATGTACAGCTTCAGCGCCTTCAGCTCCACGCACAGCCGGTCGGCGACGTACTCGAGCTCGAGGGTCGCGAAGTCCGGCTGGCCGGTTTTCGGGCACAGGCAGGTGAACTCCGGAATCTGCATCCGGATCGTGTAGTCGCGCTCGGGCGAGGGGTTGGGAAAGGTCTCGAGCTCGGTGGAAGGTTTGGATGGCATAGTGGTCTCAAACCGGCGCTCGCGCCGGCTGCATCTGCGGGCTTCGCGCCTCTTTGGCGCCGATGCCCGCAAGTCCCGCGCGCAGCGCATGAAGATGAGTGCGTCGGCCTGAAGCGCCCTATACTACGTCATTCTTTCTCACGCGTCGGAAGACACTTTAGATGCGGTTGACCAAGATCAAGCTCGCCGGCTTCAAGTCCTTCGTAGATCCCACCCAAGTCAGCTTCCCCAGTAATCTCACGGGCGTCGTCGGCCCGAACGGCTGCGGCAAGTCGAACGTCATCGACGCCGTCCGCTGGGTCATGGGTGAGCTTTCGGCCAAGCACCTGCGCGGTGAGAACATGGCGGACGTCGTGTTCAACGGGTCGGCCGCGCGCAAGCCCGTGGGTACCGCCTCCGTGGAGCTCGTCTTCGACAACTCCGACGGCAAGATCGGCGGTCCCTACGCGAGCTACAACGAGATCTCGCTCAAGCGCCAGGTCGCGCGCGACGGCTCATCCGGATACTTCATCAACGGCGCCCGCTGCCGCCGCAAGGACATCACGAATCTCTTCCTCGGCACGGGTCTCGGCTCGCGCAGCTACGCCATCATCGAGCAGGGCATGATCTCGCGCGTGATCGAAGCGAAGTCCGACGACATGCGCGCCTTCGTCGAGGAGGCCGCCGGCATCTCGCGTTACAAGGAGCGCCGCAAGGAGACCGAGTCCCGCATCAAGGACACGCGCGAGAATCTCGAGCGCCTGCAGGATGTGCGCGATGAGATCGAGAAACAGATCCGCCACCTGCAGCGCCAGGCCGCCACCGCGCGGCGCTATCAGGCGTTCA
>CAZDTG010000159.1:0-9285 GCA_964508005.1 uncultured Steroidobacteraceae bacterium
CGGATCTGGGATGGCAGCACGCCCTGGCTGGTCACCCGCTTCGAAGACGTGCGTTTCGTGCTCGGGGACCAGCGCTTCAGCGTCGACGTTCACAAGCCGGGTTATCCATCCATGAATGCGGCCAACGCCGAGGAGCGGAGGGAGGTCAAGATGATCATCGCGCTCGACAACCCCCTCCACAACCAGCTGCGCAAGATGCAGACGGCCGACTTTCGAATTCGGCGCATGGAGGAATGGCGCCCTCGCATCCAGAGGATCGTCGACGAAGCGCTCGAGCAATTGATCAGCCAGGGGTCACCCGTGGACCTGGTCGAGCACTTCGCCCTCCCCATCCCGTCGCGGGTCATCTCCGAGTTCCTGGGCGTGCCCTACGAGGACCACGAGTTCTTCGAGCGGCAGAGCCGGTTCATCTCCTCCTACAAGTCCACGGCCGATGAGGTGATGAGCGCGGTGCAGGCGATCAAGAAGTACGCGACCGGCCTGCTGCAAGAGAAGCGGAAAAAGCCGGGCGACGACTTCATAAGCCACCTCGCGGAGGAACAGGAGCGAACCGGAGCGCTGAGCGACGACGACATCGCGGATCAGGCTTTCTTCCTGCTCGTGGCGGGACACGAGACAACGGCCAACATGATCGCGATGTCCACGTTGACCCTGCTCAAACACCCGGACCAGCTGGCCAAGGTGATGGCGTCAATCGACGATCCGAAGGCGATTGCGCGAGCCGTCGAGGAGCTGCTGCGCTACCTGGACGTCGCCGCTTTCGGCAGGCGGCGCGTCGCAATTGAGGACGTGGTGGTGGGCGGGCAGCTGATCAAGGCGGGCGAAGGAGTCATCGCGGCGCAGGAGGTGGCCGATCGCGACCCGCGTTTCTTTCCGGATCCAGACCGCCTCGACGTTCAGCGCGACGCCAAGGTGCACATGGCGTTTGGCTTCGGGATCCATCAGTGCCTCGGCCAGCCGATGGCTCGGATCGAGCTTCAGACCGTCCTCACAACGCTGTTTCCGCGCCTTCCGAACCTGGAGCTGGCAGTGCCGATGGAGGAGCTTTCCTTCAAAGAGGCGAGCTTCGTCTTCGGCGTACACCAACTGCCTATCAAGTGGTGATCGTTCGCCAACCGGCGGGCAGGTAGACGGTGCCGAAGCCGACCCGCTGACCACGCCCAGCCGGCCGGTAACCCAACTCTCAGACCCGGTCGTCGCAGAGCCTTGGGATCACCTCCGCTCCGAAGCGCTCGATCGCGCGAGCCGTTTCCCGAGCAGCGACGCCCGGGTAGTGCAGGCGGACGATGACGGTCAGATCCTCGAGCCCGATCGCGTTGAACTGCTTGAAAACGTCCACGAGCTCATCCGGCTCTCCCGTCACAAACATCGTCGCCCGGGGCTTGGCGACGCCGACCAGGGTGGCCGTCTCGTCCGTCCGCCACTCACGAGACGTTTCCAGCTTGTGGCTCAGGCCCGCGAGCACCGTTTCCGGCGCCCGGCCGGCCCAGGCGTCGAGCATGGCGGCGGCACGGAAGCCGGCTCGCCGCTCTGGCGCCAGCCAGCCCGCGACCGCGCTCAGGATCTCTTCGTATTCGCCCAGAGTGTTCTTGGGACTGGCGACGAACCCATCCGCCAGGCGAGCAGCCCGCCGAATCGCGACCGGCGCGGTGCCGCCAAGCCAGATGGGTATGGGGTGAAACGGCTTCGGGGTCACGCGGACGCGCTCGAAAGAGAAGTACTTGCCGTGGAACGAAAACTCCTCCCCCGACCAGGCCAAGCGCAGGATCTCGATCGTCTCCTCGAGGCGGCCGGCACGTTGGGACATGGGGATGCCGAAGAGCCGAAACTCCTCAGGCCGCCAGCCGAGCGCAAGCCCGAGCGTCAGGCGGCCACCTGTCAGCTGGTCGACGACGGCGCAGTCCTCGGCCAGCCGGATCGGGTGATAAAGGGGCGCCAAAGCCGTCGCCGTCCCGAGCCCGATCTTTTGGGTGCGCGCGCCGATCGCGGCGAGGACCGGTAGCAACGACGGGATGTAGGAGTCGGCAGACATGTGGTGCTCGCTGACGTACACGGAGTCGAAGCCAGCATCCTCGGCCATGCAGGCGAGGTCGACCATCGCTCGGTACTCGGCGCTGACCGATTTGCCGGCCGGCGTCTGGCCGGTGAAGATGCCAAGCCCGAACCGAAGAGTCATCGGCTCGCTCGGCCGCCGGGGCTAGCTGGCGGCTGGGAGAAGGATGGACTCGCCGCCGTCCGTGACGATGGTCTGGCCTGTGATGAAGCTGGCCTCGTCGCTGGCGAGGAAGGCCACCACCGCGGCGACATCCTCGGGGCGTCCAAGGCGCCCGACCGGCACGAACCGCTTCGTTCGCCGCTTGACCTCTTCGTCCAGGTCTGCGGCCCCCGCCTGCTGCAGACCCCATATGAAACGGTCGGTGTAGATCGTGCCCGGGAGCACCGCATTGACGGTAACCCCGTGCGGTGCCAGCTCCGCCGCCAGTGAGCGGGTAAGGCCAATCAGGGCATTTTTCGACGGCGCATATACGGTCTGGCGCGGGTTGCCGACGTTTGCCGAGATCGAGGAGTTGTTGATGATGCGGCCGAAGCCCTGACGGCGCATGTAGGGCGCGACGGCTCGCGAGGTCAGGAAAGGACCGTACGCGTTGATACGCATGATGCGGTCCCATTCCTCGAGGGGCACGTTCTCGATCTCGGTGAACTCACGTCCCCGCGGGGCGCCCGCGTTGTTGACCAGGATGTCCACGCGACCGTGCCGGCTGACCGTGGCGGCGACCATGTCACCCACGCTCTTCGGGTCGCCGACATCTCCATACAGTGCGGTCGCCTCGGCTCCCGTGGCGGCAATGGCAGCCACCAGGTCGTCGAGCGTGACCTGCTTCGCTTCGGCAGGCATGCCCTGGTAGCGATAGTCGGAGACGCCCGCCGGGCCTACGTCAACGCAAACGACCGCGGCACCGAGCGAGGCCAGCGCCCGGGCGATGCTGATGCCGATTCCCAGCTCCCTTGCGCAGCCGGTGATCAGGGCCACCCGCCCCTCGAGGTTGAACACGATCACCGACGCTAATGCGGTGCCGGAGCGCGGTCAATTATTGCCGGCCGCGGCCGCGCAGAGACGCGAGGCCGGCCCTGGCTATCTCTTCATCCAACGCCGCGCTGGCTCCGCCGCTGCCGGCGGCAGCTCAGATGGTGCCCGCCCGGCGCATCTCCTCGACTTGCTCGGGACTCCTGCCCAATATCTCCGTCAGCACCGACTCGGTGTCTTCGCCGAGGAGCGGCGCGGCCACCACCGGCACCTGCGAGTCGGACATCTTCACCGGCCAGCCAGGGAAGGTGACGCGGCCGCGCTGCTTGTGCTCCACCGTCACGATGGCACCGTTCTGATTCAGGTACTCGTCGTTGTAGAGGTCGCGGGTGTCCATGACCGGTGCCACCGGCACTCCCTTGGGCCCCAGGATTTCGACGATCTCGAACTTGGTGTATTGCTTCGTCCAATCCGAGAAGAGAGCGAGGATCTCGTCGGGGCGGCTGCCTCGCAGCTCGGGCGTCGCATAGCGAGGATCGCCGATCAGGTCCGGGCGGCCGATCACCTCCAACAGCCTCTCCCATTGGCGGTCGCCGGCGCGCGACGTGTACAGGTAGACGTAGTCGTTCGGGCCGAATGGCTTGCAGGGGAATATGTCGGCAGGCCCGGTGCCGAGCGCGCTGCGGTTGCCGTTGCGACCCGCGGGCGGATCGCCCGGCTTCACCTTGGACATGTTCTGGCGCAGAAAGTTGAGCATGGCTTCTTGCATGGCGACCCTGACGAGCTGTCCGCGGCCGGTCGCGTAGCGCTGGACGAGCGCGGCCAGGATGCCGATGGCGAGGTGAACGCCGGTGCCTGTATCACCGAAGGAGGGGCCCGTCTTGAGCGGAATACCCTCCGGTAGGCCGGTGACGCTCATGATGCCGCCCGAGGCCTGGGCGATCGGGTCGAAGGCGAGGACGTGACCCATGGGCCCGTCCGGATCGAAGCCCTTGATGCTCCCGTAGATGATGCGTGGGTTGAGGGCGCTGACAGTCTTGTAGTCGAGGCCGAGTCGCTCGATGGCGCCCGGCGCGAAGTTCTCGACGAAGACATCGCTTTCCCGGATCAGGTCGCGGATCGCCGCCTGCCCGGCTTCTGTCTTGAGGTTGAGCGTGATGGAGCGCTTGTTGGCGTTCAGAGTCACGAAGTACATCGCGTCCCATTCGGGCACGTCGCGTGAAGCGTGGCGGCCCTGCTCGCCGGTACCCGGCGGCTCGACCTTGATCACCTCCGCCCCCAGCCACGCAAGCGCCTCTGTACACGAGGTGCCAGCCTCGAATTGGGTGAGATCCACGACGCGGACGCCGCTCAAGGCGGCGCCTTCTGTACGGCTCGACCGGGGTGCGGTCGTCAGTTCCACGCACTGGCTCCTGGCATTTGATGATTCGCCCGCTCCGGAGATCGGAGACTGACCAAACTACACGAAGCGCCTCAGATCGGCGACCGGTGGAGGCCTTGCGCGACGCATTTTTCATGTGCGCTGACCTGCTTTGCCGGCCGCATTTGCACCTTTACTCCAGGCAAGTTGCGGAATGCGGAGCAGACCGCAAATGTGAGCTCGATCGCGCACAACGGGTCGTCGCGTTTAGCGCTCAAAATATTTCGCTGCTACTCGGGAGGAACCCAGGAGGTAGCGGAGGCGAGCGTGCCGACACCTCCGGAGACGGGAATCACCGCACCTGTCACGTACGCGCCCGCGCGCGACGATAAATAGATGACCGCTCCCCCGATGTCGGCAGAGTCGCCGGGTCTGCCGAGCGGGATGCTCTTTAGCTTCGCCTGGCGGTCCCGCTGATTGGCCGTCCAGGTCGACATCGGCGTCTCGAAAGCTCCGGGCGCGACCACGTTGACCGTGATGTGATCCCGCGCCAGCACGTGGGCGAGGTGGCGGCTGAGCAGGTGCAGGCCGGCCTTGCTGGCCGAATAGCCGAAGGACGGAAAAGAGGACACCTCAATGCCCCCCACGGATCCGATGTTGATGACCCTGGCCGGGTCGTTTGCGCTGGCGGCGGCCCGCAACAGCGGGAGCAGCCGCTGCACGATCTGAAACGGAGCTCGGGTGTTCAGTGTCAGCGCGCGGTCGAACTCCTCGACGGGGTACTGGTCGATTGGTCGCCTGAAGACAACAGCGGCGTTGTTGACCAGGATCTGAAGGCGGTCCTGACGTCTTTCGACCGCGGCGGCGAGCTCTTCAACCCCGGCTGTAGTGCTGACGTCGCAGCTGACTCCCGCACAGTCACCCAAGGTCGCGAGCTCGCGGACCGTTGCTTGCAGCTGCTGGCGCCGCCGGGCGCAGATGTAGACGGGCGCTGCGCCGGCCTTGAGGAGCTCCTCAGCGATGAAACGACCTATGCCGCTCGAGCCCCCGGTGACGACCGCCGACTTTCCGGCAACCGAGAACAGTCCGCTGTCACTCATGGTGAACTGCTCCCCGGCGCGGCTTCATGGCGGCGCTGCGGACCGTATTCCCGCCCCTGAGCCCGGTCAAGAAATCGTCCGGACGTCCGGACACACGACGTAGTCAGTGCCCTGCGGTGGTCAGCACCAGCTTGCCCACGGACTTGCGGCTCAAGAGCAACTGCAGAGCCTGGGCCGCTTTCTCGAGGGGTAAGATCCTCTCGACGGGCGGGAGCACGCGGCCGGACCGAAGCAGCTCGCCCGCTTCGCTGGTTAGGGAGGTTAGCTCGCCTGCATCTATCCGTTCCAGCATGGCGCTGATGCTGTAGGCAAACACTCCGACTCCGCGGCGCCGCGCCTCCTCGAAGGGCGGCAGCACGGGGTCGACGCCGGATGAAGAGCCAAGGGCGGCGACGCGTCCGAAAACCTTCGCGGCTCTCCAGGCTTTGGCGAACACTTCCCCACCGACGGAATCGAAGACGACGTCGCACTCGGGGAACTCGTCTTCGTAGTTTGCGGTTGTATCTGCGCCATACCGAAGCGCCATCCGGCGCTTCTCTTCCGTCGAGGCGATCGCGATGACGCGGCCGGCGCCGAGCACCCGCGCCACCTGGATCGCGGTCGAGCCAAGTCCGCCTGCCGCCGCAGTTACCAACACCGACTCGCCGGGCTGCACGCGAATTGCGCCCTTGAGGGCGAAGTAGGCGGTGAGCGTCGTCAGCGCGTAACCGCCCGCCGTCCGCAGGTCGAGGCCTGTTGCGTCCATCGTTAGAGCCCGATCCGCCGTGGCGATCTCAGCGTAGCCACCCCGGGAGAGCATGGCGGCCACGGGCCGGCCGTTTTCGTCGTAGCCGGCGACCTCCCGGCCAGGGATGAACGGGGGATTGGCGTACTTCCCCCGAATGGTCAGGACGTCCGCGAAGTTCACTCCCGCGCTGACGACGCGGATCCGAACCTGATCTGGGCCGGCATCCGGTTCACGCAGCTCCTGGAGCTCGAGTACCTCAGGACCGCCCGTCCGGGTGGCAACGACCGCTCTCACTCGGAAGCGCTACTTGGGAATGCAATCTGCTGGTGGAGGAGGCTTAAGCCGGCAGCCATGGACTGCCGGCGCATTGCGGCGTAGATGCTCAACTCCAACGGGGATAGAAACGAAGCTTCACGATTTTGAATCGAAAGCCTACTCAGCGGCAGAGTCAAGGTCGCCGACCGGTTCGCTGATTCAACCGACGGGCAGCCGCTGCACTACGGGTTGTTGGGCGCTAGCGGTTCGACTCCCGGAGTCGCACCCATTCGTCAGCGACGCTCCAAGGTGTGGTGTAGCGGCTCAGATCCCGGATCTCGCCCAAGTGATACCGAATAGCCTCAGCGGCTGTGGCGTGGTATCGACTTGCAGCGACGTTGAACAGCGCCTCCCACGGATTCTTAATTTCGTGAGTGGTGACGTGCGCCATCGGTTAGAGGTTGT
Organism: uncultured Steroidobacteraceae bacterium; assembly: GCA_964508005.1. Classification (GTDB taxonomy): domain Bacteria; phylum Pseudomonadota; class Gammaproteobacteria; order Steroidobacterales; family Steroidobacteraceae; genus 13-2-20CM-66-19. The sequence continues at coordinate 6,933 of CAZDTG010000159.1, forward strand.
ATGTAAACCGGGCGTTCCAGTGCGACTGCTGCCTCGATGGATGACTGTTCTGTCACCCACCTCGTGCCACTTCGCTAGACTGCGGCGATGGACTTTTCCTGCGATCGTCTCGCTGGAAATGACGGTGTATAGATGCTCGCTCGGCACCGACTTCGACTTCTATCTAAACGCTCGCCGTAGCGAACCATGAGACGACTTGCTCTCGACAACTTCGAGAGGGTCGGGTTCGGGCTTAAACGTCCGGAGGACGTTGCCATCGACGCTCGCGGGCGCGTGTTTGCTTCGGACCAAGCGTCGGCGGTCGCCGAGGTCACGCCAGACGGCGGCCTGGTTCGCTACGGAGACGCCGGCGGCCAGCCCAACGGCATCAACCTGGACTTGAAGGGACGCATGGTGATCGCGAACATGGCCCTTGCCTGCGTGCAGATCCTGGATTTCGCGTCGAACCGGACAGAGATATTGGTCGACCACATCGGGGATCGGCCGCTCCTCCACTGCAATTACCCACTGGTTGACTCGCAAGGCAGGGTCTGGATCAGCTGCTGCACGCGCGAGCCCGAGACTCTCCCGGCGCTAGCCTCCGGCGTGGCCGACGGCTTTATCGCGCGCTACGACCCGGACGGCAAAACTCAGCTCGTGGCTGACAAGGTCAGGTTTCCCAATTCGATGGCGCTAGACGCCGCAGGGACGCATCTATACGTCGCTCGAACCGGTGCCTGTGATGTCCATCGCTTCGAGATCCTTGGCGACGGCAGACTGGGCCCCGAGGAGCCATACGGACCTCGGCTCGGGACGGGGCTCGCCGACGGCATTGCGTTCGATGCGGAAGGCAATCTCTGGGTGACCATCCTGAAGGAGAACCGCATCGTGGCGATTACGCCCGGGCTCGACCTTGTGGATGTGGTGGCCGATCCCGACGGCGAAACCGTGCTGCACCCGACGAGCATTACCTGGGGCGGAGATGACATGCGCGACGTCTACATCGGATCGACTTTGGCAGGCCATCTCGTCAAGGCTCGCTGCTCTGTCGCGGGTCAGGCGAGCCCGGCACAAGCTGCAGCGATAGCGGTGGGGATTCCAGCCTAGTTCGCCCTTCGACTGATCTGGCTACAATGCCCCGCTGGCGGTGGCTCTCGTAAGCGACGTGGAGAGCGGCGCAGCCCACTACTAGCCGGTGTAGTGGAAGGTCGTATTCCAGTTCGAGATGGACTTGGCTGTGTAGGCTGGTGTCCATTTTGTGGGATCCATCACCGTCGTGCCGTTCTGAGGCCCAGGAAGGGCTCCTGGGATCTTCGGCACAAAGCTGACGCCGGCGCCGTTGCCGTTGAGAGCGATTTGGCCCTCCCTGCTCGCCATAAAGTTGATGAATACCCGGGCGGCATTCGGGTGCGGCGCTCTCTTCAACAAGAGTTCCGTCTGCACGAAGCCTTCCGGCTTCGTGCCTGTAGCGTAACCGTAGGCGATCGGAGCACCTGTCTGCTTGAGCAGATCGGAACTCCGATCGTTGGCTATCCCCGCCCAGACCTCACCCGACGCGATGGCCGGGCACAGCGAGCCGACCGTCTGATAGAAGTGGAATGGTCCCTGCGCAGCGAGCTTCTGCAGGTATCCGGGTCCCGCCGCCCTGTCGATGTCCTCCCACATCGAGAGGATGACCGGGGACGTGCCCGGCACCAAAATGCCCAGGTGTCCTTTGAACTTCGGGTCAAGGAGATCGGTGTAGGTCTTCACGCCGCCTGGCACCAGTTTGGGGTTCCAGCTCAACGATGCCGCGAACTGGGTGCCCAACACAGCGAAGCCATCTAGAGTCAAGCCGTCCGGTGGAAATTTGGCAATGTCTGGACCCTCGGGTTTGGTCAGGTTGCCTTTCGACTTTTGATCAGCGGCCCACACGAGGTCATAGTTCGTGAACACGTCGGGGCCTGGAACGTTGCTCTGCTGGACTTGGTCAAAGCGTGGGATTAGCTGGGAGGCAGTGCCCTGAACGAGGTCAACGTTGATACCCGGATACGCCTTGCGGAAAGCCTCGATCAAGATTCGGTTCGGCTCGGACGTGGCTCCCGACCACCAGGTGACGCTGCCTTCAGCGTTTGCTGTCTGGACAACACCGGTCCAGCCCGCCGCGGAGGAAGTTGTACTGCCCGGTTGGCTGCCACATCCAGTGATGGCGGCCAGACAGATAGCTGTCACCGCCGAGACCCACGTGCCTCTCCTCCGTCGCATCTTCCCCCCTCAATTACGAGCTCGGTGGGCGAATACGTCCACCCGTTTCGATAATTCAATAGACCGCCTGCCGAGTTGACAATGACGGTGCCGCTGGTCGTCCTTCTGACGATCACGGCGCCTTGACGGG
>CAZDTG010000160.1:0-9198 GCA_964508005.1 uncultured Steroidobacteraceae bacterium
GCTAGCCGGTGCGGAGCGACGCCTGATAAGTCTCAATCTGGGGCAATATCAAGAGACGGCGAGCGAGACTCTCTCGGGGCCAATGAGATTCACGTTCGTAATATTCCGCGACGGATGGAACGCCCGCCGGAAGTTGAACCCATGGCTGCTTGGAGGAAGTAAAGATATGTATATCGGGCGGCAGGTGATCTGGCGCGTCAAGCGTGCCGACCCGAACGAACCTTATGACGGGGCCCGCACCCGAATAGTTGCTCCATACGGCCACTTGGCATTTTTGGCAGCGCGCGATCCTCTGTCCCTTCCCGCTGTTAGAAGGCGTGTCGATGATCTCCGGCTCCACGCCCAAATGAATCACGTAATCCGCCTCGATCATGGCGTTCAACGCGAACGACGCGCCGCTCTCTCGCTGGCACCAACGACAATGGCAGCAATGTACAAACAGTGGTTGCTTGACCATCCGATAGCGGACAACGCCGCAAACGCAGCCCCCGTCGAGCGGAAAGACATTGCTGGCGATCATACCTGCGATGTGCGCCTTGGGTGAATGCCGACCCGCGCAGTGTACCGAAGGATGCGCTTGACGGAAATCCGTGTGGGCCAGCAGCATGACCGCTCCTTTGCGACCCCCATCGGCCATTGACTGCGCTCCATTGCGGTCGTTCGGGACGACAACACCGGACGTTCAGCAACAGCCGCCACTTCAGATTCAAAACCCCAACTGCCTCAGGGCTTGCAGCACCCGCGACCGCATCGAGTCCGGTCTCATCGGAAAGGCTCGAAGGAAATCGTCCCGGCCGAGCGCAGCATTGCGTTCACGAACGTTTGCAGCCCACCAGGCAGCACGCTCGGCATCGCCTTTGAGCGATTGCGCGACGGCCGCGATCATTGCAATCAGTACGTGGGCGCCGGGCGAGCGCGCGCCGCGCTCGGCCCAGTCGGCCGCGCGGGTGTCGTCGCCCACCACCATGTGCGTGAATGCCCGTGTTGCCATCATGGCGTAGTAGAGAGGATCGATCGGACTTAGGCGCATGGCGAGATCGACGTGCGTCCGGCCTTCAGAGGCGTACCCTGCGAGTGCCTCCGTCCAGGCGCGGGCATAAATCCCCTGCGCATAGTTCGGACTGATGCTGGTCGCGCGCTCGAGCCAGCTCAAGCTGCTGTCGAGGTCTCCCTCGAGCCAGTAACTGCGCCCCATCGTGAAATTCACGAACGGGTCGAGGGCGTCGAGCGCCAGCCCACGCTCTGCAGAGCGACGCGCCGCCTGGACTTCCCCCGCAATATCCTCCGTGTACCGCATGAATGCCGTCTGGAAGTGGACGAAAGACAATCCGGCGTGAGCGCGTGCAAAGCACGGATCGAGGGTGATAGCACGCTGGAACAGATGCGCGGCTGCAGCGTTGTCAGCGCGATTGAAGCGGTAGATGTGCTGTAGGCCCAAGTGATAGGCTGACCAGGCATCGAGATTATCAGGCACCGCGAGACGCGCCAGAGCGGCTTCGTGCATTGGGATGCGGAGGTCAAGTGCCGTCAGAACGCGGGCCCGGATCTCCTCGCGCATAGAGTGCACGTCGTCGATGTGCCCCGAAAAGCGGTCGGCCCACACGATGCCCTCGTCGCGAGCGTCGACGAGCTCCACGTTGACAGCGAGACGCCGGTCCGAGACCTCAAGCGTACCCCAGAGACAGTAGCGCACGCCCAACAGCAGGCCGATGTCGCTGAATGCGGTATTCGTGGCACGCACGCGGAACGATGATCCACGAGCAGTGACGAACAGCCACCGCAGGCGCGACAGCTCTGTGATCAGCTCGTCTGGGATCGCGCTTGCGAGCGCTGCGTAGCGCACCTGGCCCCCAACCAGGCGAAACGGCAGCACCGCGAGAGACGGCCGGGACAGTCGTTCCAGTTGCCGAACCAGAACCCCGACGTTCTGAGTAACGTCGGGATCGCAGGTGTCAGAAGCGAGGTGCGGCAGGTGACCTCGCACGGCTCTTACTTCCGCGACAAACCGAAAGCCCTGGCGGTGAACGGTCTTGATGAATCGTTGCGCCAGTCCGTCATCTCCGAGCGCCTGACGCGCCGACTTCACGCGGCTCGCCACCGCGGCATCCGAGACCACCCTACCGTCCCAGACCTTTTCAATAATCTCGTCCTTCGAAACGAGCCGCGCGTGGTTCTCGACAAGCAGCGCAAGGAGCGCGAAGACCTGTGGCTCGAGGCTGCGGGCTTTGCCATTCGCACGCAACTCCACCGTGGCCAAGTTCAGCTCGAAGGCGCCGAACTGGTAGATCATACTTTCCAGAATAGACCCGGCGGACATCTTCCGCCAATTCTCCACGTTTTCTCCAGGGAACCTGCAAGCTTTGCAAAGCCGCCTGTGCGAGTGTCCGCTTACGGTCTCGGATCGTCCGCGGCTGAGTTCCTGGAGGATCACCAAATGCCACTCGTTACGATCGATGTGATTAAGGACGTCTTCACACCCGCGCAGAAGAAGGACCTGATCACCAAGGTGACTCAGGCGATGATTGAGGTGGAAGGCGAGAACCTGCGGCCAGTTACCTGGGTCCGCATCAACGAGTTCGAGAGCGGAGATTGGGCAATCGGCGGCAAGCCACTCCGGTCGTCGGACGTACAAGCTCTCGCCGCAGGCAAGGCGGCATAGCGCGTTTGATACGGCACGGGACGGCGCGAAGCGGCGCCGTTCCGTGCGGCTATCGTTTCAGAAGACAGCTGTGCCTGCGCGGCATCAGTAGCAGGTGACCGGTTCGGGGCCCATGTCGGAAGTGCCGTCGGCCGATCAGGCCGGTCATTGAGACGCCTAAGGCAGTGCCGCCAAAAGCGTTGCCCACCTCGAGCGAAAAGGAAACTTCCCCTCCGCTCACAAACTGGTGTGTCGTCCGGTCTGCGGTAATCTCGACGAGCTTTCCCTTGAGTCTGTACGCTCAGGGTCGTTTCTGATCTGGCGACCTAGAATCTGTACCCGATCCTGACCCCCAGCACGCGTGGTCTCGTGATCGTCTCCTGGAGCGTGAACTGCGCGTCCGACGTGAACTGGCTTCTGATCACGTTGGTGAAGTTCAGCGCATAGAACTCCGCCGACCATGCGTCCTTCGCGACACCGGCCGAGGCATCGTACTCGGTATACGCGGGATTCTCGAACCGGTCCTGATTGCTGCTGATGCTCGATCCTGGCGACAGCACCGGGTTGGCGCCGGATTGCGTGAACGAGTGCGCGGTATGCGTCACGCCCACTTGCGCGAACAGGTTGTAGGCGCTCATCACCCATTGGTACCGCAAGCGCAGATTGAACTGGAACGGCGGCGAAAATGAGCTAGGACTGTCCAGGGGACCGTAGGGATTCTGAACGCTCAGGATCGGCTTGCCATACTCGCCCGCGCTCGCCGGATTGGCAAGCAGCGCCGGGTTGTTCGCGATCAGGTAGGGTGAATTGGTCTGATTGCTGCTGTTCCAGGACGCGCCGCCCTGGGCCGTCAGGCCCTCAGTGATCACGGCGACGATGGAGGTCTCCACGCCGCGAATCCGGTAAGTCGGCCCATTGGCATTGAAGCCGACATTCCCCAGGAGGCCCGGATCGAAGAAGGACACCTGGGTGTTCTTCCAGTCTTCCTGATAAACCGCCCCGTTCCACTGAAGGCGACGGTTGAAGAATAACGTCTTCCATCCGAACTCGTTGTTGGTCAGATCATCGGAGGTGTACGCGAGCGGCGAGCAGTACTGCGGTACTTTGTTCGCATCCGGAATGTAGCAGGCAGCGCTGCGGTTGAAGGCGCCGGGACGGAACCCCTGCGACCAGGTGTAATAGGCAAGCACGTCCGGGAGGATGTGCCAGGTGAGATTCGCGCGGCTCCTGAAGCCCTTGTAAGTCGTACGAAGATTCTCTTTGCCGATGTCGACCGTCGCAGCCGAGTTCAGGCACGGCGGCGCACCCGCCTCGTAGCAGCCAAAACTGCCGGACTCGGCACCCCTCTCGTCATTGTCGAAATGGTAGTAGCGCGTTCCGGCGGTGATGGTCAGCACCTTCGGAACGATGTCGAAATCCACCGACGTGAAGAACGCCCGCTGTTTATAGCCACGCTTGACGTCGTTGAAGAAGGCCACGTTGTCGTTGCGTACAGGGGCCGGGTTGTTGACGTCCGAGCCGGGAACAGGCCCGATGTCCGTCAGGCATCCGAATGTGACGGTCGCTGTGCAAGGCGGCAAGGTCTTATAGAGCCAGTTCAACTGGTCATAGATCCGCAGGTTCTCCCAGAAGGCGCCGACGATGCCACGCAGGCGCCAGTCATCCGGCGTGCTGAGCCGGATCTCGTGACTCTGATGGGTGTTGCGCTCCGTCTCGTTCCAGGTAGTGGCCGGGGAGTAGCAGGTCGAGGCCAAGCCGTGTGCCGGCTCCGCGCCATGGCATTGGTAATAGTCCGCATAAAGGCCACGCGCGTAATTGGTGTAGTCCTGCACCGTCTCCACGTTGCGAACCAGATAGGAGCCCGCATAGACCACTTTGAGCCAACCGAACCGTCCATTGACCGTCAAAGCGGTGTTCTCGAACCGGTCCTTGTTGAAGGAGTTGTTGAATAGCGTGACCGACTGCAGCGGCAATGATGCCCCGTCAGAGCTCTTCGGCATTTGATAGAACACACCCTCCGCATCCAGGTTCTGGTAGCTCTGGCTGACGAGGGCGGTCCAGTCGTCGTTGATCTGGTAAAGCCCCTCGACGCGAACTCCCGTATACGTAGCCGGGTTGATGGCTCGGGCCGCGAGATTGTAGTTGTTGATGACCGCGCTGCCGGGCGGCACGCAAAAGCCTGGAAACTTCCCCGTACTTGGGGGTTGCCCGTTCGGACAGGTTCCGGCAGCGGAGGCCGCGTAATTTGCATAGTGGATGCCGCCGTCGGAATTCATGCGGGTGAAGGTCCCCGGCACATTGTTAATATAACCGCCGCGCCGCTCGTCGTAGATCACGCCACGGACTGCCAACGTGTCGGTGATCAGAGGGAGATTGAGGACGGCTGTGAGATCGGTGTTGGGATCACCGCCCGCCGTCACGCTATAACTGCCGGAGACGTTCCCCTCGGTCACGTTGAGCTTGGGCTTGTTCGTGATGTAGCGGATGACCCCCGCCTGGGCCCCTGCACCGAATAGGGTGCCCTGAGGCCCTTCCAGCACTTCCACGCGCTCGAGGTCCGCAGCGTATACATCCAGGTTTCGGCCGGGCAACTGGCCCGACTGCTCATCCAGATAGATGGCAACGTTGGGAAAGCCGTTGATCGAGCCTCCGGATTGAGTGGCCACGTTTCCGGCGCTCAAGCCTCGCATGAAGATCTGGTCCTGGCCCGGTCCGGCGGACGCCGTCAACACGTTGGGCAGATACCTCATCAGATCGTCGAAGGTCGTGACATTCAGCTGCCCCAGCGTTTCGCTGGTAAATGCCTGGATCGCGATCGGCACGTCCTGCACGTTTTCGGACCGCCGCTGCGCGGTAACCACGACTTCCTCGATGCCGCCAATAGGGCTGGTACTGGCTCCCGCGGATTGATCGGCCGCAACAGCCGGATACGAGACAGCGACCACGTGCGCTCCCAGAATGGCCGCCACCGCACGCGCGCACTTTTGATTGATACTCATTGGCGCAACTCCCCTTAATTATGCTGTCCGCCAACTCTGTTTCCGGCTGATCCGAGCGATCCGCGGCATCGGCTGGCCGGAATATTCTAATTTCTGGCAGAGAGACTACGCCCTGAGCGTTGCTTTCAGGGTGAGCCCTGTCGCATACTGAGTTAGCATTAGCATACCGATGGATTTTTGGTCAATTCTTTCCTCGGGGCGCGCCGCGCAGAGCGCCTGAGCGATTCCATGGCTCCTGGCGTTCCCGATGTGCTTACTACACTGCCACCTTGAGCGAGGCTGCAAGCCGTGAGCGGCAGCGCGCTTGCGCTTCGAACCGAGGTCGCACCTCCGCTCGAACGTTGGTACGTCCTCATCGTGATGTGTCTCGTTTACGCAATCAACATCGCGGCCCGCTACGTCGTTACGACCGTATTTGAACCGATTCGGCTCGAACTGCTGCTCACCGACGCCGGTGCGGCGTTGCTCACCGGCGTTCCGCTGGCTCTCTTCTATGTCAGCTGCGGGATTCCGATCGCGTGGCTCGCCGATCGCTCCAACCGCCGTAACATCGTGGCCGCCTCCCTTGTTCTGTGGTCCGGCTTCACCGTGCTCTGTGGTCTGTCGCAGTCCTACTGGCAGCTGTTGACCAGTCGCATCGGTGTGGGCGTGGGCGAGGCTGGAGCCACACCACCCTCGACGTCGATCGTGTCCGATTGCTTTCCTGTCGAGCGGCGCACCATGGCGTTGAGCGTCTTCGCGCTGGGAGCACCCATCGGCGCCTGGCTGGGCGCCGACATGGCAGGCGCCGTTGCGCAGGCCTATGGCTGGCGTGCGGCGTTCTTTGCGCTTGGGGTGCCGGGAGTGCTGCTCGGCCTGCTGGTGTTCCTCACAATCAGTGAGCCCAGGCGCGGGCGACTGGATGGCATCGACGGAGACAGCAAGGCTTCGGCGCCGGAGGCGCTTGCCTTCCTGTGGCGTCAACGAGCCGCGTTCCACGTCATCATGGCGAGCGGCGTCTGCTCGCTCTGGGGCTGGGGCCTCGCCTTTTGGACGCCGACGTTTCTGCTGCGCGCATACGGTTTGAACGTCGCCCAGGCCGGTGCCATCACCGGCCACATCCATCTCGTCGGTGGCATCCTGGCGACGGCCGGTGCCGCATGGCTGATGTCGCGCCCGTACATGGCCGATCCGCATCGAGTGCTGCGGGTGCTCGCCTGGGTGACCGGATGCGCCACCCTTCCCTCGCTGGTCGCGTACTGGACGCACTCCTTGTGGATCGCCAAAGTGATGTTCTGGGCTTACATCCCGGCGATCTATTTTTTCATCGGCCCTTGCATGGCCTTGGTCTTGAATCTCGCCCCGAGCCACATGCGCTCCACTTTCACCGCCTGGTCGGTGTTGGTCGGCAATGTCTTCAACCTGATCGTGGCGCCGCAGGTCATCGGGCTACTGAGCAACTGGTTCAGCGGCGCGCACGGGCCCGATGCCGCGTCGCTCCGCTCGGCGTTGCTGCTGCTGGCTCCCGCGGGATTCTGGGCCACCTGGCACTTCTGCCTTGCGGCGCGGACAGTGGCTGCGGACATGAAACGGGCGGTTGGTTACTCGAGCGCCTGAGCAGAATGCGGTGAGACACCCTCTACTGGCCTCGCTCGTGCTGGCAATCGCCGCATCCGCTGCAGGCGCAGCGGATGTCCAGGTGCTCAATTCCGATGTGCATTTCGCCGAAGGCCCTGTCTGGTATCACGGCAAGCTCTATTACGTGGAATACGACCGCAACACCGTGACGACGTGGGACGGCAAGCGCAACAGCATCTTCTGGTCCAAGAAGGGCTGTGGCCCTTCCGCGGTGATTCCCACCTCTCGCGGTGAATTCCTGACGACGTGCTATGACAGCGGTTCCATCGGCCGGATCTCAGCCGACGGCAAGGATCTTCCCGCTTACACACACGATAAGGACAAGAATCCCTTCGTTGGCCCCAACGACTTTGCACCCGACCGTCACGGGGGCATCTACTTCACGTGCTCCGGCACGGCGCCCGGCCCCGTGATCGACGGCAAGATCTTTTACATCGCACCAGACGGCACGATCAGCCAGAAAGCCGCCGACGTGCACAGCGCCAACGGCATCGTGGTTTCGAATGACGACCGGACCTTATATGCGATCGAAACCGAGGATCACAGGCTGATTCAGTTCAAAATCGGACCGGACGCGTCCCTGTCGGACCGCCGGGTCTTTCTGAATCTCGATGAGCTCACGCACAACGTCGGCCACATCTATCCGGATGGCGTGAAAATCGATTCGAAGGGGCATCTCTATATCGGTCAGAATCCACGTGACGTCCATGCCCCGCTCGCTGGCACAATCTTCGTGGTGGATGCTGCAGGCAAGCTGTTGCGGACCCTCAAGCTGCCATCACCCGGCGTGCCGAATCTGGCGCTCAGCCCAGACGAAAAGACCGTATACGTGATGGCGCTCGATCAGCTCGACAAGCCACCCTATCAGGGCAAGGTGTACGCGATCGCGAACCGCTGACCGATCCCGTCAGCCTGCCAGCCAGCCGCCATCGATCACCAGATTCGACCCGGTGATGAAGCTCGCGCGGTCGCTCGCCAGGAACACGGCGGCATTGGCCACGTCCTGCGGACGGCCGAAACGCGGCCAGGGCGTGCGCCGGCGCTGATACTCGAGTCGCGCGGGATCCTGGGCCAGTCCGGGGGCACCCGTGACGATCTTGCCGGGTGAGATGCAGTTGCAGACGATCAGCTCCTTCGCGTAGTCGACGGCGATCTGCCGGGTGATGTAGATCGCCCCCGCCTTGGTGACGCCGTACGGCAAGTCCCCCGGACAGGTCACGATCCCTTGCTGGGATCCGATATTGATCAAACGACCTCTGACCTCCTGCCTGGGCTCCTGAGTGATCATCTGCTGGACCGCTCGCTTGCAGCCGTTGAACATGCCCGTGAGATTGACGCGCATGACTTCATCCCACTGCGCGGGCTTGGTCTCTAGCAACGCGGTACCGGAGTAGGTGGCCGCGTTGTTCACCATGATGTCGAGCTGTCCGTGGCGCATGACCGTGTCGAGGATCAGGGAATCGACGTCCGCCCAGCGACCGACGTCGGTCTTGTGGAAGGAGGCCGTGCCGCCTGCTCCAGCGATGATCTCGAGCGTGGTCTCGCCTCCTTCGACAGGACTCTGCGTGATATCGGCGATGACGACTCGCGCGCCTTCGGCTGCGAAGCTGATGGCAATCGCGCGGCCGATTCCCGAGCTCGCGCCGGTGACGACAGCGATTTTTCCCGCGAGTAGACTCGACATTCGCTTAGGATAGTCCCATGACCAGCGCTATCCAACCCGACCTCGCTCTCGCCGTTCGCTCTTTCACAAGCTGCGCGATGCGACGCGGGGCAGCGTCGGTATCACCCGCGACAGCTACGGCGCCGGCGAGCAGGCAGCGCCTGACATCATGCGTTCGGCAGCGGCAGCAGCGGGCCTCGAGATCTCGATCGATGTGATCGGGAATCTATCCATGACCCTACCGGGACGCAACCGCGGCGCACCGCGTATCATCATGGGTT
>CAZDTG010000161.1:0-9162 GCA_964508005.1 uncultured Steroidobacteraceae bacterium
GCGCTCGAGCTCGACCAGCTGCGATGCCGTCTCGGGCAGCACCGCGGTCTGCTCGTTGGCAGATTGCCGGTCGCCTCCGGCCTCATCCGTATTCATTCAGGACCTCCGATTGAACGCCTTTTACCCCGTCCGGCTCGAGGCTCGCCGCGCGCGCCTTTCCGCATCGGCCGCCTTCAGAACTTTGTCGGTCGGTGGGGCTCAGCGGCGCGAATTCAAGGCGGCGCCGAGAAGTTTTGCGGTCATGTCCACGATGGGAATGACGCGCTCGTAAGCCATGCGGGTGGGGCCTATCACGCCGAGCACCCCGACCACGGCGTCGCCGTCCGCATAGGGGGCGGTCACGACGCTGCAGTCATCGAGTATCTGGTAGCCGGACTCGTGGCCGATGAAGATCTGCACGCCCTCCGCCTTGAGGCTCTGGTCGAGCAGATGCAGGAAATCGCGCTTTTCGTTGAACGCCTCGAACAGGCGGCGCAGCTTCTCGACGTTCGTGAGCTCGGCCATCCCCATGAGATTGGTCTCGCCCTTGATGACGTACTCGAGCCGGTCGTCGTCCTCACCGGCCTCGAACACGTGCTGCGCGACCGAGATGGCATCGAGCATGACCTGGTTCAAATGCGCCTGGGTCTCGCTCAACTGCCGCAGAATCTCCTGGCGCGCCTGCGCCAGCCCACGGCCGCGGAGCTGCTCGTTGAGGTAGTTCGAGGCGCGCTTGAGCTCATCCGGCGAGTAATGGCGCTCGAGCTGGATGATGCGGTTCTGCACCTCGCGGTCGTTGAACACGAGCACGACCAGCACGCGATGGTCGGCGAGCCCGACGAACTCGATCTGTGTGATGGACGCCTGTTGGCTGCGCGGCAGGGTCACGACTCCGGCGAGGCGCGTGACGCTCGAGAGGAACTGCGAAGCCGTCGCGATGAGGTCCTTGGAGCTGTCGCGGTTGCTGTCGAACTGACGGCGGATCTCGGCGGCGGCGGCCTCATCGAGCGGCTGCACGTGCAGCAGCGTGTCGACGAAGAGCCGGTAGCCCTTGTCGGTGGGGATGCGGCCGGCCGAGGTATGGGGGGAGGAGACAAAGCCGAGCTCCTCGAGATCGGCCATCACGTTGCGGATGGTTGCGGAGCTCAGCTGCAGCCCGGATTCGCGCGACAGCGCGCGGGAACCCACCGGTTGGCCGTCCCGGATGTAGCTTTCGATGAGAATTCGCAGCAGGTGTTGAGCCCGTTCGCTCAACGCCTCGTCCCGACTTTCGTGCGTCATACGCACCATGAGTACCGCCCTGATGCGCACAATGCACATAGAGCGGCAAAAAAGCCAGTCATGCCGGGGTAGAGCTTGCCGGCGGGGGCTTTTCGCACCCGATGGCCCTCGCCGCGCGAGGCGTGCTACAAAGGCGCCGCCTCGCATGGTGGCGGGGTTTCAACCGGGATTTCTGATGGCCTTCCCCGTCGGCGCGTGCGCATTGGTCGGCAGATTCACGGATCCGCGGGTGGCGGAATCCGTGAACGCGCTGCTCTCCCACCTGCAAGAGCGCCAGATCCAGGTTCTGGTGAGCGAGGATGCCGTCTTCGTCACCGAGGTTCGAGGCGTGGTGCGCGTGCCGGAGCGCGATATCGGCAAGCGCATCGATCTGATCATCGCGATAGGCGGCGACGGGACGCTGCTTTACGCTGCCGGACTCGTCGCGCGCGACAACGTGCCCCTTCTGGGGATAAACCGTGGGCGACTCGGCTTCCTGACGGACGTGCTGCCGCAAGACATGCTTGCCTCGGTCGACGACGCTATCGAAGGACGGCTGGAGTCGGATGTGCGGCCGCTGCTGGCGGCCTCCCTTTACAAGACCGACGGCACGGTCACGGAGGGACTGGCTCTGAACGATGTGGTGTTACAGAAGCTGACGACCGGCCGGATGCTCGATTTCGAGACCCGCGTCAACGGGAGATATGTCAACACACACGCGGGCGACGGTATCATTGTGTCGAGCGCGACGGGCTCGACCGCCTACACGCTGTCGGTTGGCGGGCCCATCGTCGAGCCGCATCTCGATGTCATTGTGATGGCGCCGATCTGCCCGCACACGCTGTCCGATCGCCCCATCGTGGTCTCGGGACGGGCGGTGATCGAAGTGGAGCTGCTCGAGTACCCGGGAACCCGTGCCGAGCTGACGTGTGATGGCCGGGTCCTGGGATGCATCGAGGCGGCGGAGCGGCTCCAGGTCAAGACGGCCGCCGAGAGCATCACGCTGCTGCACCCGCATGGCTATGACTACTACGAGCTGTTGCGTTCGAAGCTCCATTGGGGACGGGGTAGCGTCGAGCGTTGAGGAAACCATGCTCACTCATCTGCAAATTCGCGACTTCGCCATCATCGATGCGATCGAGCTCGAGTTGCGGCCCGGATTGACCGTGCTCACGGGTGAAACCGGCGCGGGAAAGTCGATTCTGGTCGACGCGTTGCAACTGTTGGCGGGCGGGCGGGCGGGTGCCGAGGTGGTTCGACACGGGTCGGAACGCGCGGAGATCTCGGGCACTTTCGATCTCGCGCAGGCGCCCCGCGAGCTCAAGCAGTGGCTCGAAGAGCAATCGATCAGCGGCGGCGACGACCTCATCATTCGCCGCGTCGTTGCGGCGGACGGCCGCTCGCGCGCTTATCTGAATGGACAGTCCGTGCCGGTGCAACTCCTGCGGGAGGCCGGCAACATCCTGATCGATATTCACGGCCAGCACGAGTTTCAATCGCTGATGCGCGGTGCCGCGCAACGCGAGCTGCTCGACGGCTACGGCAGGCACGAGAGTCTTGGCGCGCAGGTCGGAATCGCCCACCGCGTCTGGCTGGAGATACTCAATCGGACGCTGGACCTCGAAACCCGGGCGCGCGATCGCGATGCGAAACTGGAGCTGCTGCGCTACCAGGTGAGCGAGCTCCAGGCCCTTCAGCTGAAGCAAGGGGAGATCGCAAGCCTGATCGAAGAGCGGGCGCGTCTGTCGAACCGCGGGCGTCTTGCGGAGAGCGCACAAGCTGCCCTGCAGCAGCTTTTTGAGAGCGACGAAGGTAGTGCACACGCCGGCGTGAGCCGTGCGCTGCAGGCCTTGCGGGGAGTGGCGTCGGTAGACCCAAAGCTCGCCGCGGTCGTACCGATTCTCGAAGAAGCGTCCATTCAGATCACCGAGGCGGCGCGTGCATTGGAGCACTATCGGGAAACTCTCGATGTCGACTCCGCGCGGCAGGACGAGGTCGAGAAACGGCTGTCCGCAATAGAAGAGCTTGCGCGCAAGAATCGCGTGAAGCCCGAGGAGCTCCTCGAGCGCGGGGAGCAACTCGCGAAGGAGCTCGAAGGACTGGAGCGCGCGGAGCTCGACCTCGCCGTCCTGCGGAAGGACCTTGCTTCCGCGCTCGAAAGTTACCGCGTCCAGGCGCAACAGCTCTCGGCGCGACGCGTAACGGCTGGCCGCGCGCTCGCAAAAGACATCACGACGAGAATGCAGACGCTGGGAATGTCGGGCGGACGGTTTCAGGTCGAGGTCACCCAGGACGGCAACGCCGACCCCGAGCAACACGGCATCGATCAGATCGAGTTCAGAGTCACGGCCAATCCCGGGCAGCCCTTGCGCGCGCTTGCGAAGGTCGCCTCCGGTGGCGAGCTGTCACGCCTGTCGCTCGCGGTGCAGGTGTCATGCGCCGCGCGGGAGACACGATGCATGGTGTTTGACGAGGTCGACTCGGGTATCGGCGGCGCCATAGCGGAAATCGTCGGGCGAGAGTTGCGGTCTCTAGGCTCGCGCGGGCAGGTATTGTGCGTGACTCACCTGCCGCAGGTCGCCTCGCAAGGCCATCAGCATCTGCGGGTGACGAAGTTGACCGACGGCCGCACGACGCGCACCGCCCTCACGGAGCTGTCCCCGGAAGATCGCGTGGAGGAGCTCGCCCGGATGCTCGGCGGAGTCGAAGTGACGGCCAAGGCGCGTGAGCACGCGAAGGAAATGCTCAAAGCCGCCTCGGAGGGTACCTCCGGGGATACCCAGAAACAGCGACGGCCGGCGATGTCGAAGCGCTAGGAGCCTCAAAGCGAAAGCCCTCAGGAGCGGCTTCCCCGGAATGGACACTCCGTCTTGCGGCAGTGGCCGTACATGATGAGCGAGTGGTCGCGAATCGCGAACCCCAGCCGCTGCGCCACCGCGTTCTGGCGCTCTTCGATGCCCGAGTCGACGAACTCTTCGACGCGGCCACAGTCCAGACACACGATATGATCGTGATGAGTCCCCTGGTTGAGCTCGAAGACCGCCATCCCATCCTCGAAGTGATGGCGCGTGACGAGGCCGGCCGCCTCGAACTGTGTCAGGACGCGGTAGACCGTGGCGAGCCCGATGTCCTCGTTCGAATCGAGGAGAGTGCGGTAGATGTCTTCGGCCGAAAGATGGCGTGCCGTGGTGCCGCTCTCGAGAATCTCGAGAATCTTCAACCGGGGCAGCGTCACCTTCAGACCGGCTTTTCGAAGGTCCTTGCCTTCCACGGAGGTCTCCAGCAGGCAACCCGCGCGGGGACGGGCTGCGGCGATTCGGCGATCAGGTATTATGCGCGAGCTCTAAGGTATCCCGAATAGTATGTCCCATCGGACCCGCATGCGACCAGCGAGGCAGAGTCTCCCAGTGAATCGTTCGATCATTCGCGGTTTGGCCCTTGGCCTCGTCGCCGTCACCACCCTGCTGTCGGGGTGCGTGTATCGCATGAATATTCAGCAGGGTAACTATCTGGAGGGGCGTACCGTAGACCAGCTCCAGGTCGGGATGACCCGCAGCCAGGTGCGCTACCTGCTCGGCACCCCGATGGTGCCGGATGCGTTCGACAAGGAGCGTTGGGATTATCTGTACTACTTCAAGCAAGGTCGCCTGCGGCGGCCGGAACAGCGGCACCTGATCGTGTGGTTCAAGGAGGAGAAGGTCGATCGGTTCGAGCGCAACAACGTGCCGGAGTCGCCGCCGATGGCGCCGGATGAGGGCGCGCCGATCGCCAAGTTCCCCAAGATCTAGGAGCCTGACGCCTCACGCCTGTTTCGAGCGGCGGTCGCGGCGAACGCGCTCGCGCCGGCGCTCGCGGGGATCGCTGCGCAGCGGCCTGTAGAGCTCGATCCGGTCACCATCCCGCGGGATGGCCTGGCGATCGCAGGGTTCGCCAAAGATGCCGACAGGCGCCGTGTCCCAGGGTATTTCGTTTATCTCCCCGCATGTCCCGCGCGTGGTGAGCGTGCCGGCAGCCAGCCCGCGTGCGGCTTGGAGTGCGTCGGCGACGGTCGCGTTCTTGGGGACATCGACAGTCCATAGGTATTGATGTTCGCGTGTGGCGTAGGCCACCACGCATTGCTTGATGCCTTCCTCACGCATCGGACCGTCCTCACGGCTGCGAGCGGGCGCGGGCGACGAACGCATCCACGAGCGATGCGGCGGTCTCCGCGAACTTCTGCTCGAAGAGCATGGCCGACAGGGAGCTCTTGAAGGCGAACCGCATGCTCAACTCCGCGCGACAACCGTCGGCCCCGATCGGCGTCAGCAGCCATTCGCCCTCGAGGGTACGGAACGGCCCGCTGACGAGGTGCATGAGGATGCGACGATCGGGCTCGAGCTCATTGCGCGTGGTGAACTCGCTGTGCAGCGGACCCCGCTTTACCCCGATGGTTGCGACGATCTCGCGCTCGGAGCGCGATTGCACTTTCGAGTGCGTGCACCACGGGACGAACTGTGGGTAGCTTTCAATCTCGTTGATGAGGGCGAACAGCACACGCGGCGGCTTGCCGACGAGCGCCGAGTGCTTGACCTCTCGCATCCCGCGATTGTACTTCATTCGCCGGGAGCGGCCGGCGACCCGGAACCCGGGCGCCTGCATCTCGGCGAGGTACAATCGCGGACCAAAACAGACGTACCGCGGGCGGCCCCCTGTGTCGCCCCTGCTTCCATGGCCAAAGCTGCTGCTGAAACTCCCCGTCTCATCGCCGAGAACCGCAAGGCGCGCTTCGATTACTTCATCGAGGAGCGCTACGAGGCCGGCCTCGTCCTGCAGGGCTGGGAGGTCAAGTCGATGCGGGCTGGCCGCGCGCAGCTGAAGGAATCCTACGTCTACGTGAAAGGCGGCGAGGCGTTCCTGTTCGGCGCGCACATCTCGCCGCTCAACTCGGCGTCCTCACACGTCGTCGCAGATCCGATTCGCACGCGCAAACTACTGCTGAATGCCAAAGAGCTCAGCGACCTCGCCGTTTCCGTCGAGCGCGAGGGCTACACCCTCGTACCGCTCGAGCTCTACTGGAAGAACGGGCGCGCCAAACTGCAGATCGGAATTGCCAAGGGCAAGAAGCAGTACGACAAGCGGGCCGTCGAAAAGGAGCGTGACTGGCAGCGGGACAAGCAACGCCTGGCGAGGATGCGGCGCTGAGACGCCCTTGCTAAGGTGCTCGCGCGCCTCCATTGAGTGAGCGGTAGGACTCCAGCTGCGCCGCGGCCTGCAGCGGCACCTGGTCCGTGCGGCCCGCAAGGCAGGCGGCGAGGGGCATTGCAGGCGGGCATGGTGTATCCTACCCAGGACCATTGGGGGCGACCGGATTCGACGTGGGTTTGCGAACCTTCAAGGGCGTACCGAGGTGCAGTGCCCTCGTTAATCACATTGCAAATCATAGTTGCCAACGACGACAACTACGCTCTAGCCGCCTAATCTCGGCTGACCTCTGACCAGCTTGTGCCTATGCAACTGAATCAGGGGACGCGTTCATAGGATCGCGCTCCGGCGTGCGACAGGCCGGAGCGTTAAGAGTTACTGTCGCTGGCGTCGTGTTTTTCCTGCCCGTCGGGTAGCACGGCGTGAGAATCAAAGACTGGCTACGTACGTAGATCTTGAAGTCTAGCGCTTGCGGACGGGGGTTCGATCAATGGGTCGCGTCATTCCGTGAGGAGTGACTGAAAACGGAGCTCACATCGGCGAAACCTGACGGCGCTCTCTCACGAGAGCGGCATGGCAACGCCGAGGGGTAGGAAGAAGGCCAACTTCAGGCCTGCCCTGTAGAGACTCATAGACTCGCCGAAGGCTTTCGTCCCGGGGCGAGCACTAGGATCCGGAGGATTCCATCCGTCCGGATAACACGCTCCGCATCCGCGCGCTCAGCTGAGCGACGGATGAAGGCATAGTCCAGCCCGCGGCGAAAGCCGCGGAATGTGCTGTCCCCCCGCCTCCACCAGCTGCGGGTTCCCGGCCGACCGGCCGGGAACCGACCGGCTCGGATTCACCACCGTAAATCTCCACAAACGCACAGTTTTTCAGCCTGTCTTCCCGTTCATTGTCGCGGTAACGTCAACGCACCAACGCTACTTCAGCGCTCCTGCGGCACTGTCATGAACACACTTTCGCCAGTTGAGGCGGCCTACGTTGCAGGCATCATTGACGGAGAAGGGACGATCACGCTCACAAGAACTCATCGAGGCGAGAACCGCCGGCCCGTGGTGAGCATCAGCAGCACTGAGTTGCCGCTCCTAAATTATGTCAGATCAGTCGTCGGTGCCGGCCGTATTACCGCAAAGATGTGCACCCAGGTGCACCATTCTCCGAGCTTCGCGTACAGCATTACCAGCCGCCAAGCTTTACGCCTATTAACCCAGGTTTGCCCTTTCCTGCAAACCTATAAATCCAAGCGCGCCAGTCTTCTGCTGCAAGAATACCAGCGGGTCACGCCCCGCAATGGACGCTACACCGCAGAGCAACGCGCTGCACGCGAGCAACTGGAAACTCGGTTCTTCGCAATTTCCACACGCTCGGGAACCACGAGGCGTGTTGCTCATTAGCTTCCACAAGATGAAGTCAGAAGACACCGAGCCGCAGGGTCGGCGCATGCGATCTCAAGATGAGGGGAATGCGCTCACGGGCGCGCGCACGCTGAAATCGATCAGCGAGCTGCGCGATGCCGTGAACGAGTGCAAGCGCTGCTCTCTCTGGAAATCGGCCACGCAGGGCGTGCCCGGCGAGGGTGCCGCGCCTTCGAAACTCATGCTCATCGGCGAGGCGCCCGGGGACCAGGAAGATCTGCAGGGGCATCCGTTTGTCGGCCCGGCGGGGGCGGCGCTGGATCGCGCGCTGCAAGACGCGGGGCTCAGCCGGCAGACCGTCTATATCAGCAACGCGGTCAAACACTTCAAGTTCGAGCCGCGCGGCAAACGGCGGCTGCACATCAAGCCCGCGGCGAGCGAGATCGAGGCTTGCGGCTGGTGGCTGGCGGAAGAGTTGCGACTCGTCGCACCCAAGCTCGTGATGGCGCTTGGCGGAACCGCCGCGCGTGCGCTGCTGGGGCACCCGGTCACGGTATCGCAGATGCGCGGGGCACCAACACGACTCTCGCCGACCACGCATCTATGGGTCACCATTCATCCGTCGTTTCTGTTGCGCATACCCGACGACGCACAGCGACGCACCGAATACACCCGCTTCGTCAACGAGCTCAAGGAAGCGCAGGAGTGGATCGCGAAGAGCGAGCCCTGAGCCCGATGCGCATCATCCACTAGCGCTTCTGCACGCCGTCCAGCGACACGATCGGCCCATAGAGCTCCGGGCGCCGATCGCGGAACACGAACCAGTTGTCGCGCAGCTCTGCCGTAGCATTGAGATCGAACGTCGCGGTGAGCACCGCGTCGCCCTCTTCCGGCGCCTCCGCGACCTTTGCCCCGATGCCATCCGCGATGAAGGATGAGCCATAGAAGCGGATGTAGAGCCCTTCCGGGTCCTGCAGCGAGCGCTCGACCCCATAGCGGTTCGAAGCGACGAGCGGCATCAGATTCGCCGCCGCCTGCCCCTGTTGGGTACGCTGCCAATGATCGCGCGAGTTGATCGGCAGCGCCGGCGGCGGCTCGCTGCCGATCGCGGTCGGATAGAACAGAATCTCCGCGCCGAGCAGCGCCATCGCCCGCGAAGTCTCCGGGAACCACTGGTCCCAGCAGATGCCCACGCCGATGCGCGCGAATCTCGTGTTCCACACCTTGAAGCCGGTGTCGCCCGGACTGAAGTAACTCTTCTCCTGGTACCCCGGCCCGTTGGGAATGTGCGACTTGCGGTAGATGCCGAGATTCGTGCCGTCGGCATCAATGATGGCGATGGAGTTGAAGTACGCCTGCCCGGCGTGCTCGAAGAAACTGATCG
>CAZDTG010000162.1:0-8915 GCA_964508005.1 uncultured Steroidobacteraceae bacterium
CTGCGCCGGGGGACTCGGGAGCTGGCGACGGCTTACCTGCAGTATCTCTACAGCAAGGAAGGGCAGGAGATCGTTGCGCGCAATTACTACCGGCCGCGCGATCCGGAGATCGCGGCCAAGTATGCGGATCGCTATCCGAAGCTCAATCTGGTCAGCATCGCGGAATTTGGCGGCTGGCCGAAAGCTCAGGCGGAACACTTCAAGGAAGGCGGCATTTTCGACCAGATCTACGCGCCATGATTCATTGGAAAAAGCAGCCTGCGGCCGAAGGATAGGCCGGCCCTAATGGGCCAGCCTTTTTCGGACGATGGATTCGTTGCCGGGGGCTGCGCGCCCCGCACTAAAAGGCGCGGCCTTTTGCGCGGCGCGTGTAGCCACCTGCACGGGAGCCCTCACGGCTGGTGTCGCGAGATGGTGAGCGAGGCGCTCGGCGTGGACGCGCAGCTCTTGGGCTGCGGTGCACTCCCAGTGATCGGCGCGCAGCATCGGGCCGATGTAGTAAAGGTTGCCCGACGTCCGGTTCCGTGAGTCGATCAGGGCGCCATGGGCGCCGGTGCGCAGTCCCAATCCGAGCGGATCGGCTGTCGCCAGTCCCTGTGTCAGGAGCGAGTGCATGAGAGGATCGCGCGCGCGGCGGGGGTTGTAGTCGGCGCCGGTGCAGTTGATGACCCGATCGACGAGCAGCGTCCGGATTTCCTCGCTGCCGCGCGCACGCCAACTCACCCGGATCTGCTCGCCAACCGGCTCGAAGTCGAGAATCCGGCCGGCGTGCACGTGGAGCTTATCCTCCCTCAGCAGCTGTTGGAGCTGCGCCAACGTTTCCTGCGGCAGGCGATGTCTATGCACCTCCCAATACGGGCGCGCGTGACGCAAGAAACGCCGCCGCTCGCGCTCTGGAAGACGTCGCCACAGCGTCGGCGCCAGATTCCGAACGCATGTTATGGCTTCGCGCCAGTCACCTCCGCGATCCTGCACTTCCCCGCTCAACTCACGGACGGCATGAAACAAACGCCTTGCCGAAGATGACGCAGCGCGCAGGAGCGCTGCGCCATCGTCATGATAGCCGGCGTGACCGAATGCACTTTGCGCGGGCGGAACCAACCCACGGCGGGAGATCGCGTGGAAGGTCACCTTGTCCTGCGTCACGCCGCTTCCGGCGATGACCGTATCAGCCATCGTGAGTCCGGTGCCAATGATGAGCGCCGTATCGCCAGGCTGGAATTCAGGCGGCGAGCTCCACGGATCCGCCACGTACCGCGGCGAATCGAGCAGCGGCTCGGCTCCCGGCAGGTTTGCCGGCGACGGATTGCCGAGCGCGAGCACCACCTCGTCGGCGACAAAGCTACTGCCGTCATCGAGCTCCACACGAAATGCCGAGATGCCCGCCATGCGCTCGAGGGCACAGACATCGCCGCGAATCCTGTGGAGTTGCACGTGAGAGGGCGATGACAGCTCCGCATCCAGAAGAGCCGACTCCAGGTATTCGCCATAGAGGGCGCGCGGGAGAAAATCTTCGGCTGTCGCGTCGGGCAGCTGCTGCTGCGCGAACTTCAGGAATTCCAGAGGATCGCTGGAGCTCAGCGACATCCGACCCGCGGGGACGTTGAGGAGGTAGGGATAGGACCTCTGCGCGTAGGCGGCGCCGCGGGCCATTCGCGGAGCGCGCTCCACGAGCACGATGCGGAGCGGCCGCCAGTAGGAGAGCCGCAGGAGATTGATGGCGACAGCGGCGCCGCTGAAGCCGGCGCCGACGATAACGAGGGTTCGCGGTAAAGGGGTCACTGTCGAGCTCCATGGCTGCCGTGGGGAGCAGACTAGCGGAAGCTCGATATCAAGCCAGTAGCACCGAGGTAACAAGCGGGGGTCATTTCGTTACTTCGGTAACGTTCCCCGTGCTACTGCACACTCGCGGGCGGCGGCGACGCGCTCCAATTCGGTATACCAGCCGCTTTTTTAGTCGACGACGAGCTTATAACCCGCGCCGGAAGCGGTTTGCAGAAGCTGCGGCGTGGCCGGGTCGAGCTCGATCTTCTGCCGCAGGCGGTGCACCAGCTGCTTGAGCAACTGCCGATCGCCCGAATTACGATGTCCCCATACTTGGATGAGCAGCCGGTCCGAGCTCACGGTGTGTCCCGCGTTGGCGAGCAGCATCTGGAGCAGGCGCAGCTCGAGCTTGGTCAGGCGGACGGGCTCGGACTGTGCGATCTGCACCGTATGCTCCTCGATGTCGAGGGTGATGCGGCCTGCCGCGAGGGGAGCGACGTTCTCCATTCCGGCGCGCCGCAACAATGCTTTGATCCGGGCCAGCAGTGTTCGGGGACTGAAGGGCTTGGTCAAAAAATCGTCGGCGCCGAGCTCGAGCGCGCGAACGAGGTCTTCTTCCTCGCCGCGAACCGTCAGGATGATCACAGGCACGCGCGAGCGTTTGCGGATGGCCTCGCAGACCTGAAAGCCGCTCATTCCCGGCATGTTGATGTCGAGGACGACCAGATCCGGGGTCTCGTGCTCGAATGTCTGCAACGCGCCCGGACCGTCGCCCGTTTTCAGGACGAGATATCCCGCCTGGGTGAGCGTGAATCCGATGAGCTCGCGCAGATCGCGGTCGTCATCGGCAATCAGCATCTTCATGCGATGACCTCGGTTGGCAGTGTAATGGCGAATCTCGTGCGCCCCTGCCCCGTGCGCAGCAGGGCGATGGTGCCGCCGTGACGGTCGATGATCGACTTCACTATCCACAGTCCCAGGCCCAGGCCGCCGGGTTCCGGCTCCTCTTCGGAGCCGCGCTGGAAGCGTGCAAAGATGGCGTCACTCTCGCTGGCCGCAGGCCCTGGTCCCTCGTCTTCGACCCACATCAGCAGGTGTCCATCCATCTCCTCGGCGCCGATGCGGACGATACTGCCCTCCGGGGCGAATTTATTCGCGTTGGCGAGAAGATTGACGAATACCTGGGTGAGGCGCGGCTTGTCGCCCTCGATGTACGGCAGGTCCTCGGGGAGTGTCACCTCCAGTGTCTGGCGCCTCAGGGTGAGCAGCGAGCCGACCAGCGCCTGTGCATCCTCCACGACCTCCGTGAGAGCGACGCTCTGATGCCGGATGTTGAGTTGTCCCGACTCGATGCGCACGCTCTCCAGGAGATTGTCGATGAGCCGGGTCAGGCGCAATGCGCCGCGCTCGAGCGACATGACGAGCTCTTTCTGCTGCGCCGGCTGCAGTGTTTCCAGGCCTTCCAGCAGCAGCTCGATGGAGGCGAGCTGCGCTGCAAGCGGCGTGCGGAACTCGTGCGAGATGTTCGCCAGCACGGAATCGCGCGCGCGCCGCACGGCTTCGAGCTCTGTCTCGTCCCGAATTACCTGTACCTGCAGGCCGTCGACCGTGCCGGAGCTGGTGATCACCGCCGTTCGCGCACCGGTCGATGCCACCTGCAGATGCTCGATCGCCTTGGCGTTGTTTTCCGTGCGCGCCTGCAGGATGGGACACTGGTAGTCGCAGGGACGGCGGCCGTCCTCGTTGCGCGGGTTGAGGACGTCGCCGCAGAAGCGGCCGACAGCCTGCTCCGGTGTCACACTCAACAGGCGTGCGGCTTGCGGGTTGAGGTAGCGGATGATGCGATCTTTGTCGACGGCGTACACGCCTTCCACAATCCCGCCGAGCACCGCCTGCGCCTCGGCTTCGCGGCGGCGCAAGGTCCCTGTGAGCTCTACCAGGTTGCGCCGCATGTCTTCCATCGTTCGCGCGAGCGCACCGACTTCGGCGGCGCCGCCCGGCGGGATGGACGTGGAGAAGTCGCCTTGTCCGAGCCGCACGGAGGCCTCGGTGAGCGCTTTTACCGGCCCCGCGATCAGCTCGCTGAGAATCACGCCGGCAAAAACGGCCAACACGGCAAGAATGAGCGCGGTGACCAGCAGCTTGTGGGTCATGTGGCTCCAGGAGGTGTCGATCGCCGTCGTCGGCAGAAGCACCTCGATGAGAGCAATGGCCTCGCCGGTCGAGGCGAAGACCGGCACGGCGGATGCGTACACGCCTTGCGAGTTGATTCGCTGAACCGCCGAGCGGCCGTCGGCGAGAGCTGCGGAATACAGGGAGGTGAACGCATTGACCGGATCGTTCGTGAACGAGCGGTAGTCGACGAGCTTCACCTCCAGCCCGACCTGCTGGCTCAACGCGCGCGCCAGCTTGTCATTCAACAACCGGGCCACGAAGACGCGTGTGCCCTCGGCGTCGCCGAGTGACGCGTACGCGCCCAGCACCGGCAAACGGAGGTTCGAGGGAAGCGCCAGGAACGTCGCTCCCTGCTCGGTGCTGTCCGTGACGAGGCCTTGCCAATCCAGCGGAGGCCCGGTCTGTGTCAGCAATTGCGTGCCGGAGAACATCGCACAGGCATCCATGCCGCTCGTCTGGCAGGAGCGCCGCAGAATCGGCGGAATCGCATCGGTGCGGCCTTGCGAGAGCAGACGCTGCAGGGTGGGCTGCTCAGCTATTACACGAGCCGCCGTACCCGCATCCTCGTCCATGCGGCGCACATCCTCGCGTGCCATCGCACCCGCAAGCTGTACACGGGATTTGCCCTGCTCGTCCGCCAGATCGCGCAGCATGCCGATCGCGGAGTAGGAAATGCCTCCGCCCACCAGGAGCACGATGGCGACGTGGATGGCAACGAGCCACCAGCCGAGGCTCGTCTTGCCCGGATCGGGCCACAACGCGCTCCACAGCTTTTGAACGCGCTCGAGCATTCCCGTTACCGTCGCCGATACCCCGTGCGCTCCACCAGGGTCTTGACGACGAGCGTCAGGAGAGCCAGCAGTGTGAGGAGCGAGGCCACGGCGAACGCGCCGACGAAGTTGTACTCGTTGTAGAGGATCTCGATGTGCAGGGGCATGGTGTTCGTCACACCGCGGATGTGGCCCGACACGACCGATACCGCACCGAACTCGCCCATCGCGCGGGCGTTACACAGGATGACCCCATAAACGAGCCCCCAGCGAACCTTGGGAAGCGTCACGCTGAAGAACGTCAGCCAGGCCCCCGCGCCGAGAGTGATGGCGGCCTCCTCTTCGTCGTTGCCGAGCTGCTGCATGAGCGGGATCAGCTCGCGCGCGACATACGGGAACGTGACGAACATGGTGGCCAGAATGATGCCGGGCAGGGCGAAGATCACGCCGATGTCGTGATCCTGCAGCCACGATCCGAACCAGCCGTGCAGGCCGAACAACAACACGAAGAGCACGCCCGAGATCACGGGCGAGATGGCCATCGGCAGGTCGATGAGGGTTATGAGGAAGCTCTTGCCGCGGAATTCGAACTTGGCGATCGCCCAGGAGGCGGCGAGGCCAAACACGGTGTTGAGGGGCACGACCACCAGCGCCGTGATGAGAGTGAGCCGCAGTGCGGCGGCCGTATCCGGATCCGCGAAGCTCGCGAAATACGCACGCACCCCTTTTTCGAAGGCCATCGCGAATACGGTCGCGAGCGGCGCCAGGAGCAACGCGGCGAGGAACACAAGCGACAGTCCGATGAAGGTCCACCGCACGAGCGAGCTTTGGATGGACGCCCGGCCCGGACGTGTGGCGATGTCTTCGAACGCAGCGGCTTGCGGAACGGCGGCCATCAGCGCGTCGACTGTACGTGACGCCGCCGGCCCCAGGCCTGCAGCAGATTGATGGTGAGCAGCATGGCGAAGGAGATCACGAGCATCACGAAGCCGAGTGCCGCGGCGCCCTGGTAATCGAACTCCTCGAGATGGATCACGATCAGGAGGGGCGTGATCTCCGTCTTCATCGGCAGGTTGCCAGCGATGAAGATGACGGAACCGTATTCGCCCACCGCACGCGCGAACGCGAGCGTGAAGCCTGTCAGAAGCGCCGGCAGCACGGTAGGCAGGATGATCCGGCGGAACACGTAGAAGCGTCCGGCGCCGAGAGTCTCGGCGGCGTCTTCGAGGTCGCGTTGCACCTCGAGCAGCGCCGGTTGCACGGACCGCACGACGAATGGCATTCCGATCAGGGTCAGCGCGACGGTGACGCCGATCCAGGTGTAGGCGACCTTGATACCCAGGGGCTCCAGGTATTGCCCGATCCAGCCGTTCTGCGCGAACACCGTAGTCAAAGCGATGCCGGAGACTGCCGTTGGCAGCGCGAAGGGCATATCGATGAGCGCGTCGATGAGCTTGCGGCCGGGGAACTCGTAGCGGACCAGGGTCCAGGCGATGATGAAGCCGAACAGCAGGTTGATGGCAGCGGCGAGGAAGCTCGCGCCAAACGACAGGCGATACGACCCGAGCGCGCGGGGGCTCAACACGACGCGCACGAAATCGCCCCATTGCATGGAGGCGGCCATGAGGACCAGCGCCGCGAGCGGCAGCAGGACGAGTGCGCTCAGGAAGAATGTCGTGAAGCCGATCGTCAGCCCGAATCCAGGCAGCACGTTAGGTTGCCTAAGAGCCATTACAAGCGCCCGTGGAAGTTTGCGCAGCGCATTACACGACTCCCTCGCGGCGAACGATCAGCACGGGCCAGCGGGCGGACTCGAGCAGCGCGCTGAAGCGCTCGACCACGCGCGCAACCGCGCACACGCCGAGGATCAACATCTGGCCGGGAGCTTCGCCGAGCTGGCGTGCGAGCTCGTGGGCTACGTCGCCAAAGCGCAGCTCGGTTCGCATTTCGAGGCCGTGCACTGCCTGCGCTTCGGACCGAGCGTCCAACAGAGCGCGCATTCCGTGCGGGCGCTGTGCGGTCGGTGTCATGTCGGGCATGATGCCGACATACACCGCCTCAGCCGAGACGTGTCGCAATACGCTTGCCGATACAGCGAGTGTCGCGCCACGTACGGCCTCGTCGGCCCAGTGGATCAGCACGCGCTGCGGCGGTGAGGCATTCAACGGGAGAATCAGTACCTCGTCAGCTCCGTGCTTCAGAAGCCACTCGGCCTGGTGCGCAACGTCCGGTTGCGACGCGATCACCGTTGTGCCCGGAAATATTCCGCCCTCTCCGGACTCCGCGCCCTGTATCCCCAACATGGGCTCCACGCGCGTGGAGATACGCGTCTTCATGCGCGAGGCAAGCGCGACCAGCAGCGGCTGCTGCGTCAGAGTCCCGGCGAGTATCTCGTCTGTCGCGCAGACGGTAAAACTCGACAGGGGCGTCGGCAGTACGTGCACTCGGCGAACGCCGATCGCTACAGCCTGCCCGCGTGCGACCTGAAAGGCGCGTTGCTCGTGCAGAGTGCGAGTTACCTCGAGGTAAGGACTGCCATCTCCGTTGGAATACGCGAGCGAGAGGGATTCGGCGCTGCCGTCGAAGCGGATCCTCATGCGCTCGAGGGCTCCCGTGAACAGGATCTCGTCCACCGCGCCCTGACATAGATAGCCGGACGCGAGAGCCTCCCTCGTCGGGGCAACTTCGATTTCTTCCGGCCTCACGACGGCGACGACTTCGTGCTCGCGTGCGCCGTGTACCGGGGCCGCACGCGCGCTCACCGGCCGCTCGCCCAAGCGGATGCCGTCTTTCGTCTGGCGCGCGAGGATCAGGTTCGCGGCACCGAGGAACGTGGCGACGAAGCGCGTCGCCGGACGCGTATAGAGCTCGTGCGGCCGGCCGATTTCGAGCAGGCGCCCGTGGTTCATGACTCCGATGCGGTCTGCCAGCGCGAACGCTTCCTCCTGGTCATGGGTGACGAGCACGGTCGTAATGCCGAGCTCGCGTTGCACCTCGCGAATTGTACGGCGCAGCTCTTCGCGGATCTTCGCGTCGAGAGCTCCGAACGGCTCGTCCAACAGGAGAACCTCAGGCTTGTGTGCCAGCGCGCGGGCGACCGCTACACGCTGCTGCTGGCCGCCCGAGAGTTGCGCGGGCAACCGCTCGTCCATGCCTTCGAGGGCGACCAGACGCAGCAGTTCCTGACGGCGTTGCCGGCGCTCGCTGGCTTTCATGCGCCGTACGCGCAGCGCGAACTCGATGTTCTCCCCGACGGTCATGTGGCGGAACAGGGCGTAATTCTGGAATACCAGGCCGACGCCGCGGCCCCGCGCGGCGACATGGGTTACGTCGCGGCCGTGCAAGGCAATCCGACCGTGGTCCACCCCGGCGAGGCCGGCGATCGCGCGCAGCAGGGTGCTTTTGCCGCTGCCGCTGGGGCCCAGCAAAACGAAGAATTCGCCGTCGCCGATGTCCAGAGAGACATCGTTGACGACCGGCACGCCCTGGTAGCGCTTGGTCACCTGATCGAGGGTGATGGACATATTTTTCGGATTGGCAGCGACCGCAAAACGGCCAATGCTACCGGCCCCTGGGCCTGAGCGTCAGTGACAAACCGGTTATAAGGTCATAAGCGGCGGCGGGCGAGCCCTGTCGCGGCGGCTGGAGCTGAGCAAGATGCCTGGAGGCGCCCCGCGGCCAGTGCGAGCACCGACCCTGCGTGGTCACCGCGCAGACTCGGGGATCGAGCCCGTGCGTCAGACCCGGGCCTTGCCGCTCCGCATCAAATGATCATCAGCACGCCTTCGGCGGCTTTCAGGTCGGTGGCCAGGGCCACGACCTGTTCGCGGCTTTCGGCGCGGATCATGTAGGAAATGGAGAGGAAGTTGCCATTTTCGCTCAGGCGCTCCGACACCTGGTCCGGGTCGAGAGTGGGGGCGTGGCGCAGCATGATGGCGTGCACGCGGGCGCGAAACTCGTCCGAGGGCCGGCCGACGATCTTGATGGGATAGTCGGTCGGGAACTGCAGCAGGGGGGTGGTTTCGTCTACCACGGCGTACCTGCCAGCTCGCGCTTGTAGCGTTGCAGCTCGTCGTAGATGCAGCGCCACTGCGCGCCCGGTTTCCCGGAGCCGACTGGGCGGCCATCGAGCGTCGTGACGGGCTGTACCTCCCGGGTTGCCGCGGATATCCAGACTTCGTCCGCGCCGCGCAGGTCCGACTCGCT
>CAZDTG010000163.1:0-8851 GCA_964508005.1 uncultured Steroidobacteraceae bacterium
GCCGATGGCCGTTCAATTCGACTCGCAGGGACTTGTCGACCAGCAGGCTCTGCCGATGGATGTTGGTGGCGCGGCGCAGGCCGAAGGTGATCATGCCGGCGCCGGCCGTGGCATTGGTGAAGCGATCGATGAGGATGAAAGCGCCGGTCTCGCGGTTCTCGGTGTAGGGATCGAAGGCGACCGCGACGGCCGTTGCAACATTGCACAGCCCGATCTCATTCAGCCCGAGGGTCTTGGCGGCAATGTGCTCCAGCGTGTTGACGTCCACCTTGTGCTTGAGACTCGTCACCCGTGCGGGCAGATATTTTGTGCCTATGCGCATGAGGTACGAGCGCCCGGGCAGCATGGGCTCTTCCGCCATCCATAACAGATGGGCAGCGAATTGATCCACGACTTCGGGACGCGCGTCCGCGCGTGCGAGGACATCGCCCCGCGCAACATCGATCTCGTGCTCGAGGGTGAGCGTAACTGCCTCGCCCGCGCGGGCCTCGGCCAGATCGCCGTCGGCGGTCACGATCCGCGCAACGGTCGACTCTTTCCCCGAGGCGGCCACGACGACACGATCCCCCTGCCGGATGACACCGGAGGCGACCGTACCCGAAAAACCCCGGAAATCCAGGTTGGGCCGGTTCACCCACTGCACCGGGAAGCGCAACGGCAGCTCCTCCGTAGCCCGCTCGACATCGAGGCTCTCGAGATGCTCGAGGAGGCTCGGACCATCGTACCAGCACATCCGCTCCGAGCGCCGGGTCACGTTGTCGCCGTAGCGCGCCGACAGCGGAATCGTCGTGATCGAGGCGAAATCCAGCGCCTGCGCGAAGCCCAGGTAGTCGCCGGCGATGTGATGGAACCGCTCGCCCGAGAACTCGACGAGGTCGATCTTGTTCACGGCCACGACGATGTGGCGGATTCCCAGCAGGGAGCAGATGTAGCTGTGCCTGCGAGTCTGGGTCAGAACACCCTTGCGCGCATCGATGAGAATGACGGCGGCATCGGAGTTGGACGCGCCCGTCGCCATGTTGCGCGTGTACTGCTCGTGGCCGGGCGTGTCGGCGACGATGAACGAGCGGCGCGCAGTCGAGAAGAACCGGTAGGCGACGTCGATCGTGATGCCCTGCTCCCGCTCCGCCTCGAGTCCGTCGACGAGCAGCGCGAAGTCGATATCCTCGCCCGTCGTGCCGTGCTTGCGGCTATCGCGCTCGAGCGCAGCGAGCTGGTCCTCGTGGATCAGCTTCGTGTCGTAGAGAAGCCGGCCGATGAGTGTCGATTTGCCGTCGTCCACCGAGCCGCAGGTGAGGAAACGCAGCAACCCCTTCGCGCGACCGCCAGGCCCCCCCGTGCTCACCGTGACGTGTTGCGGCGCGTAGGTAATCATCAGAAATAGCCCTCGCGCTTCTTTTTCTCCATGGAGGCCGCCTCGTCGTTGTCGATGAGCCTGCCGGAGCGCTCGGAAGTGCGGGTCGCGAGCATCTCGGCGATGATGTCATCGAGCGTGCGCGCATCGCTCTCGATGGCCGCAGACAGCGGATAGCAGCCCAGCGACCGGAAGCGCACCATGCGGGTTTCCTCCACCTCACCGGGAAGCAGCGGCATGCGCTCGTCGTCGCGCATGATGAGGAGCCCATCGCGCTTCACGACCGGCCGCGGCGCGGCGAAGTACAGCGGCACCACGGGAATATCCTGCGCCCGCGTGTACTGCCAGATATCGAGCTCCGTCCAGTTGGAAAGCGGAAAGACCCGGATCGTCTCGCCCCTGGCGATCCGCGTGTTGTAGAGATTCCACAACTCCGGGCGCTGATTGCGCGGATCCCACACATGGCCGGCCGAGCGGAACGAGAATACACGCTCCTTGGCGCGGCTTTTCTCCTCGTCGCGACGCGCACCGCCGAAGGCGGCATCGAAGCCCCACCGGTCGAGGGCCTGCTTGAGCGCCTCGGTCTTCATGATCTGCGTGTGCAGCTGGGAACCGGAGGTGATGGGATTGATGCCGCGGGCGAGCCCTTCCGCGTTCGTATGGACCAGCACCTCGACGCCGTAACGGCCCGCGATCCCGTCACGATGACGGATCATGTCGCGGAACTTCCAGGTGGTATCGACATGGAGCAGCGGAAAGGGCGGCTTGGAGGGATAGAACGCCTTCAGCGCCAGATGCAGCATGACGCCCGAGTCCTTGCCGATCGAATACAACATCACCGGGTTGCGGAACTCCGCCGCGACTTCCCGGATGATGCCGATCGACTCGGCCTCGAGGCGCTTCAGGTGAACGGACAACGCCTGGCGCGTGGCTGTGCTGCTCATGCCGGAATCAGGCGGCCAGCGGCACGGGACACCACGACCCGGTCGCGATGAAGAACGAATTGCGCAAGCCGGGCTTGCCGTAGGCAAGCGGCGCGCCCCCGGGAGCCAGCACGCTGCCGCCCGCGGCGACCAGCACCGCGTGCCCGGCTGCGGTGTCCCACTCCATCGTCGGCCCGAGTCGCGGGTATAGGTCCGCTTCGCCCGCCGCCACGAGACAGAACTTCAGGGACGAGCCCACGGAGACACGCTCGGCGACCGGATACTGCGCAAGGTAGCTTTCTGTCTCCGCAGTGGCATGCGATCTGGAGACGACCACGGTCAACCCGCTCGCGGGAGCCGGTCGGGCGCGAATTGGCGCGCGGGGCGCCACCTGCCTCGAGTCCGTCTCCTGATGGCTGCGCAACGCCCGGTCGGCGATGACGTCGCCGATGAAGAGTGCCGCCGTCACCGGCGCGTAGACGACGCCCAGGATCGGCGACCCCCCGCGAATGAGCGCGATGTTGACCGTGAAGTCCCCATTGCGCAGGATGAATTCCTTCGTTCCATCGAGCGGGTCGACGAGGAAGAACTCGTTGCCGATGAAGGGCAATCTGCCGGCTGCCACCTCCTCTTCCGCCACGATCGGGATACCCGGAGCGACGTGCTTGAGGCGCTCGAGGATTATGGCTTCAGCGGCGTGGTCCGCCGCCGTGACCGGAGACTGGTCCGCCTTGAGTCGTACCTCGAAACCGCCCACGTAGATGTCGTGCGCAACCCGGCCCGCCTCGACGGCAGCGCCCGTCATGGCTTCGAGCAGCGCGGAATGGGTATGTGGCGTCTCGGACAAAGGGACTCCTTGCGGCTGGGAGTCTACACAATTGAGCACCACCGACTGTACAGCTCAGCTGCCAGCTCCAGAATTCCTGGCAATGTGCATAGAAGGACGACGCCGCTGTCCGGCGGTGCGTGACGGGACGCGAACGGGGGGATGGGCGAGCCGGGCGAATGCGGTGCGCAGTTTCCGAATAGGCTTCGGATGCGCGGGGGGCCCGCCGCTGCCGACGAGCCCCCGTCAGCGATCAGCCCTGGCGGACCGCTTCCACCTGGATCGCCAGCTTCACATCCATCTTGAAGCCATAGGCCTCACCGAAGCTCATTCCATAGTCCTTGCGGTTGAAGGTCGCCGAGGCATCCGCACCGCAGACCTCCTTCTTGGTCATCGGGTTCGGCTTGCACAGAAACTGGTTGATGTGCAGCGTGAGGGGCTTCGTGACACCGTGCAGTGTGAACTCGCCCTGGACCTCGGTCGGTACGCCGTTCTTGAAATTCACCAGCGTGCCCTTGTAGGTCGCCGTTGGATACTTCGTCACGTCGAACAGGTCGGGGCTCTTCGCGTGCTCGTTGAGCTTCTCGTGACCGAAATCGACCGAGCTGGTATCGATGGTGATGTTGACAGTGCCGGTGCTGTTGTCCTTGTCGAGCACGATGGTGCCGGCGGTCTTCTCGAGCTTGCCGCGCCAGACCGACAGCCCTCCCATGTGGTCAGCCTCGAAGCTCGGATAAGTGTGACCGGGATCGACTTCGTAGGTGACGGGCTGCGCCAACGCAGAACCCGCGGCGAGAGTCAGCATGGCAGCCGACAGGGCGATCTTCATTCTCGAATCCTCCAAGAGTTGTGGTGATCGCACCGTCGCACGATGCGCCCAGGGGGGCCCGTCCGGGTCGGCGCCAGCGGCGACGAAACCACGAGCCGGGTCACAAGCGTAGCCAGAACAGTTTACGAGGGTAACGGGAGGGGGCCGGCGGTCGCCAGCCCCCTTAGAGAGAGCAAATGAATGTGCCTGCTCCGGGCGATTACCGAACCACTGCGAGAGCGGCCGGCCGGGCCTGGAACCCGAGCGCCCGCGCGACCACATCGTGGGTGATCTCGCCCGCGTGCACGTTCAGCCCCCCGGCGAGGCCAGGATCGCGCTTGAGCGCGGCCTGCCAGCCAAGATCGGCCAGCGAGCGGACATAAGGCAATGTTGCGTTGGTCAATGCGAACGTAGAGGTGCGCGGCACGGCGCCCGGCATGTTGGCAACGCAGTAGTGGATGATACCGTCAACCACGAACGTCGGATCGGCGTGCGTTGTCGGCCTGCTGGTCTCGAAGCAACCGCCCTGGTCGATGGAGATGTCCACGAGCACGGTCCCCGGCTTCATCGTTCCGAGCATCGCCCGAGTCACGAGCTTCGGTGCGGCCGCGCCCGCAATGAGTACGGCGCCGACCACGAGATCGGCATCACGAACGTGTCGTTCAATGGCTTCAGCCGTTGAATACGCCGTGTGCAGAGACGATCCAAACAGGGACGACAATTCGCGCAAGCGGTTGACCGACCGATCGACGATCGTAACGTCGGCACGCATGCCCACTGCGATCTCGGCCGCGTGAGTACCAGCGACGCCGCCACCGAGGATCACCACTTTCGCCGCAGGAACGCCGGGCACACCGCCCAGCAACACCCCATAGCCGCCGTTGGCCTTCTGCAGGCTTGCGGCGCCAACCTGAATGGACATGCGGCCGGCCACTTCGCTCATCGGCGTGAGCAAGGGCAGTGACCCGTTCGGAGCGGTAACGGTCTCGTAGGCAATCGCCGTCGCGCCTGACTTCATCAACGCCTGCGCCTGCGCCGGGTCCGCCGCCAGGTGCAGGTAGGTGAACAGAACCTGTCCGGGACGCAGCATCTGGCACTCGGCCAGCTGGGGCTCCTTGACCTTGACGATGAGCTCGGCTTGGGCGAAGACGTCCGCCGCCTTGGCGGCAACGGACGCGCCCGCGGCCCGATATTGGGAATCATCGACGCCGATGCCGTTACCGGCGCCGGTCTCGACCATCACCTCGTGTCCGGCTGCGACGAGCTCGCGGACACCGGCGGGAACGAGACCCACCCGATACTCATGGACCTTGATCTCTTTCGGAACACCGATGCGCATGCGCCCGTCCTCGATGGGGATTGAAGTTGGGCGCCAGCGTAGGCGTCCCCAGGTGACGGGAGCTTGCGTAATGGCAGCGCAGGAGGGGGCAGATATGGCAGAATCTGCCTCTTGCAAGCCAATTCTCGAAGGATTTATGCGCCCATGGAGCTAGACCGCTACGATCGCGCCATCCTGCGGCTGCTGCAGCAGGATGCCCGGATCACCAATACCCTGCTGGCCGAGAAGGTCAGCCTCTCGGAGTCGGCGTGCCTGCGGCGCGTGCGGGCTCTGGAGGAGTCGGGGCTCATCCTGGGCTATACCGCCCTCATCGATCAGCAGAAAGCCGGCTACCCGGTGAATGTGTTCGTGAGTATCACGCTCGACCGGCAGAGCCAGTCGGGGCTGGAGGCGTTCGAGAACGCCGTTCGCAAGATCCCGGAGGTCATGGAGTGCTA
The DNA here is from genome assembly GCA_964508005.1 of uncultured Steroidobacteraceae bacterium. Classification (GTDB taxonomy): domain Bacteria; phylum Pseudomonadota; class Gammaproteobacteria; order Steroidobacterales; family Steroidobacteraceae; genus 13-2-20CM-66-19. The sequence continues at coordinate 5,688 of CAZDTG010000163.1, forward strand.
CCTCATGACCGGCGAGCACGACTATCTGTTACGCCTGGTCGTGGCTGACATGGCAGACTTCGAGCGCATCCACAGCCAGCATCTGACACGACTGCCCAGCGTGGCCCGGGTACAATCGAGCTTTGCGATGCGGACCGTTACCCGTTCGACGATTCTTCCCGTGCGCTAAGGCACCAAGCACCTGCGCTCGCGCGTGTGTCAGCGCTTAACCAGCACTCGTGACGAGCTAACGTGCGGCGCTATACGCCGGCAAACCTCGCGAGAACTCGCGCAGCGAACGGATTCCGCTTGCTTCGGCTTTTGCGCACCACTCACGAAGTTGTGCAACGGCGCGCGCCTGGTTCGCGGACGCGTCGTTCCAGAGATGCTGGAGGCTCTCCCGGTATTCGACGACGCGTCGCAGTACCTCGTAGCGCTCGAGGAGCTCGCGCAGCATGCGTCTCGCCTCCTCCGCCAACAGCGCCGGATGGCGAATCAGCAACTTCGGGGTCATCGCCGGAACGGCGCCTCGCGGTTCACGGAGAGCGAGCTCGCGACACACGGGGAGAACGACTCGCCGCGCGTATTCCCGCAGGACGTGCATGCGGTTCGTGAACAGAGCGTGGACAGTATCGGCGTCGAGCTCACTACGCTTACGCTCGAGGTGCGGCTGCGGCGCGAGATGACGGACCTTCGCGAGGCCAAGAGCCCGGAACGCACAGATGCACAGCCAACCGATATCGAGCTCCCAGCGCTGCACGGCAAAGCGCGCGGAGCGCGGAAAGGCGTGGTGGTTGTTGTGCAACTCCTCGCCGCCCAGGAGTAGTCCCCACGGCACGAGATTCGTGGCCGTCGAGGGCATTTCGAAGCTGCGGTAACCGACCGCGTGTCCCAGACCGTTCACCACACCTCCGGCGAAGAATGGCTGCGCGCTCAGGTGCACGGCCACCATGACGATGGAGGGAATTCCAAACAGGATGAGGAATGTCAGGCAAAACAGCACGATGCCGAGGTTGGGATGGCGGCTGTACAGGTTGCGTTCGATCCAGTCGTCGGGCGTGCCCTTGCCATAGTTCCGGAGAATGGCGGGATCCCTCGCGGCTGCGGTGTACAGCTCATAACCCTCGAGGACGACGCGACGCAGCCCGAAGATGACCGGACTATGAGGGTCGCCCTCCTGGTCCGCGTACGCATGGTGGCGCCGGTGGACGGCCACCCACTCCTTCGTGACCACGCCCGAGCTGAACCACAGCCAGAAACGGAACAGGTGCCGTAAAAGCGGGTGCAGGCGCAGACCGCCGTGCGCCTGGTCCCGATGGAGATAAAGCGTGACGCCGAGGAACATCGACTGGATCGTGACAAAGGTCACCGCCACGTAGCCCCAGAAAGGCAGCTCGAGGAGACCGTAGGGAAAAAGAGTGCTCATCGGCCAAAGATTACGTGAATTGACAGGGCGGGATTATGAATTTTCCCGGCACGGGACGACAGCCCCTGCCCGATTCCCCCGTGCGACTCACCCGGCCAGCTTGAGCAACCGCACAGCGTTGTCCTTCAACACGCGCGGCCGCACGTCCGGCTTGATCGGCAGCTTCTCGAAATCAGCCAGCCAGCGATCCGGAGTGATCACCGGATAGTCCGAGCCGAACAGAATGCGGTCCTGCAGCAGTGTGTTGGTGTACTGCACCAGGTTGGCCGGGAAATACTTCGGCGACCAGCCAGACAGATCGATGTACACGTTCGGCTTGTGGGTCGCTACCGCGAGCGCCTCGTCCTGCCACGGGAACGAGGGATGCGCCAGGATGATGGGCATGTCGGGAAAATCAGCCGCCACGTCATCCAGAAACATGGGGTTGGAGAACTTCAGGCGGATGCCCATCCCACCGGGCGCACCGGCGCCGGCGCCCGTCTGACCCGTGTGGAACAGTGCAGGCAGCCCGGCTTCGGCGATCGCCTCGTACAGGACATAGGCCTTGCGGTCATTGGGGTAAAACCCCTGTTGCGAAGGATGAAACTTGAAGCCGCGCACGCCGTAGTCCGCGATGAGCCGCCGCGCCTCGCGCGCACCCATCCTGCCCTTCGCCGGATCGATGCTCGCGAACGGGATCAACACGTCGGCATGCTCCGCCGAGACCTCCGCAACCTCCTCGTTCGCGATACGCGTGTGCCCCATCTCGGCTTCGCAATCGACCGGAAAGATCACCGCGGCCATGTTGCGCTCGCGGTAGTACTGCGCCACCTCGGGCATCGTCGGCGGTACCGCGGACTTGAAGTACTTCGCCATGGCCTCGTCGAAGATGATCGAGCAGGGATCGCGCGGCTGGCGCTGTGAGATGTTGGCGTGAGTGTGGACGTCGATCGCGACCAGCCGGTCGAGATGCAGTTTTGCCTGGTACTTGGCCATTTATGCGGGCTCCAGGTCTTTGGCGACGGGCTCGAGCCACGCGCGCAACGCATCACTGACCGCCGCCGGCTGTTCCATTGTCGACATGTGCCCGCAGTAAGGGACGACCGCGAGCACGCTCCCCGGAATCATGTCCCGCATCTCCTCATGCCGCCGTGGCGGCGACCACGCATCCTCCTGTCCGCATAGAACGAGCGTGGGGCAGCGAATCTTCGCAAGCACCGATGTGGCATCAGGGCGGCCGATCAGGGCTCGTGTCTGCGCCGCGTAGAGCTCGGGCGTCTTACGCTCGATCATGTCGAGAATGGCGTTCACGAGGACCGCGTCCGACAGACGGGACGGATACACCATGCCCTGCAGCCACTCCCAACCCATCGCGCGCATGCCTTGCCGGCGCGCCTTGTCGACGAGAGCCAGCCTGCCGGCCACCTCCCGGTCACCCCCCTCGCCCGCTGCCAGGGGCTGGTGGCCCGTGTCGAGAAGCGCCAGCGCGGTGACACGGTCGGGCACTCGCCGGATGACTTCGAGCGCGACGCGCCCGCCCATTGAATGCCCGGCCAGCGCAAAGCGTGAGGGTGCCTGCGCGATAATCACCTCCGCCATGGCGACGAGGGAATCCCGCGCGCCATTCACAGCGATCTGTACATCCGCGATGCGCGCCAGCGCCTCGCATTGATGCGCCCAAACGGCCTCGTCGCACAGCAGGCCCGGAACCAGAACCAGAGAAGTTTTCACGCCGCGATGGTGAGTATCGGGTCGGGATTCGTCAATGGGTGTGCGCCGG
>CAZDTG010000164.1:0-8813 GCA_964508005.1 uncultured Steroidobacteraceae bacterium
AGCGGGGCGGTCGGATCGAGCTCGTCGCCACTCAGGTCGGCGCCGAGGTCGAGATCCATGTGCGTGACAACGGGATCGGCATCGCCGCCGATCATCTGCCGACCATTTTCAATTTATTCACCCAGCTCGACCATACCTCGAGCCTCGCCCAGAGCGGCCTCGGTATCGGGCTGGCACTCGTGCAGAGGCTCGTGGAGATGCACGGTGGTAGTGTGACGGCCCATAGCGACGGTCTCGACCGGGGCAGCGAGTTCGTGATCCGCCTGCCGTTGTTCATCCGGGATGCGATCGAACCCGAGCGACGACCCCACACATCATCCGCGCTGGAGCAGCCGATGACGAACTCCGAATCCCCTATCCCTACCCAGCGGCGCATCCTGGTGGCCGACGACAACAACGATGCGCTCGAGAGCCTGGCAACCCTGCTGCAGCTCAGCGGGCACGAGGTCTACACCGCCGCGAATGGCGCGGTGGCGCTCGAGTTCGCGGAGCAGCACCGCCCGGAAGTGGCGCTGCTCGACATTGGAATGCCCAAGCTCGACGGATACGAGGTCGCGCGGCGCATTCGCGCCCAGCCCTGGGGTCAGGGCATCACCCTCGTCGCCCTCACCGGCTGGGGCCAGGATTCCGACCGCCGCCGCTCCCAGGAGGCCGGCTTCGACTCGCACCTCGTGAAGCCGCTGGATCTGGATAAGCTCACGGACCTGCTGGCAGCCCTCCCCTCGACAGGCCCGGGAGTAGCACGCCGCGCCGGCGCATAAGCCGGCGTTGTCCCTTCCCCACAAGCCGTGTAATCTTCCGCGCCCCTATACGTCCCCATCGTCTAGAGGCCTAGGACATCGCCCTTTCACGGCGGTAACACGAGTTCGAATCTCGTTGGGGACGCCAATAAAATCAAAAACTTAGAGGTCGGATGCCGACCCCGGACGCCGGCACGCAGCGCAAGAATTACGCTAGCCCCCTTTGGACCATGGAGCGCGGATTGGCGACGACACGGAGGAGGTCGTCCGGATCGGCGGGCTTGATCAAGTGCTCATCGAAACCGGCCGCTCGGGTGCGCTCCAGGTCGACCGGTTGCCCCATGCCGGTGAGCGCGATGAGCTTCACCCTGTTCCCCCAGGGCTGCTTGCGCATCATTCTCGCGAGCTCTGCTCCGTCGGGATGCGGCATGTTGAGATCGATGAAGGCCACGTCGGGCGGCCACTGCATTGCCGCCTCGAACGCGCTCGATCCATCGAAGCAAGTGCGCACACTGTGACCTCGATACTCCATCAGAGTCCCGAGACTCGTCGCCGCGTCCATGTTGTCATCGACCACCAGTATGTGTCGTCTCGCATGAGCCGGCCGGGTGCGGTTGGGTTCGGCCACACGATGCGCGGGCGGGTCCGCGAGAGGCAGGCGAATCCTGAACTCGCTGCCTTTGCCGAGGCCCGCGCTGCGGGCGGTGATCTCGCCGCCGTGCAGTGTGATCAAAGAGCGTGCGAGCGCCAGGCCGAGGCCCAGGCCCGCGGCCGCCTGGGTCTTGCTCGAATCGAGCTGCACGAACATCTCGAAAATACTGTCGAGATGGGCGGGCGCGATGCCGATGCCGTTGTCCCGCACGCGGATGAGTGCGTGCTCGGCTTTCGCGCGCATCGAGATCTCGATGCGCCCTTTGTGCGGAGTGTATTTTGCGGCGTTGTTGAGAACGTTTGCCACGACTTGCGCGAGCCGGGTCGGGTCGCCCTCTATGTGGAGGGTTCGAGGGGCGGGCCGCACGAGCAGCTCATGTGACTTCTCCTCGATGTTCGGTCGCGCAGTCTCGATCGCGGCGTTGACGACGGATTCGAGGGTCACGTGCTCCCGCTGCAGCTCGAGCCTGCCCCGGTCGATCCTGCTGGCATCGAGCAGATCGTCGATCAGCCGGGTCGCCAGCCGCATCTGGCGCTCCATCATGGCGTGAGTGGAGTCGAGGTCAGCGGGGATCCGCGTCTTCAGGACGGCGAGCCCGTTGCGTATGGGTGCGAGCGGATTGCGCAACTCGTGGGCGAGCGTCGCGAGAAACCGGCTCTTGATGGCATCGGCGCGCTGCAGGTCCGCCGCTTGTTGTTTCAATTCCAGCGCCAGTTGCCTGGTTTGCGTGATGTCGGAGTAGGACAGCGCCACTCCGTCCTCCACCTTCACGATCATGTAGCGCAGCCATGGGGCCGGGGAGCGGCTCGAGTCGGCCAGCTCGATATCCGCGGGTGTGCCGGTCTCGAGGACCGCACGCAGCGAATCGGACAGCCCCGCCGCACAAGCAGCCGGCATGACTGCGGTCACCGGGTGCCCTACGACCTGCTCGGGCTTGGACTTGAGGATTGCCGCGCCGAGGGGGTTGATGTACTCGAATTCGAAGTCGGCGATTTTTCCAGCGCGGTCGCGGAGCGTCTTGAGAAGCCCGTACCCCTGGATCGCCGCCTCCTGCGAGCGCAGGAAGCGCTCCTGCGAGCGGCGGTAAGCGTCGCGTGTGCGGCGCATCGCTTCGCCGAGCCCGATGATCAGCGCGCCCGTCAATGCATACAGTGCAATCCCTACCGCTGTATGGAGGCCATCGAGCGGCAGGCTCCCGAGCGGCCGTCCTATCGCCAGCGCCGTACCGAATAAACCGAAGACTGCGGCCGCCAGGGCCGGTCCCCAGCCTCCCATCCATACTGCGATCGCGATCGCCCCGAACAGCGTGGCATACGGAGCATCCGGTCCGACCCAGGGAATGAGAAACCAACGCACCGCGACGGCGACCATTGCGATGGCAATGGCGCCAGCGTACTTGACCGCAGCTGACATAAGGCTCCGCCGCCCTCGCTGCTCGTAAGCTGGCCCAGGAGGAAAGTCCACGGCGGCTAGCGTGGCGAAAGCCCTCGGATTTGGCAACGCTATTGTGCTGTCCGTATGCGGGGGAACGGCAGGTTACCGCGGTGCATCCGGCCGCGGAACGGGTATCCTATGGCCAGATCGAAGGTGTGGACTTGCGACCAGTGGATAAAAAGAGCGACCGGGCCACCCACGTCGCGGATCCGTCCCGGAACGTCCGGTACTGGTGGGTGAATTACAAGCGGACCTACGGACAAGAGCTCGAAGGCGAGTTCCTGTGGTCCCCGAAAAGAAAGCGGAGCAGCGCCGACCGCGAATCGCCCAACAACATGATGAAGATCATGCCGGGCGACGTCGTGTTTGCATTCTCGTCTGCCAGGGGTGCGGTCTGCGCCGTCGGAGTTGCGTTGGGTCGCGCGCGCGAGGCGCCGAACCCGTTCGAGTCATCGGCCTCGCGCAAGCAGCCGGCCGGACATCGCGGCTGGCACGTCACGGTGCGCTTCGCGGAGCTCACCCGTCCCTGGCAGCCCAAGGATCATGTCGCCGAGCTCGCGGGCCTGCTGCCCGAGAATCACTCGCCCCTGCGCGCCAGTGGCGACCCCAATCCAGCCATTTATCTAGCCTCCGTGCCGCGGAAAATGGCGGAAACGGTGCGCCGGCAGGTGGGCGTCGAGATCGACAGGCTCGTCGAGGAGATCACCCAGCGCGCCGGCAGTCATTTCCCCGATGACATCGCGGAGGAGGCGCTGCTGCAGCGGACCGATCTCGCGCCCGCCGCGAAGCGCGATCTGCTGAAGGCGCGGCGCGGTCAGGGCGCTTACCGCGCCAACCTGGAGGATGTTGAAAGCGCCTGCCGCCTCACGGGTCTGTTGGATCGCCGGCATCTGCGCGCCATCCACATCAAGCCGTGGCGCAAGTCGACCGATGCCGAAAAACTGGATGGCTGCAACGGCCTGTTCCTGTCACCGCATATCGAGCATCTGTTCTCGCGCGGCTACATCTCGTTCTCCGATGCCGGCGAGTTGCTGGTGTCGCGCTATCTGAACCCCGCGGTGCTGGACAAGTGGGGTTTGCAGCTGCCGCGTTACGTGGACGCCTTTCGGCCCGCGCAGTGCCGGTACCTCGAGTACCACCGCACGAAGGTCTTCGAGCACCACGTCGCCGGCCGGCGTAAATCGCGGGAAACCGATATCGAGCCCGTCGACCCCGAGCCTGGGCCGCCCGTGACCCTGTACGGGGAATATTGACCGGCCCGAGCACTGCCTAGCTCCGTATCAACCCATTTTAGACGCCACAATCCCGACGGAATCGTACTTGCGCCGTGAGCTCGCAAATGCGGTTTGCGCGAGCAGGCGCCAGCTGGCCGCATTCGAGTTGCGGATTGCGACCGGTCGGCCGGCCCCCGCCGCCGCGAGTCGATCGTATATGCGCTGCTCCGTCGCGATGTAGGAATCCGAAAAGTAACGGCAGTAGCCGCAGAAATACACATCCTGCACCTCGAGGCCAGCGCGATGTGCGGCTATCGACAGGGAGTGCTGGGTAAAGAAGTTGACGTGCCGCGGAACGTCCAGATGCTCCCAGGCGGCGCCAGAGCGCCGGGAAATCACCGACTCGTTATTCGGCACTTCGCAGAACAAAAACCCGCCCGGCTTGAGCAGCTCGGACGCACGGCCGAGCGCGGAAATCGGCTCCACGATGTGCTCGATCACATGCGAAAATACAACGGCATCATACGAGCCGCGCGGCAGTGCGGCGGGCAATGATTCGACCGAGCCTTCCAGCACCATGATCCGTTGGTTTCCCAAAGAGAGCGACGCAGCGTCTCGCTCCACTCCCACGACGTCATAACCGCGACGACGCAGTTCCAACAGCAGATCCCCGCCTCCACAGCCGATGTCGACGATTGAAGCGCCTTCGCGCAATTTCGTTGTTACCATCTGCGCCAGTGACATGCCTCGGTCAACTCTCCACGCAAGATGCGAACGCACCTTGGATACGAAAGAGGGTGCGGCCGTTTGCACCATATGCGTCCCGCCCTGCGTGTAGTAGGCATCGAGCGCGTAGAAGGAGCGCGTGTCATCAGCAGTCGGGCGCGGATGGATGAAGCCGAAGTCGCAACGCCTGCACTCGAAAATCTGTCCGTGATCGATCGGCCTGACGGATTTCACATCGATCGGGACAGTCATTCGATGACTGGCGCTACCGGAGCAGATAGGACATAGAGGGTCCGGGCTCCCGGTCTCCGTACGAACCGCCGCGACTGCGCTCATATGTAATATCGCTCAGCTTGCATGGGATACTGTGGTTTTATCCAGTAGCTCGTATATAATCTGGACATGTGCATATGCCCCGCGTCACTGCCGACGCCTGGGAGACGACGATGACCTTAACACCCCGCGTTCTACTCGACACATCCATTGCGCAGCTTCGGACCCTGGCTGCCTTTCTCGCGGAAGAAATGGGTGAGTACCGGGACAAGTCCGAGGTCGCCAGCCTGGAGGCCCGCGCCTGCAAGGAAATCCTGCTCACGATCAGCGTGCTGATCCCGAAGCTACAGGCCGCCCGCTACGTCGTGGCGGACGAGAATGCGTCTTTCGGAGGGTGCGTAAGTTGTGACGAGGGCTGAGGCCACGCGCCTGATTGAGTCTGATCGTCAGCTGGACGAGTCCGGGCAGCATCGTGTCAGCCGTCGTCAAGTGACGGCGGCCGCCCCGTAGGCTCACCCGTGAACATTCCCACGATTTAATTCTCCAGTCGCGATACCACACGCTCGATGCGGCGGTCAGGTATCAGCCAGAGGAGCGCCACCAACGCATAAATCACCTGCGACACCATCGGTGACCAGAACGCACACACGATAGCTACGAGGTACAGTACCGGTGATGCCTTCCCCTTCCAGTCCTGCCCGATCGCTTCCCTCAAGGCGGAGTGCGCCCCCTGTGCGGCGATGATCAGCTCTTGCAGTATCCAGTAGGCGACGGCCGCCATGAGAAGGACAAATCCGTAAAGAGCCGATGGCGCGCTGGTGAAATGATTCTCCCCCATCCAGCCGGTGGTGAACGGAAACAGGGACAGCCAGAACAGCAGATGCAGGTTGGCCCAGAGGACCGCGCCTGTCACCTTGCCCGCCGCGTGCAGCATGTGGTGGTGATTGTTCCAGTAGATGCCCACATATATGAAGCTCAGCAGATACATGAGAAGCACGGGCACCAGGGGTTTCAGCGCATCGAACCCCTCGCCATGGGGCACCTTCAGGTCCAACACCATGATGGTGATGATGATCGCGATCACCCCGTCGCTGAATGCCTCGAGCCGGCCTTTGTTCACATGAGCCTCGGCTTAAGCCATTCCCCCACTCACCGAGATGATCTGCGCCGTCACATAGGACGCCTCCGGCGACGTCAAAAAGGCCACGAGGCTCGCGACTTCATCGGGCAGCCCGGCGCGGTTCATCGGCACCAGCCGCTCGATGGTTTGCGCATCGAACATGCCCTCGCTCATCCCCGTGTCGATGATGCCGGGAGCCACCGCGTTCACGGTAATGCCGCGCGTGGCGACCTCCAGCGCGAGTGCCTTGGTCGCGGAGTTGAGCGCGCCCTTGGCGGCGGCATAGTTGACTTGTCCCTTATTCCCGATCAGGGCCGCGATCGAGGACACGTTCACGATCCGCCCCCACCGGGTGCGGATCATCGGCATCAGCAGGGGCCGCGTGACGTTGAAGAATCCATTCACCGATACATCGATCACGCGATGCCATTGCTCCGCGCTCATGCCCGGCAACACCGCGTCGTCGTGTACCCCGGCGTTGTTGACGAGCACCTGGATGGGGCCGTCGTTGAGCACTGCCTCGAGCGCCGCGCTCGTTGCCGAAGGATCGGTGATATCGAAGCGAACCGCTTGTGCGTGGCCTCCCGCCGCAACGATCTCCCGGACCACGCCCTCTGCAATCGTCATGCCGCGGTTGGCGTGTACGAACACCTCATGGCCATCGCGGGCGAGCCGGCGACAAATGGCGGTACCGATGCCGCCGCTGCCGCCCGTTACGAGTGCCCGCTTCGCTGTTGTATTCATTTGAGATTCCGTGAGCTCGTCGAAAGTTCGCGTAGAGCCGCATCAAATACGATCGTGGCGCGGCCCGCGAGCAGAACGCGCTCACCTGCCGATACGGAGAAATCATACAGCACCGTGCGCTGATCCCCCGTCACCAGCTGCGCCGTGGCCACCAGGTCGGTTTCCACGTCATCCAGCCGGCTGACGTGAAGCAGGACGTTTCGCACGCTGGCGAGGTATCCGGCAACCGCAGTGCTCTTCGGTGATGTGGTTATCCGCGATGCGATCAACGCACCATGCACCGCCATGGCCTGCGCGGCGTATTCGATGCCGCACACCGCGGCCAGGCGGTCGTGCGCGCGCAGTGGGTTGGCGACGTCGCGATGCGTCGAGCTGCGACACTGCACCCGAACGGAGTTCCAGTTCAGCACTTCGTCGAGCAGACACATGCTGCCCTGGTGCGGGATGTGGCTTTCTATCCACTGACGGTCTAGCGCCACGCCGACACCTCGACGGCGATGCGTTGCTCTTCGAGATAATCCAGGACGACCCGCCCGGACTCCTGCCGGGCGAGCTTGCGCAGCATCGGCAGGCTCCGCGCAGCCGGGATCGCCGCTCGCAGTGCTTCGAGTCGCGCGTCCGGCATCGACTCGGCGGGCGCATCGGTCAGCGCGGCAGTGATGCGGGCGGCAGATGAGCCTGCCGGTCCGACTCCAGCGGGCACGTCCACCGGCGCGAGCACCATCGCGACGCCAAACGCATCCGGAATAGGCCGGACCGCGTGCAAAGGCTCGGGATATCCCACGTCATATGCAACGAGTAGCACCGCCGTTCGCTCTACGACCACCTGCGTCAACGCCTCCAACAAACCGGCGCTGAAGCTGGCGTCAAACGCGCACAGCACGCTCGATGACGGCGTGGCGCCTGCGGCAATACTCCAGTAACCCGACGCTGCGTTGTGCACCGAATTATGGAAGCGGGTAGGGGACAGTTGCCGGTCCCCAGAGGCGAGAGTCTGACAGATCTCATGGCAGTTGAAGCCATCACCGCCCGACGAGGAGAACACGGTCGGCAACTCGGCGGGATTGGCGCCCGCGCGCGAGACCGCTTCGAACCCGGCCGCCAGGGCTAACCTGACGACCGCTCCTGTGCGACGCCTCTCCGCTGGCGGAAGTGCCGCGGGTACCGGCAGTATCGTGGCTCGCGAGACATAGGGTGCCTCGCCGGCAAGGACCGGCGCACCCATATCCCAGTCATCAAGCCCTGGACCCAACAGGCCGACTCCCCGCACCAGGGCGCTGAGCTGCGTCATACGCAGGACCCCTTCACCCTGCCCGCCCCAAGATGAGACTGCAATTGGAGCCCCCGAATCCAAAGGAGTTGCTCATGACCCGCGCGATCCTGCGACGGCGGTTTTCGAGCAGGTAGTTGACGCCCAACGTCGGGTCCACCGCCGTGGTGTTGAGACCGGCGGGCAGGAGCCCGTGTTGCAGGGCCAGGGCGCAAATCACCGCCTCCATCGCCCCCGCCGCGCCCAACGTATGTCCGGTCGCTCCCTTGGTCGAGCTTCCCGGGACTTCCGGTCCGAGAACCGCGGCGACCGCGCAGGCTTCGGCATTATCGTTGCTCGGCGTCCCCGTCCCATGAAGATTGATGTAGCCGATGTCCGCGGGTTGCAACCCCGCGGTGTCGAGTGCCTGCAGCATTGCGGCGCGCGCGCCGCGTCCTTCCGGATGGGGGGAAGACATGTGATGAGCATCGCTCGACTCGCCGATCCCCAGCAGCATCACCGCATCTGCATCGAGACTTTCAGGGGCGCGCTCGAGGAGCGCGAATGCAGCCGCCTCGCCGATGGAAATCCCGTCCCGGGCCACGTCGAACGGCCGGCACGGCAAGGACGAAACCAACTGCAGCGAATGGAATCCATACAG
>CAZDTG010000165.1:0-8735 GCA_964508005.1 uncultured Steroidobacteraceae bacterium
AGCAGATGCTGGAGCTCCCTTACTACAACAGCTTCTTCAAGAGCGCCCATCCGCCGGCCATCGAGCTCGCGGCGTTGCTTGCGGAGGTAACCCCTCCGCAATTCAGTCGCGTGTTCTATGCCGGCTCCGGTTCGGAAGCCAACGATACGATCGTGCGCATGGTGCGCCGTTACTGGGATCTGCGCGGCGAGCCTGGACGACACACCATCATCAGCCGCGAGAATGCGTATCACGGCAGCACCATGGCGGGAGCGAGCCTGGGCGGGATGCGCCCCATGCACGAGCAGGGCGGCTTGCCAATCCCCGGCATCGTTCATATCGAACAACCGTACTGGTACGAGCACGGCGGCGACCTCTCGCCGGCCGAATATGGCGTGCGCGCGGCCGGTCGGCTGGCTGAGAAGATCGAGGAGTTGGGTCCAAGGAACGTGGCCGCATTCATTGGCGAGCCCGTGCAGGGCGCCGGCGGTGTGATCATTCCGCCGCAGACCTACTGGCCCGAGATTCAGCGCATCTGCGACCATTACGGCATCCTGTTGATTGCCGACGAGGTGATCTGCGGCTTCGGACGCCTCGGGCACTGGTTCGGCCACCAGCATTTTGGATTCCGGCCCGACATCCTGACGCTCGCCAAGGGCATCACCTCGGGCTACCAGCCGCTGGGTGCTGTCATGGTCGGCGACCGTGTCGCCGAGGTGCTCATCGAGAAAGGTGGCGAGTTCCACCACGGCTATACCTATTCCGGACATCCGGTGGCCTGCGCGGTCGCGATTCGCAACATCCGCATCTTGCAGGAGGAGGGGATTGTCGAGCGTGTGCGGTCCGATACCGGTCCGTACCTGCAACGCCGCTGGCGTGAGCTCGCGGAGCATCCCCTCGTCGGCGAGGCGCGCGGCGTCGGATTCATCGCAGCGCTCGAGCTGGTTGCTGATAAGAAGACACGTCGCTTTTTCCCGAAGCGAGGCGATGTCGGAACCCTCTGCCGCGATCACTGTTTCGCGAACGGGCTCGTGATGCGCGCTGTGCGCGACAGCATGATTATCTCACCTCCGCTCGTCATGGAACGCGCGCATATCGATGAGCTCATCGATAAGGCGTGGCGCTGCCTGGATCTCACAGCCCGCGATCTCGCCCACACGTAGAAACGGAGCGCGGCGCCCGCCGCGGAACAGCGGAATGCACATCGCACTGATCATCGTCGGAGCGATACTCGGGTTGGTGCTCGGAGCAATCGCCGGTAGCGGATCGACGATGTTGTTCCCAGTGCTGCTCGGTGGCTTCATCGGGTATACCGTAGCGGAGTTTCATTCGTCGCGCGCTCGCGGCGAAGCGCTCCAGAGGGAGTTGAACGCGCTGAAGGAGCGTCTGGCGATTGCCCAACGGCGGCAGAGCGAGGCGCAGCAGGGGGAGGCGGATATAGGGAGCGCTCGGGCACCCGTCGGGACGGGAGCGGGCACGGCGGATGGGCGAGCGAGTGTCGCGGTCCAAGCGGATGCGGCGGCCGCACGTGCGGGTGTCGCCACTGAAGCGGATGCGACGGCCGCGCGAACGACTCTCGCCACGCAAGCCGTAAGCGGGTGGGCGAATGCAGCGCGCGTGGCGCCGCGTGCTCCCGCGGACATCCCCTCCGAATCCGCCATCCTGCGCGCGTTCCGCGAATACTTCACGGGCGGAAACACGCTAGTCCGTGTTGGCGTCCTCATCCTGTTCTTCGGTGTGGCATTTTTACTGCGCTACATCGCCGAGCACTCCCACGTCCCTATCCAATTCCGGCTGAGTGCGGTTGCGTGCGGAGGAGTCGCGTTACTGGCTCTCGGCTGGCGCTTACGTCCGCGGCGCCCGGGTTATGCTCTTGCCCTCGAGGGCGGCGGTGTTGGCATTCTCTACCTGGCGACCTTCGCCGCACTGCGCCTGTATTCGATCCTGCCTCCCGCGGCTGCGTTCGCCATACTCGTGTGTCTCGCAGCGTCCTCCGCCGTCCTGGCCGTGGTGGAAAACTCGCAGGCCTTCGCCTTCCTGGCCGTGACTGGCGGCTTCCTGGCGCCGATCCTCGCCTCGACGGGCGAGGGGAGTCATGTCGTCCTGTTCAGTTACTACGCCGTGCTGAACGCGAGCATCCTCGCAATCGCCTGGTACAAGGCCTGGCAGCCCCTGAACCTGGCGGGCTTTGCATTTACGTTTGTCATCAGCGCCGCCTGGGGCGCCCTGCATTATCAAAGTGCGCTGTTTGCCAGCACAGAGCCGTTTCTCGTGCTGTTCTTCGTCTTCTATGTCGCCATCGCCATCCTTTTCTCGATACGCCAGCCGCCGAACCTGCGCGGCTACGTGGACGGGACTCTCGTGTTCGGCACTCCCATGGCAGCCTTCGGCTACCAATCCGGGATGCTGTACAAGAGACCTCTGGCGTTGGCCGCGAGCGCCGTTGTCGCCGGCACTGTGTATTTCATGCTCGCCTGGCTGGTTCATCGCCAACGACGCAGCTCCCAACGTCTGCTCGTCGAAGTGTTCATCGCACTGGGGGTCGTGTTTCTCACCGTGGCGACGCCGCTGGCGCTGGACGGCACGGAGACTGGAGTCACGTGGGCGCTCGAGGGCGCGGCACTGGTCTGGATCGGAGCCCGTCAAAGTCGCGTGTTGCCACGAGCGTTTGGTGTGCTGTTGCAGATATTCGCAGCGCTGCTACAGATCAGCAACGCCGACGGCTTTATCGGGGCGGCGCCGGCAATTGGCCTGTATCTGGCGCGCGCTGTCACCGCCATCGCGGCCGTGTCGTCTGCGGTAACCCTGCAAAAGTATGCGCAGCGTCTGCGGTCTTACGAGGCAGCCTTCTGTCCCGTCATGTTCTTTCTCGGCGTGGCGGAATGGCTGTTCTGCGGTCTCGTCGAAATCGACAGGTATGTTCCGCGCGGCTACGGCGCGTCCGTGGCGCTGGTGTTTGTCAGTCTGACCGCGCTCGCCTGCAGTGAGCTCGCCCGTCGTACCGGCTCGAGTCTCGCGCGCCTGCCTGCGCTTGGGCTGTTGCCCGCCCTGGTTCTTTTCGCGGCCGCCGACCTCGTGCCGCCGGTCCATCATCCGCTCGACCAGGGCGGATGGCTGGCCTGGCCGCTTGCCTTCGCGTGTTTCTATGTCATCTGCCGCAGGCATGAGGGAGCACCCGGCGGGCGGCTCGCGATCTGGCTGCATGTCCTGTCCGCCTGGCTGCTGATCGGACTGCTCACCTGGCAGCTGGCGTGGCTCGTCGATCGAAGTGTCATCGGCCGGGGCTCATGGGCCGCCGTGGGCTGGATGTTGCTTCCGGCCGGTGCGCTGTTCCTGTTGCCCCGCCTCACGCAGCGGATCTCGTGGCCCTTGCATGCTCACCGCGAGGCCTATGTTGCCCTCGCTGGAGGCGGGCTCGCGCTGTATCTCGCGCTTTGGAGTCTCGCGACCAACCTGTCACTGGCGGGCGACCCGTACCCCTTCCCTTATGTCCCGATTTTGAACGCTCTCGATCTGGGGCAGGCGCTCGTCCTCATGGTGTTGGTTCGGTTCTGGCTGCACGTGAAATCCGTGCGCTATCCGAGCTACGCGGATTTGAATGAGGCGTCCGTCGTGACTGCGCTTGCGGCACTGACCTTCGTCTGGCTCAACGCCGCGTTGGTGAGAACACTGCATCGCTGGGCTGGTGTACCGCTCGACTTCGATGCGGTGATCCGCTCCACTCTGGTTCAGACAGCCTTGTCGATCTTCTGGACAGTGTTGGCGCTCGCCACGATGCTCATGGCCACACGGCGCGCCGCTCGCCTCGTGTGGATTACCGGAGCCTGTCTGCTGGCCGTCACGATCGTGAAGCTTTTCGCGATCGATCTTTCGCGCGTGGGCACGGTCGAGCGGATCGTATCCTTCGTCGGCGTGGGGTTGCTTACGCTTGTGATCGGCTACTTCTCGCCGCTGCCCCCTGCTGCCACGTCGCATCGTACGACGGTGTCGTAACGACCGCATCTTTGCCTTGGGCGAGGGCCGGGGCGCTGCGGGCCACGGCGTCGCGCATCTTCCTGTAGACGGCGAGCGCGCAGCCATACAGGGCAAGTGCGATGACGATGCTGTAGTTGAATCCCAGCTCGAGGCCGATGAACACACTCAGCAGGCCCCCGATCACCGTGAAGAGTCCGTTCATTCCCCACGCCCAGGCGATGGCGCCGCGCGGCTGATGCTCGATGGCCAGAATCCCCAGAGGGAAGGGCATGCCGAGGAAGAACCCGAGCGGGAAAATCATGACGGCGGCAACCAGGATGCGTCCGCCAACGGGCAGTGCCAGTCCGATCTTCGCAAGCCACGGATACACCGCGACGAGCGCGAGCCCGACGGCAATGATCGCCACGAAGGGCACCGCCCAGCGCCGTTGGCTGCTGATGCCGAGCCGTTCTGAGGCCGCGCTGCCGATGCCGGCACCGAGCAGCATCGTGAAAATGACAGTCGAGTAGGTATACAGCGGACTGCCGATGAGCTGCATGAACTTCTGGATGAAGACCAGCTCGAGGGTGATGAAGCCGGCCCCGAGGCAGGAGAAATAGGTCAGGAGCGGCAGCGCGCTGGCCCCTTCTTCCCGCCCGACCTTGGAGAATTTCAGCGGCAGCAGGATGAACAGGAGTGCGAACAGCGCGGACGCCCCCGCCGTCACCCACAGGTGCACCTGGTCCATCGGAATGCCGTGGAGCAGGGAGGCGTTCAACATGTACGCCGTGCCGGGATCGACGAAATTCTTCGGATCCTCCTTGATCGGCCGGATGTGCTTGCGGAATTCGGAGAAGTACGGGTTGTCATCCGTGCGCGGCGTGAAGTCCACCGGCATGCGCTCCGCGAGCTCGGCGGGGAAGTTGCCGGAATAAAAGTCGTCCGAGAGAAAGCTCTTGCCGGGGTCGAGCGGATTCTCCATCAGCACGAGCCGGTCTTTCTCGTCGATCTGCGCAGGCGCGAGGTATGCATTGAGCTCCGCGATCTCCTGGGCAGTCCACGGTGACATCTTGACGAGCAGCGTCGGCAGTGTCAGCTCCGAGGGCGAAAAGTAGAGCGCCACGTGCTTGCGGAAGTCCGTCCGGCCCAGCTTCCTCCATGCGAGTGCCGCGGTAGAGATCATTCGTGGGAAGCCATAGTGATTGATGTGGAGGACACCGTCAGGCGTCAGATGCGAGAAGTACTCCTCGTAGGCTTCCTCGGTCTGCAGGTAGACGGGCGACAAGGCCCCGCTGCCTTGTGCGATGCTCGAGCTCGTGTGATTGCTGTAGATCTGGATGATGTCGTAGTGGCGATCCGTCGAGCGCAGGAAGCTGCGACCCTCGGCGGCGTGGGGGTGAACAGCGGGATTGTGGAAGATGTCGCCGATGTAGGGCGAATAGAGCCCGGTGCCGAGGTCGACCACGGTGGGCACCAGCTCGGCGGTGTCGACATACTTCGCTCCATAGATGAGCGACGCCTTGGTTTCCTGACCTCCGGCGCTGCCGATGATGAGCACGCTCTGGCCCGAATCGCGCTTGAGATAGTGCGAGGCGAGGACGCCGATCTGCCAGAAGTTCTCGTTCACCTTCGAGCGGTCGCGATCCATGAGCTCGCGCAGCGCCTTCAGGTTGCCGTCGAACTTGTAGAAGTAGCTGGTCTGGTTGCCGCCGTCGTACTCGATGGCTTTGCGGTCCCCGGATTTGTGCCACGGCGTCGCGGTCTCGGGGGAGAACGTCTCATCGAGCACGTCGATCTTCGAGATCGGGTCCCAGCGCACGAGCTCATCCCGGCCTTGCGCCACGGCCTTCAGGATCCCCCGCTTGTCCATGTGGTAGGTGAAGTCGATGTAGTTCTGGCCGCGAATGGCCGGTATGGCCGCGAGGGCGACAGCAGCGACCACGTAGGCGCGAGTAGCTCCGCGCGACTCGCTGAAGAGGGCCGCGGCGAGGAGCCCAAGGGCTGCGGCACAGACAATCAGTCCACCGGGGCCGATCTGCAGGATGAAGGGGATGACCAGCACGGTCCCGAGACCGGCTCCCACCAGATCCCAGAAGTACAGCCTTTGAATTTTCGCGGCGTACTTGGAAAAAATGGCGATGAGGACGTAGCCGGCCAGCAGGAAGGGCACGAGGAGCGTGAGATAGAGGGCGCCGAAGGCGGCGAGGGTGACAGCCGGCGTCCTGGCGATGCGCAGGTAATCCAGCGGCAGCGCGTTGATGATCGGGTGCAGCAGCAGTACCGCCCCCGCGAACCCCACGCAGCATCCGACCAGCCGGCCGCGGATGTCGGTCTCGACCGGTACCGGGCGCAGGGTGGCGTAAATACCCGCCAGCCCAAAGGAAAATACTGCCAGGGAAACCACGAAATACGACAGATTGGGGGTGAGGGTGACGTCGAAGACCCGCGTCAACATCAGCTCCAGCACCAGCGTCGACAGCGCGATCAGCAATACACCGAAAGAGAGTCTCCGCATGGCGTTCCCTTGGACCTTTGGCTGGTATGAAGATGTTCCACTGGACATAGCATTTACTGGACCTGAGCCGCAGCTTAAGGCGCTCGAATCCCGCTTCGAGGCGCGTTCGCGCGGTCGGCATGCGCGCGCGACCCGCTCTCCTCCAGCACCGTCATTGCGCCTGCCTGCCCTGTCGGCCGGGAGCGACAGCCGGCAGCGCAACACGCAGGGCGCCGACCCTTGCACTCGCATATCCAGTGCCAGCCGCTTGCCAGGGCTCGAGGCTGTTATCCTTCGATGCCACCTCGAGGAGCCTGGCTCCCGACCGACGAGAACAAGCACGGTGGCCATGGAGTATTCGAGCCGATGTCATCCGTAAAGCCCGATCTGCGGGCCGCCCTGATGGCGGTCACGACGCTGTTTTTTGCCTGGGGATTCATCACCTCGATGATCGATCCCCTCATTCCTTCAGTACGGGCGATCTTCAGCCTGACGTATGCGCAAGCCATGCTCACGCAGTTCGCGTTCTTCGTGGCCTATGGCGTCGTCTCCTTGCCCGCCGCCGCTCTGGTCGCCCGCCTGGGCTACAGCCGCGCGGTGATCTGCGCGCTGGCGGCAATGCTCGTGGGGTGTCTCATCATCCCGCTGGCCACGAAAGTCGAGCACTACGAGCTCGTGCTGCTGGCACTGTTTGTGATCGCCAGCGGCATTACGGTACTGCAGGTGGCTGCAAATCCATTGGCGGCCGCGCTTGGGACTCCCGAGCGCTCGCACCTTCGCTTGACGCTGTCACAGGCATTCAACTCCCTGGGAACTGTCATCGGGCCGTATCTCGGAGCGGCGCTGATGTTACGGGGAGGCGTGTTTGACGCGGCAGACGGGAAGACGAGCGCGGCGGCATTGCGTGCGGTGTCGTTGCGCAACATCGATACTTCTTTTTTGCTCATCGCAGCGCTGATCGGCGCCCTCGGACTGTTCATCTGGGCATTCCGGCGGCGCCTGGCCGTGGCGCCGCCGCCGGCGCAGGCACAGGACTCGGTCACGGCGGCCCTGCGGTCCCCCTGGGCCGTCCTGGGCGCTGGCGCAATCTTTCTTTATGTCGGCGCCGAGGTGTCCGTCGGCAGCAATCTCATCAACTTCCTGCGCCAATCGGACGTGCTGGACGTGACTCCCGAGAGAGCCGGCAAGCTCGTCAGTGTTTACTGGCTGGGTGCGATGGTGGGGCGCTTCGCGGGTAGCGCGCTGTTGGCCCGCTTTCGGGCGGTGCGCCTGCTGAGCATCAACGCGTTTGTTGCCGCGGTGCTGTGTCTGGCCGTCAGTCAGGGGGCAGGAGTCTTCGCCGCCGCCTGCGCGTTGGCGATCGGCCTTTTCAACTCCATCATGTTTCCGAATATCTTCACGCTCACCCTGGAGCGCAGCACGGCGTCCGCGGCCGCGACTTCCGGCCTGCTTTGCATGGCGATCGTCGGCGGAGCGGTGTTACCGCCGGCCACAGGTCTCATCGCCGACTCGATCACCGGCTCCGCCGGGCTTCATGCGGCATTTCTGTTGCCAATGGTGGCCTACGCTTTGATCTGTGGCTTCGCGATGACGGCGGCGAGGGCGCGGGTTGCGCCTGTTGGCGAAACCGCCGGAGGGGCTGCTCATTGAGCGGCCGGAGGAGCTCATAGAGAGCGCCGCCGGAAACGGAAACCGCGGACCCGCCCAGGTCGGGAACGGCTCGCCCTGAACAATTGGCAGCGACGACGCGGGCAATGCGGTGACGCAACGCGAGCGCACCCACTCCAGGGATTTCGCGCTTCGCGATGGGTTTGGGCTGCGGGATTCAGGACACGCAGCAACACTTTGCGCTGACCGTCGGTCAGCGGGGAGAGGGATGAGTCCCGGCGGGGTTACCGCCGGGACCCGCACATCAGCTCAACCGATCAGTAACGGCGTCCGCCGCCACCACCCGGTCCGCGTCCGCCGCCGCCACCGCCCTCACGGGCCTTGGCTTCGTTCACCTTGAGAGCGCGGCCCTCAAAGTCCTTGCCGTCGAGCGCCTGCATGGCACGCGAGGCATCCGCATTCGACATTTCGACAAATCCAAACCCACGCGGGCGCCCGGTATCACGGTCCGTGATGAGCGCCAGCGACTCTACGGTGCCATGCTGCGCAAACAGCGCGCGCACGGCCTCTTCAGTCGCGGAAAAGGGCAGGTTGCCGACGAATAATTTGGTCACTAGAAGTACTCTCTACAGAACAGGACAAAACGGCAGTACGAGGCTGCCTCCCCGGTTCGGGATTCTTTTGAGGTGGCAGGCTTTGG
>CAZDTG010000166.1:0-8553 GCA_964508005.1 uncultured Steroidobacteraceae bacterium
GTCATCCTTTTTCCCGACCCGTGGCCGAAGAAGCGGCATCACAAGCGCCGTCTCGTCCAGGGCGCTTTCGTGGAGTTGGTCGCGCAGCGGCTGTGTCCGGGCGGCGTTCTGCGGGTGGCCACCGACTGGCAGCCCTACGCGGAAGAAATGCTGGCCACCCTGACAGCCAACCCGCGGTTGCAGAACGTGGCGGCCGGCGGAGGTTATATCCCGAGGCCGGCCGAGCGGATCGCGACCCGGTTCGAGAAGCGCGGCGAACGTCTCGGCCACGACGTCTGGGATGTCGCATTCCGGCGAATCTGAACGCAGCCGGATCGGCTCGACCGCCACAAACACAAGCAGGATCACGGCCGCAACAGGGCGGCCCTGCGCAGGCCAATGAGCGGCGCCCCGGCCGCCATCCCGCCCCGAGCGAGCGAGACTGGCTCTACGCTCCCAAATAAACACCACGGGCCATTCAATGGCCGCTGGCGCGTTGATGCTTTGCGGAAGCCAAGAAGTTCTTGAAAGCGTCACAGGCGAGGCGCAACATCGATCGAACCTGGGGCCTTTCTGACCAGGCTCCTGAAGGGCCCGTCCGCTGCAGACGCGCCCGACTCGCGGGCAGAGCACAACCGCTCCGTGGACCCGCCAACGGTGTCACGCGTTCATGAGGGACGCGCGGTCAAGGGCACAGGGATCGCACTTGAAGGAGGCTTGCAAGATGACGACTCCTCATCCGGGTATCGGCGAATGGTATCGTCTGCACGGCGGCGAATCGTTCGAGATCGTCGCTGTTGACGAAGACGACGGTACCATCGACATCCAGTATTTCGACGGCACGCTCGAGGAGATGGACCTCGAGGACTGGGAAGCCCATTGCGCCGATGGTGCCCTGGAAGCCGCCGAAGCGCCCGAGGACTGGAGCGGCTCGGTCGACATCGAGCGCGGCGACGTGGAGGGCCGCGGCTCGGAGCCCTTCGGTGAGGATCGTGATATGCACGCGAGCTCGCTGGATGGGATCGACCTGTTTGAGTAGTCAGCTCAGACAAGCTCCTGATCCGCGAGAGCGTTGGCATCCACGCCGTCGGCGAGCATGACGAACCCGGCCTCCACCGTGAGCGGCACCGGGCGCAGGCTGTGGCCGGCGCAAGGGCCCGCCACGCAGTAGCCTGTTTGTTTCTCGAACAGCGCGCCGTGCGAGGAGCACAGGATCAGCGCGCCGTCCGGTGTCAGAAACTTGTGCGGCCGCAGGTTGAGCGGATGTCCGGCGTGCGGGCAATGATTGACGTAGCCGCGCACCTCGTTGCCGGCCCGCACCACGAAGCCGCGCAGCGGCCAGTCGCCCGTGCCCACGACGAAACCCCGCGCCCCGCGGTCCTCAATGTCGGTCAGCCTGCAAATGACCCGCTCGACATCGAGCTGGCGCGCATCGCTCATGCGTGCTGCCGGTCGAGCCTGTCGATCCGCTCGCGCATCAGCCAGACGATCGCCAGGCCGGGGAGCGCCATGAAGAAGCTGACGACGAAATAAAGGAGCCAACCGGCATGGTCGGCCACCCAGCCTGCCGGGTATCCCAGCCCGTAGCGCGGCAACAACGCGATCGAGGACAACAGCGCATATTGAAATGCGCTGTATCTGACATCGCAGAGCGCCATGATCAAGGCCACCAGCGCGATGTTGCCCATCGCGCCGGCCACGTGCTCGATCAACACGGCGAACACCATGAGGGGATAGCTCTTGCCGGCGGCGGCCAGGACGCAATAGAGCAGATTCGTGACGGCCTGCGAGATTCCAAACAGCAACATCGAGCGCAGCAGTCCGAGCCGCACCATCAGAATGCCGCCGAGGACCGCGCCCAGCAGCGCGCCGCCGGTGAACAGACCCTTGACGATCACCGCCAGCTCGGTCTTCGAAAAGCCCGTGTCCAGCATGAACGGCGTGAACAGCTTCTGGGCGAACGCGTCGCCGATCTTGAACAGCAGTACCACCGCGAGCAAGGCCGCCGTCCCGGGACCGGCGAGCAATTCCCGCAATGGCATGACCACCGACTCGCGCAGCGACCGCGGCGACTGTTGCGGGTAGTCCGGCTCGGGAGCGAGCCAGGTGGCAATACAAAACAGCGTCATGACTGCGCCGAGGATCAGGAACGCCGGGCGCCAGCCGAAATGGTCCGCGACCAGCAGCGCGAATGCCGAGGCGATCCAGGCAGAGGTCCTGTAACCGAGATTCGTAGCGGCCGCCGCCGGTCCCCGCTCGCTCGGCAGGGAGACATCGGTCCGATAGGCGTCGAAGGCGATGTCCTGGGTAGCCGAGAGGAAGACGATCGCCAGCGCGCAGATCGCGACCGGCAGTAGCGCGACCTTGGGATCCTGCAGCGCCAGACACGCTATCGCCACCCCGATGACGACCTGTGTGACGAGAATCCAACCACGCCGGCGGCCGAGCATCGGCAGCGGAAAGCGATCCACGAGCGGAGCCCAGAGGAACTTCAGCAGATACGGCAGCGCGACGTAGGACATCAGGCCGATGGTCGTGTTCGAGACGTGAGCGTCCTTGAGCCACGCCTGCAGCGCGCTCTCGGTCAGCTGATTCGGATAGCCGGAAGCCGCCGCCAACACCATGATGGCCAGCATCTTCGGGCTCGCCAGGACGCGGCGCAGCGACGGCTGTCCGCGCTCGGTCTGCGGCTCTGGGGCAACGGTGTCGCGTGCTACGCTCAATGCAATTCGTCCATATTCGGCAAGTGCGGCGACAGGATACTATCTGACGATGCAGGACTATCAGCTCACGTTCATAGATCTCGCGCTCGCCCGGGACGCGCTGCGCTTCGGGCATTTCAAGCTGAAATCCGGACGGGAGAGCCCGTATTTCTTCAACGCCGGCCTGTTCAGCGACGGCAGATCCGCCGGCGTGCTCGGGCGCTGCTACGCGCAGGCGATCGTCCGGTCCGGGATCGAGTTCGACATGATCTTCGGTCCGGCCTACAAGGGCATCCCCCTGGCGACGGCGACGGCCATCGCTTTGTCCGAGTACCCCGACCCCGCGCGAACCCGCGACGTGCCGTATGCCTTCAATCGTAAGGAGTCGAAGGATCACGGCGAGGGCGGGAAGGTGGTCGGTACGCCGCTCAGCGGGCGCGTATTGATCATCGATGACGTGATCACTGCCGGCACGGCGGTGCGCGAGTCGCTCGACATCATTCGCGCGGCCGGGGCCAGGCCCGTCGCGGTTGCCCTGGCCCTCGATCGGCAGGAGCGGGGTCAGGGCCCGCTCACCGCGGTGCAGGAGGTCGAGCAGGAGCACGGCCTCAGGTGTGTGAGCATCGTCACACTTGCCGATCTCATCGAGACCCTGTCGCGACCCGCGGACGGACGAGTGCGCATTTCTGCAGAACAGCTCACATCGCTACGGGCCTACAGGGAGCGTTATGGGGCCGGTTGAGGCTTGCCAGAAACGCCAACTCAGTCAGAATAACGCGGTCCGGACACGATGACGGAATGGGGTTGCATGTCGACGCATGGGCCGCGTATAGCCTTGGGTCTATTGCTCGCGTTAGCGGGGCTCGTGCCGGCCGGCGCGGACGCCGGCGGCGATCATCAGGCAATCGCCTATAAATGGGTCGACGAGCACGGCGTCGTGCACTACGGCGACAGCATTCCGCCGCAGTACGCGGAAAAAGCGCACGAGTTGCTCAACAAGCAGGGCGTTGCGGTCGGCCATATCGCGGCGCAGAAGAGCGCCGAGGAGCTTGCGGTCGAGGCGCGCGAGCACGAGGAACTGCTCAAGCAGCAGCAGCACGACAACTTTCTCGTCACCACGTATACCTCGGTGAAGGACATCGAGGCTTTGCGCGACCTGCGGCTCGATCAGCTTCAGGGGCAACGCGTTGCCGCCGAGCAATACGTCGACAATATCCACTCGCGTCTGATCGCACTGCAAGGGCGCGCCAGACATTTCAGACCCTATAATCCGCGTCCGGACGCTCATCGCCTACCCGACGATCTCGCCGAGGATCTCGTTCGCAGCCTCAACGAGCTGCATACGCAGAGCAACGCCCTGCTGGCGAAGAACGATGAGGTGTCCGCGGTGAAAGCGCAGTTCCAGATGGATATAGAGCGCTATCGCGAGCTGCACGAGGCCCACGCCAGGCGCTGACGGGCGCAGGGTCAATGCCGGCCGGAATGTCCGAAACCGCCGGCTCCGCGCGCGCTGGCGTTGAAATCCTCGACTACCTCGAGCTCGACCTGGACGACGGGAACGACGACGAGCTGCGCGATGCGCTCGCCCGGCTGGACGGTGAAGGCATCACGGCCGCGGTTCCAGACGGACACCATCAGCTGCCCCTGGTAGTCGGAGTCGATCAATCCGACGAGGTTACCCAGCACGATCCCATGCTTATGGCCCAGACCGGAACGCGGCAGGATGACGGCCGCCAGGCCCGGATCCTCCACGTGGATCGCAAGCCCGGTCGGAAGGAGCTCGGCACGCCCGGCCCCGAGGACGACGGGCGCATCGAGGCACGCCCGCAGGTCCAGGCCGGCCGAGCCGTCGGTTGCGTAGGCCGGCAGAGGGAATTCCCTGCCGATGCGCGCGTCGAGAATCCGCACCTTGAGCGGGCGGCGGGTTGTTCGGTCCATGGCTGCGGCCTACGCCAGAGCGGAGCCGCGTTGGGGTACGCCAGCCCTGGCCGCCGCAAACGAGTTGGCAATGAGCGCCACGAGCTCGCGGGCCAACGCCTGCTTCGAGGCTCTTCCGAGCTCATGCCGGCCGTTGCGCCACAGCACGATCAGCTGGTTGTCCTCGCAGTCGAAAACCTTGTCGTGACCGACTTCGTTCGCGGCAATCATGTCGAGGTTCTTCTTCAGGAGCTTGAGCCTCGCATTCTGCTCCACCGACTCGGTCTCGGCGGCAAAACCCACGACGAAGGGCCGGTCGGGGCGTGCCGCCACGGTCGCCAGCACATCGGAGGTACGTTCCATGCACAGATCCAGAGTGTCGGACGTTTTCTTGATCTTCTGATCCGCGGGTCGGGCCGGCCTGTAATCGGCGACGGCGGCCGTCGAAATGAAGATGTCCGTTCCCTCAACCTCGCGTAATACGGCCGCCAGCATATCCGCCGCACTTTCCACATCGACTCGCCGTACCCCGGGGGGTGTGGGCAAGCTGACCGGACCGCTGACCAGAACGACTTCGGCGCCCGCTTCACGCGCGGCTTGCGCCACCGCAAAGCCCATCTTTCCGGAGCTGCGGTTGCTGATGAAGCGCACGGGATCGATCCGCTCGCGCGTGGGGCCGGCTGAGATCAGAACCCGCCGGCCGCGCAACGGCCCGTCACCGAGGTGCAGGGAAGCGATGCGCTCGACGAGCTCGAGCGGCTCGAGCATCCGGCCTTCACCGATCTCCCCGCACGCCTGGTCGCCGGCAGCCGGGCCGAAGATATGGATGCCTCGCTGCTGCAGTGTCGCGGTATTCGCGCGGGTGGCGGCGTTCGCCCACATCACGTGATTCATCGCGGGGGCGACGGCGACAGGGGCTTCGGTCGCCAGGCACAAAGTCGCCAGCAGGTCATCCGCCTGCCCGGTCGCAAGGCGCGCCAGGAAATCTGCCGTCGCCGGCGCGATCAGGACCACCTCCGCCCACCGCGCCAGCTCGATGTGTCCCATCGCGGCTTCCGCAGCCGCGTCCCACAGGTCGGTGCGCACGGGGCGGCCCGATACCGCCTGAAAAGTCGTCGCGGTCACGAATTCCCGCGCCGCTTGCGTCATCACGACCTGCACTTCCGCTCCGCGCTCACGCAGGCGCCGGACGAGGTCCGGGCTTTTGTAGGCGGCGATACCGCCGGTCACGCCAAGCAGGATGCGTTTACCTTGCATGGAGGCTCTCGTTCCACGATCGCCTGATTATCCTGCCGTGCTCCGGGAACACGCAAACCATAGATGGGAATAAGGCGATAGCCGGCACTTGGGCCGGTCCGCTTCGGCGCCCTCAGTGCTGGGCGCCCGTGGGCCTTTGACCGTACGCTATGTTAACCACGCAACGCTGCCATGCTGGCTCACCCCGGGTTCCCGGAACGGGTGTTTCCGCCCTTTAAC
Organism: uncultured Steroidobacteraceae bacterium; assembly: GCA_964508005.1. Taxonomy (GTDB): domain Bacteria; phylum Pseudomonadota; class Gammaproteobacteria; order Steroidobacterales; family Steroidobacteraceae; genus 13-2-20CM-66-19. Next base: position 6,075 of record CAZDTG010000166.1, read on the forward strand.
AGAATTTGACCCGTGAGGAATTCATCACGACATTCCGTCACATGCCATGCTTTGCTACACTCATCTCGAAACGCAGGATGATGTTGGGGAAGGCACGGGGATTCGATGAATCGGGGTACGAAGTTACTACTGGCAGCGACCTGCCTGCTGTCCGCGAGCCTTTCCGCTCACGCCACGGTGAGCAAGGCGTCGCACCATCATCATGCGCACATGCACGCCCATCGGGCATCGATCTCGCTCGATGAGCCCGGACTGCGATCGAGCGCCGCCCTCGTCCTCGATGAGACGCACTCCTCCGTTCTCTATTCGCGCAACGCGGACGTGGCGATGCCCATTGCATCGATTTCCAAGCTGGTGACCGCACTGACGGTCGCCGACGCGAAGCAGCCGATGGATGAGGTGATCGAGATCACCGAGGACGATCGGGCTGTCGGCAAGGGCGCGTTCTCACGCTTGGCCGTGGGCACTCGGCTCACCCGCGGCGATCTGTTCCATCTGGCGCTGATGTCTTCGGAAAATCGCGCGGCGCATGCGCTGGCGCGCAATTATCCGGGCGGCATCGCGGCCTTCATGCCGGCCATGAACGCGAAGGCCCAGGAGCTCGGCATGATCAGCTCGCACTTCGTCGAGCCGACCGGCCTGTCGAGCGAGAACGTCGCCAGCCCCGAGGATCTGTCGAAGCTGGTCATGGCGGCGTCCAAGAACGCCACGATCCGGGAGTACTCCACGGATCCGGGCTACGAGGTGCGCATCGGGCGGCGGATGATCGGGTTCCACAATACGAACTCACTCGTCCGCAATCCGGCGTGGGACATCGTGGTGCAGAAGACCGGCTATATTGCCGAGGCGGGCCGCTGCCTGGTGATGCAGACGGTGATCGAAGGGCGCACCATTGTCATCGTGCTGCTGAACTCCTTTGGCAAGCAGACCCGCGTGGCCGATGCCACCCGCATTCGCAGGTGGATGGAAGCGAAGCTGCTGCAAAGCGGCGGCGAGTCGGCGAGCAAGACCTGAAAGCTGCAGCCGTCGTCGCCTGCGGACGCCAGGGCGCTGGCACAGCAGGCGATCATCGCCAGGACAAGCTCCTCAGGCTTTTGGCCCGCTGTTGCGGGCGAGCGGTTTCGCCGACACCACCACGATATCGATCGTCTCGGAGTCGGGATCGAACACGATCTGCGCCTCGCCCCGCCTCAGCTGTTTAGTCACGTGCGCGACCTTCTGCTCGAGCGAGAAGTCCCGCTCGCCGTATTCCGTGCCTTCGCGCAGCACGAAAGACTCGAGCACCCCGCGCAAGGCTTCCTCCGAGAGCTCGGTGTAGGGAACCACTATCGGTTCGGCACTCTCGTCACTGTCGTTCAGACAGGCTCCTCAGGCACGAGGCTCGATGCTGCGCAGGTGACGGGCCGCGGAGATCCAGGCGCCCAGCCAACCGAGCACGACGCCCGCGGCGAGCACGATGCCGATGTCATCTCCGCTCGGACCCTGCAGGGAATAGCGGCTGCCGTACAGCTGTGCGAGCGTCGCCACCGGCTCGCCGAGTATGGCGACGGCCGCCTCGACGATGAGCCAGGCCAACACCGCGCCGCCGAGACCGTAGAGCACGCCGGTGTAGAGAAAGGGACGGCGCACGAAGCCGTTCGAGCCGCCGACGAGCTTGGTGACCTCGATTTCCGCGCGGCGATTGAGAATCTCGAGCCGGATCGTGTTGCCAATGACCGCGAGCACGCCCGCGCCGAGCAATGCAGCGGCAATGACGAGCAGCCGCCGCAGCACTTCCAGAATGGCGTTGAAGCGCATGACCCATTCCGAATCGATCTGCACGATGTCGACCTCAGGCCAGGCGGTGAAATAACGGCGCAGGGATTCCAATGACGCCGGGGAGCTCGCTTCCGGCCGCGGGCGCACATGCAGGACATGCGGCAATGGGTTTTCCTTCAGCGCCTCGAGCGCCGCACCGAATCCGGAGTAGGTGCGGAACTCCTGCAGCGCCTTCTCGGCCGGAATGAGTGTGACCGCGGCGATCTGCGGCCGTTGGCGCGCATCCGCCGCCAGCTGCTCGGCTTTTGCGAACGGCACGTCGGTCTTGAAGTAAACAGAGAGGTCGACGGCGTTCGCGAACTCGCCGGTCGCCGCCTGGGCGTTCGTGACAAAGAGGCTCAGCGCCAGAGGCAGTGCCAGTGCGAGCCCGATCACCAACAGCGTGAGCGCCGTGGCGAAGGGATTGCGCGCCAGCCGACCCACCGACCCGAGCAACGCCTGCGTATGCCTGGCGAAGCTCATCGCGTGGCCACCAGGCTCGGCAGGGAATCGGCGGCGCCGCCCTGCACCCGACCGTTGTCGAGCACGATCTCGCGCTGGCCGAATTCGCGGACGATGTGCAGGTCGTGGGTGGCGACGACCACCGTGACACCGACATCCTGGAAGCGCCTGAACAGACGCATGACCTCCAGCGCGAGATCCGGGTCGAGGTTGCCCGTCG
>CAZDTG010000167.1:0-8456 GCA_964508005.1 uncultured Steroidobacteraceae bacterium
AACAAGGCATTTTCGATCTCAAGCGCGTTACGGAAGAATGGGGCGAGCGGCTGAAGCGGGCCCTCGCCGCCGGTTATGACGGCATCAGAGTCAGCGGCTATGCAGGCTGGCCCCAGACGCGGGAATGGCCGAATTTCTGGAAATACGAAGGGAGCCTCAACGAATCGATCGTCGATCAGCGCATGATCGTGCTGTGCACCTATTCGCTGATCGGAAGCAGCGGTTTAGACATTCTCGACGTGGCGCACACGCATCAATGCGCCGTATCAAGACGCATCGGCAGCTGGGAGATCATCGAAACCGCCGCGCTGAAGGAAGCGAAAGAGGAGATCGAAAGACTGAACGAGGAGCTGGAGCAGCGCGTGATCGATCGCACGCGCGCCTTGCGGCGGAGCGAGGCCTACTTGGCTGAAGCGCAGAACTTGAGCCACACGGGCAGTTTCGGCTGGAACACCTCCAGCGGAGAGATCTGGTGGTCGGCGGAGACGTTTCGAATCTTTGAATTCGATCGAGCCCATCGACCTGACCTGGCGCGAATGGTTCAACAAACGCATCCGCAAGACAGAGCTTTCCTCGAGCAAACACTCGAGCGCGCACGACACGAGAAGACGGATTTTGAACTGGAGTATCGGTTGCTGATGCCCGATGGTTCGGTCAAGCATCTCCAGGTGGTGGCCCGTGCCCTGATGGATGAGTCGGGCCACGTCGAGTTTGTCGGGGCGGTGATGGACATCACTCGGCGCAGACGCGCCGAGGAAGCGCAACGACTGCAGGAGCGCGCGCGCCAAGAGATGCAGCGGCAGCTGCAGCAGGCGGCCAAACTGGAGGCGATCGGGCGGCTTGCCGGTGGTATCGCGCACGACTTCAACAACATCCTCGGCGCGATCCTCGGTTACGGTGAGCTCGCGCAAAACAACCTGGGTGAAGGCAGCGCCGTGCGGAGCCAGGTCGACCAGATGATGCACGCCGGCGCACGTGGAAAGGGACTCGTCGACCGCATCCTCGCTTTCAGCCGCAGCGGGATGAGCGAGCGCGTGCCGCTACACCCGCAGTCGGTTGTCGAGGAGACCCTCGAGCTGCTCGCACCGTCGCTGCCAGTTGAGGTGCGCCTCGAGAGGCGACTCGATGCGCTCGACACGGCTGTGTTGGGCGATGCGACGCAGTTCCACCAGGTCACAATGAACCTCTGTACGAATGCGGTGCAGGCGATGGCCCAGGGCGGCGTGCTCACAGTTACGCTTGATCGGGTAACAGTGGGAGAGCGCCGGTTACTTTCGCACGGGACGCTCTGTGCCGGCCACTATGTGCGCCTCGAGGTCAGGGATACCGGCAGCGGCATCCCGCCCGCGGTGCTCGAGCGCATGTTCGATCCGTTCTTCACCACCAAGCGCGTCGGCAACGGCACGGGCCTTGGCCTTGCGCTGGTGCACGGCATCGTCGCCGACTTCGGCGGGGCGATCGATGTGGAGACGCAGATTGGTGCAGGCACCACCTTCACGATCTGGCTACCCGCTGCCGGCGAGACACCAACGCCAAGGCTCTTGGCCGCGTCCCCGGGCGACGTGCCGCGAGGGCACGGTGAGACGGTGATGATCGTGGACGACGAGCGCCCGCTGGTTGCGCTCGCTGAAGAGACGCTTGCGGGGCTTGGCTACGAGCCGGTGGGGTTTGATTCGAGTGTCGCCGCGTTGCAGGCGTTTCGCGCGGAACCACAGCGCTTCGATCTCGTGCTGACCGACGAGACGATGCCCGATCTCACGGGGACCGAGCTTGCGCGCAAGATCCGGCAGTTGCGGCCGGACATTTCGATCATTCTCATGAGCGGCTACAGCGACACGCAGCTGAGCGAACGCGCACACGCCGTAGGGATCATCGACGTGCTCCGGAAACCGCTCGCGCGACGCGATATCGCTGAACCGGTTGCGCGCGCGCTGCACGCTGGTAACTAGCGTGCGCGCCGCAAAGGTATTCTACCTGTCGTTGCCGTAACCAATGGCTACGCGTGTTGGATTGCTCCTGCCGAGGAAGCCGCGGGCCACCCCGATCGTGCCGACGCAGTCCTCAAGTCGGCGGGCACCTTTGTCGACTGCTATCGCTTCCGCGCCGATATCCTGGACGGCCAGGGCGATTGGCCCGCGGCGCAAAAGGCATACGCGGAGGCGGTCGCTCTCGCGCCGGATCTGCCCGCCGCGTACTATTCTTGGGGCGTGGCGCTTGCTCGGCACAACAATGTCGGCGGCGCCGAGGCGAAGTTGAAGGACGCGAACCAGCGTGGGCCGCACTGGGCCGATCCGCTCAAAGCCTGGGGTGACCTGCTCGCAAAGCAGGGGAAGACAAAGGAAGCTGTCATGAAGTACGACGAGGCACTCAAATACGCGCCGAACTGGAAGGAGCTCAAGGAAGCGCGTGAGGCCCTAGCAAAGCAAAAGGCCTGATCCAGGCAGGGCTCGCGCCGCCGGGTCGAGTGGGCGGGATGGGCCTCGGTCATGCTTTCGCCTCCGCGTCGCGCTTTCGGAAGGCGGCTTCTCCGGCGTCGGACACCTCGACCCACTTCGGGTCAGGCGAGGCCTCGGCGTCGTAGTTGTCGTGCCGGTTCCACCACTCCTCAGGTAAACGATCACCGGACCAGTAGGCGACCGCCGGCTGCACAGAGATCGATTCGCCCACAAGGAACGGTTTTCATTCCTACATAAATCATGTCCCCAATGAGGTCCAATCGTCCGCTGACGGTCGCGCGACGTACTGGCCAAACAATTACTGGAGCACTTATGGCTGAAAAGAACACTGCGGTTTTCGGAATTTATCCTTCAGGCGAGCATGCCGAGCGCGCGGTGGACGCGCTGTTGCAGGCTGGCTTTGGCAATTCTGACATTTCGGTTCTGCTTCCCGATACGCGCAGCACCAGGGAGTTCGCACATACAAAGGAGACCAAGGCGCCGGAAGGAGCCACGACAGGGGTAGCCACGGGAGGTGCCATAGGAGGAACGCTTGGAGTTCTGGCCGGTGTCGGAGCTCTGGCAATACCGGGACTGGGGCCCTTCATCGCAGCGGGTCCAATCATGGCCGGATTAGCGGGTCTCGGCGTGGGCGGCGCGGTGGGCGGGCTGGTCGGCGCACTGATCGGCATGGGTATTCCCGAATACGAAGCCAAACGCTACGAGGGGCGCGTAAAAGACGGCGGAACCCTGCTGTCAGTTCACTGCAACACGTCCGCCGAGGTCAGTCGCGCGAAGGAAGTCTTGAAGGCGACCGGCGCGGAAGACGTTGCCTCAACCGGCGAAAGCGCTGCTGCGAAGTCTTCTGATTCCAAGGCCGCCTATCGATGAGTCGTAGGCCAGCCACAGCGGCATGTGAGGGGCGGGGGGCCTGTAGAGCCCCCCGCTGTCCCGATAAACCTCTAGTCCAAACTCATTAATGGTGAAAGTATGAAAACTCCAGACATATTGGTTGCCGCCGCGCTTTCGGCCCTTACATTGACGGTACAAGCGGCAATTGCGCAAACAGCGGTCGGCACCTCGCCGACGACGACGGAAAATACCCAAACGGCGCCTGACAACACGAAGAGTAATAAGGTGGATCCGTCGAATAGGAATCAGACGGCCGATCAGCAAGCGAACAATTCGACCGACCTTGACATCGCCAAGCGCATTCGGCGCAGTGTCATGGACGACAAGACCCTGTCGACATATGGACACAACGTAAAGATCGTCTCTGCCAGCGGAACGGTTACGCTTAACGGTGTGGTGCGCAACGATGACGAGAAGGCGGCAATCGCAGCGAAGGCCGCGTCAGTCGTTGGACGAGATCGCGTCATAAATGATCTGAAGGTCGCCCCGTCGAAGTAGACCGTCCGGCTCTTTCGAGTGTATGGGCACCGAGCCTGACGAGCGCATGGCGTGCGCCGGCCGGCCAATCCCACCCGCCGAGCCGGGGGGTGGGATTGAGGAAGTCAGGTGCCGGAGATCACGGCGTACGCCGTGTAACTTCCGCAGGACTGCTCTTCCGAGTCGCATCGGCGCCGGCCTGAGTACTGTTGCGCGAATCATCAACCTCGACCTCAGTACGACGTACCGTGTCGTCGATCTGCTCCACGCGCTCGTCGGCACGCTTCCGTATATGCAGCTCCTCAGTCACGATCGCCTCCTTGGCCACTACAGCTTCCTCTGCGGTCTCCGGAAACTCAACGGTGCGCTCACGTAAGAGACCGGCCTTACCAGTAGCGTCCGCCGCGGCCGGCTGGTTCACTGGTCGACGTTCGATATCTACATGCTCCTCCCGCAAGCGAACCTCCTCGTGAACCGGCTCCTCGACGACAAACGAGCGTACCCGCACACGCCCGTGATCGACCTCCCGTTTACCGACACGCAACCGCTCTTTCACGATCGGAATTGTCTCCTCCCCGTCCGGGTTGATCGGATCGGCCGCCCCCGCTGTGCGCGAGGCGACGCTGGTATCCTGCCCCGTCCACCCCTCAGTCCTCCATTGCTCCTGGCGGCGGGTGAGATCAACGGCATTCGAGCCCTCCAGGGCTTCAAGAGCCTCGTCGGCCTGCTCGGCCTCCACTGAGGCAACCAGCAGATACCCGCCGCGCCGAATACTTTCCTCGAACGCCCTGCGATCGTCGTCTGGGATAAACATCTCCTTGATGCTGGCCCACAGTCCTTTGTGCTCCGCACTCGCACTTGCACTCGAGTATCCAGGCGCGTCCTGATCAAGTATTTCTATGTTCTCCGGGAGCAGGCCGAGCTCGAGCAATCGGTCCCGTGCGGCCTGAGCGTCGGGTTTCGAGTCGTAAACCGCCGTAATCTTTCGCATCATCATGTCTAGGCTCCTGTTGTCCGGTTATGGGTCAATCAAACTTGAGCGGGATCACTCACGCTCAATTACGGCACGGGTCGACTTGAGCGTCACGGGCTCATCAACCTGCTCAGCATGACGTTGCGTACGCACGTGGATCTCTTCCTTCAAAAGCAATCGCTTCTCGACCACTACCACCTCCTCCACGACCGGAATGATCAGTACGTCGCCTTCCTGACGCATTACCGGATGCGAGTCGACAATACGGTCAACTTTTACGCGCTCGACCGAGATTTCCTCGCGCTCGAGCGCTTCCTGAATCCACTCCTGGCGCTCATCTACGAGGGTTTTGATGCGTACGCGCCCAGTTTCAACCCGGCGCTTGCGCACCGAGAGCTGCTCGTCGGCCAACGACAGAATTTCATCACTCATAGAAGCTGTGGCGCGTGCAGAAAAGGGTCGACTCGTGCTTGCTGGAGCATGCACGGGCATTCAATGCCCGCCTGTCGGCGGACGCGCCGAAGACCTGTCGGACGGGTGATCAAACGCGGGGACCTTTCAGGTCACGGGTCCTGGCGTTGGCCCTCGCTGCTGGCAACAGCGGGGCTTGAGTACGGCGGTAACATCCACGGGCGTCACTGGCGGCTGACTCGTACGAAAGCCTGACAGTTCCCGGAGGCGCAGCAGGAAACTGCTTCAGTGTTCTCGCCGCCAGGTCCGCTCGAAATGCCCCCGGCTGCAATGGCGCGCACCGCTGTACCGCAACTACCGTCAGGCCGCCTTTAACTCCCCGGTACCCGCGCTGGTCGCCCCGCGATGGAGGTCAACTTTCCGCGGAAACGGCGGGTCGAGAGCCGTGCGCCGCGTGATCCCTCTTTATACGTCGTGAGCCAGATCAATTGTCTGGTTCCTGTCTCCCACTCGCGAGCAGTTGTTTCAACTCATCGATCTCCGCCGGCTTGATCAGGTGCACATCAAAGCCGGCGGCGCGGGCGGCATCCCGATCTTCGGGACGCCCGTAGCCGGTCATCGCCATGAGATGTATCTGCCGGTGCTGAGGCGCCTCGCGCAAGCGCCGCGCCAGCTGGTACCCATCCATGCCCGGCAGCCCGATATCCACCAGCGCGGTGTCTGGCCGAAAACTCTCCGCCAAGGTAAATGCGGCGGCTCCGTCGCGCGCGGTCGCTACTTCGTGACCCCATGAACGCGCGAGCAACGCCATCGACTGTGCACAGTCCGCATTGTCATCTACGATCAGTACCCGGCGCACCTGCGGCGCGGCGGTTGGAGGCTGGACGCCGTGCGCAGGCGGCGCGTCCATCGTCGCAGGCAGAACGGGCAGCCGAACGATGAACTCGCTTCCTGCGCCGAGTCCCGCACTGCGCGCTTCAATGCGACCACCGTGCAATTCGAGGATCCGCCGCACTACGGCAAGACCGAGCCCGAGCCCACCCCCCGAGCGGGCGAGTGAGCGATCCGCCTGAGTGAACAGATCGAAGATGCCTTCCAACATCCCGGGGGCCAGTCCAATACCGGTATCGCGTACACTCAAGACGACCTCCGTCTCGTGTTTCATCAGGGTGGCGGCGATTTGACCGTGCGGATCGGTGTACTTGGCTGCGTTCTCGAGCAGGTTGCACACGACTTGCTCGAGCCGCACCGGATCACCATAGATGTGCACCGGCTCATCGGGCAACACGAGGGAGAACGCATGGTGGCCCTGTTCGATGCGCACACGGCTCGCTTCCGCTGCCTGGCGCACGATGACCGCGAGATCTACGGGCTCGCGCTTGAGGGCGATGAGACCGCGACTGATGCGCGCCACATCCAGTAGCTCATCGACGAGCCGCACCAGCCGCTGCGTCTGGCGTCCGATCATCTCGTACAGCTTGATCGATCCCGGATCGGCATGAGTACCTCGCAACAGATGCACGGCATGCGTAATGGGCGCCAACGGGTTTCTCAGCTCATGGGCCAACATCGCCAGGAACTCGTTCTTGCGGCGGTCGGATTCCGACAACTGCCCGGCGTATTCCCGCAACTGCTCCTCGGCCTGTTTTCGTTCGGTGATGTCGTAAAAGCAATTGATGGCTCCCGTGATTTCTCCTCGTTCGTTCTTCAGCGGACGGATATTCACGACCACGACGATCCGCGAGCCTTCGGGCCGCTCGATGAGCACTTCGGCGTCATGCACCTCCGCTACTTTGCCGCTCACCACCTCGGCCATGGGACACCGCTCGTGAGGCATGAAGCTACCATCCGGGCGGAACATTTTGAACGAGCCACAAAACCGCTCGTCCGTATCCCCTGACGCCGGTTCGCGGCCCCACAGTTCCGCAGCACGACGGTTGAATTTCTGGATCACGCCCGAGGCGTCACAGGAATAGACGGCCACAGGACCCAAATCGAACAAGGTACGATAGCGCTCCTCGCCTTCGCGCAGCGCCGCATCAGCATCCTTGCGCTCCGTGACGTCCTCAATGGCGAGCAAAATCAACTCTGCGCGCTCCCCGTCCCCGGGGATCTTGCGCGCGTTCAGACTCATTACCCGCGGGCCCATTGTGGGGAGCTCCTGCGCGAACTCGCAATTCGTCATCGGCTCGCCGCGGGTCAGTACTCCATCGAGCTTGTCGCGCAAAGGTGCGAGGTTCCACTGGCCGTTCCCGACCTCATACAGTAAGCGACCCTCAGTCGCTTTACGTGACGCCTTGAAGTCGGCGTAATAGGCCTCGTTGGCTCGTAGGATCTTCAGCTCCCCGTCGAGGACCAGCAACGGCTCGCGCACGCTGCCCACAATCGCATCGGCGTAGCGACGTGCCTGCTCGGAGGCTGCGCGGGCCAGCTCTGCGTCCGCCCGCGCCTGCTCTGAAATTGCCTGCTCCTTCTCGACCTCGGCATTGAGTACGGCGAGCTCGCGGTTGCGATTGCGGAGCTCATCGTTCGTCGTGGTGAGCTCCTCGTTCGCCGACTGCAGCTCCTCCTTCGAAGTCTCGAGCTCCTCGTTCGTGCTCTGAAACTCCTCGTTGGCCGAGAGCACTTCCTCGTGCGCGGACTTGAGTTCCTCCTTGACCGCCTCGTGCACCTCCATCGTGGCCTGCAGGTAGTCGCGGACAGATGCGATCTCGCGCTCGAGCCGCGCCAGACGCTGGTCCTTTTCCGACTCGGGCAGCGCGCTCGCCGCCCCAGCCTGCGCGCGCCGGCCGCTCGACCGTCGTGTGCCGTCGTCGAACAGGATCAGATAGCAACGCTCCGCGCTCGAGCGCTTCAGCGGGATCACCTCAATGCTGATGTCCCGCAGTTGGTCGATGCACAGCCCCTCGCAGCGCACTTCCGCCCCAGTCTCTCGCGCCTTCTGGATGGCAGGGGCAATCTCTACCAACAACTCGGGACGCGCGATGCGATCCAGGTTCAGGCTGGGCGTGCCACTGGCGAGCTCCAGGTAGGGCCCCGTTTCACCCCGGACCTGCAAAATATTGAGTGCCTCATCGACCACCAGGCTCGCCGGCGCGAAGCGGGCCAGCAGCAAGCGATCCGCCTCGTGTTGGGCGGAGTCCGCCTGGAGGAGGCGTGGCGGCGGCTCGCTCGCCACGCCGTCACGCGGTCGACTGTAAGGCGCCCCTCCGCGCTGCATGAGATCAACCGCCGTCCCAGGCGGGGTG
>CAZDTG010000168.1:0-6766 GCA_964508005.1 uncultured Steroidobacteraceae bacterium
TTTCCCTCGATGGCGACGCTCATGTCGGGCTGCGGCGCGTGACCCAGCCCGTCGACCACCGTCACATGCTCGATGACGAAGTCATCCGCGCGTGCCGCCGTAACCGACAGCGCGCAGGCGAGGGCGGTGGCTCCGAGAAGGGCTGGCAGTCTCATTTCATTCCTCCGGGCGTCTTGGCCACGATGCCGCCGTGCATCACGAAACTGACGTTCATGACGGCGTGGATATCTTGCAGTGGGCTCTGGGGCATGCCGATGACGTCCGCGATCATTCCGGGCTCGAGCTTGCCCGCATCCTTGATGCCACCGGCTTCCGCGGCGTTGCTGGTGCCCGCCATCAGGGCCTCCATCGGGGTCATCCCTGAATCGACGACATACGTGACCATCTCCATGGCGTTCTCGCCATGCGGGACCAGCGGCGCGTCGGTGCCGACGGCGATCCTGACCCCGATCCTGTGGGCCAGGGCGACGAGCTTGCGCGGCTGCGTGCCGAGCTTGAGAACCTTTTCCATGGAGACAGGCGGCAGGTCCTTCAGGGGTCCGTTGCGGACCTTCTCCGGAGTATCACCCACATAGGTGATGGTGGCTGCCGTGGGAATCAGCCAGATGCCCTTGGCCTTCATGGCTTTGAGCGTTTCCTCATCCGCCCACATGCCGTGCTCGATGGAGTCGAAGTTGGCGCGGATGCAGGCGTCGATACCCGCTTTCGCATGGGCATGGGCCGTCACCTTGCGTCCGAACGCATGAGCGGTTTCGGCGATGGCCCGCAGCTCGTCGTCGGTGAACTGTTGCCCGGTGCCGCCGTCGCCCTCGTCGAGCGTGCCGCCGGTCGCCATCACCTTGATCACGTCGACGCCGCGACGGACCGCCTCGCGCACCACGCGGCGGCAGTCGTCCGCCCCATTGCAAACGCCGCGGCGGACGATGCCCTGGAGGAGCTCCTCGCGCAAGTTGTGATTGTCGGCGTGTCCGTTGGTGGGACTCATCGGGTCGCCGGATGCAAGAATGCGCGGTCCGAGCACGATGCCGTCGCGAATCGCATCGCGTAATCCGAGCACGGTGTAGCCCTGCGACCCGAGATCGCGCACGGTCGTGAAGCCTCCCATGAGCGTTGCAGCCGCGTTGCGGTAGGCGACGACGGTGAAATAGTTGTCGGATTCGCGCAGGCCGAGATCTCTGCCGCGCTCCGCGCCGCTGCTCAAGTGCACGTGCAGGTCGATGAATCCGGGCATCACGAACAGGCCCGTGAGGTCCACGACACGGGTGTCGGACGGCAGGCCGAGAGCCGCGGCGTCGACATAGCCGGGGCGTATCTCCTTGATGTTGCCCTTCTCTACGACGATGGTCGCATGCGTCAGCGGCTGTTTGCCGGGCTGCGCCAGCAACTCTCCGGCGTGAATGATGGAGTAGGGCGGCGGCGCAACGGGTGTGGCGCGCGCCGCGGCGCCGGCCACGAGGGCTGCCATCCCTGCCGCGAGGCCCCGCATCAGCGTGCGTAACAGTCCGGCAGTCGGCTGCATGTCGTTGTTCTCCCGCGCGGCCAATCATGGTGCGTCATCGAGCGGACGGCACCGCGACGGTGCACAACTCCAACCCCAACTCGAAAACGCTTCACACTTAAAGTTTCTCTGGATAATATGATTATGAATATGTATTCGCAAGCGTGCGCGCCGGACGCGCGGGCGTGCGAAAAAAACAGCCGGCCTGCCTGACTCGAAGCGCATGCAGGACCGGTCCGGGGCCAGATCGAACAACGATTCGGGGAGCGCATATGTCCTGCTGCAGACCACCAGGTGGATCACTCACGATTTTTTTAATCGCGCTCGGTGGCGCGCGCCTGGCGGCGGCGGCTGTCCCGGCGGCGGCCGACACGAGCGACGTCGGGGCGACCGCGGTCGAGGAAGTCCTGGTGACGGCGCGCAAACGCGGCGCGGAGCGGCTGCAGGACGTGCCAACCGCCATCACTGCCTTCGGTGAGGCTACTTTGGAGAAAATGGGCGTCAAGGATTTCACCGACTTCGCCTACGAGGTGCCCGGTCTCACCTTCAACGACCAGGGTCCGGGCGAGAAGCGCTACGTGCTGCGCGGCATCCAGTCACCCGGCCAGGAGCAGGTGGCGGTCTACTACGACGAGGTCCCGGCCCCCGGCATCCAGAGCAGCACCGGTGACAGCGGCTCCCAGGCGCCCGATCTGAAACTGGTCGACACCGAGCACATCGAGGTGTTGAAAGGACCGCAGGGCACGACGTTCGGTGCCAACTCCCAGACGGGAGTGGTGCGCTTCATCTCGAAGAAGCCGGACCTCCGGGAGGTCAACGGCTACGTGCAGGTCGGCGCCGACTACATGCCCGACGGGAGTCCGGGTACGGACACCGCGGGAGTGTTCAATCTGCCCCTGGTCAAGGATGTCCTGGGCGTGCGCGCGGTAGCCTATTACGACCGGCAGGGCGGTTATGTGAATAACGTGCGCCTGGGGCTGAGCGACATCAACTGGGCGCACACCACGGGCGGGCGTCTCATGCTCCGCTATCAGCCCACTGACTCGACGACGATCGACGGCACGGTGTGGCTGCAATACCGGATGACGGGCGGAGCCAGCGGCTACTATCCCTTCGACTCGTTCCACGTCCGCGGTGCCGGTCCCTCCGACGACGGCTATCGGGACGTCGTGCCCGCGTTCGCCTACTTCAATACGGGCAACTTCAACACCGGCGATTACGTGCGGACGCCGAATCCGGATCACCAGCAGATCTATGCGCTCAACCTCACCCAGAGCTTCAGCTGGGCGTCCCTGACCGCGGCCACTTCCATCTACAAGCGCAACTTCGGCTTCTTTCGCGACAACACCTGGGCGGTCGAGTCGCTCGGCGTCGGGCCTCCCGGGGCGACGACGTGCTACAAAAACGCAACCACCACGCAACCGTGCAAGCGGCCGGACCTGTTTCCGGAGCTGACGAACCAGACACAGGACATCACGCAGAAGACTGTCGAGGTGCGACTGAACTCGGTCGGCGACAGCGACTGGGGCTGGCTCGTGGGCGTGTTCTATCGCAATCGCGACTCCGCCTTCGAGAGCGTGTCCCCCATCGTCGATCCGGCGACCGGTCTGCCCTTGCCGGCCACCGCGCCCCCGACGGGATATTCGGCCAATCCCGGTGCCGGCATTGCCGGGTGCCAGCCGTGCGCGCTGGCACGTTACAACACTCGCGTCATCAAGGAATCGGCGGAGTTCGGCGAGCTCACCTACAGGCTGTTCCACAGGATCGAGCTCATGGCGGGTCTGCGCGAATTCGAGGCCTCGCAAAGCGATAACGGCTACTATGCCTTTCAATTCCCGCTGTTCGGCGGGCTGCCCCCGCCGGCGAACGGCTACTTCAAGCAGAACAAGCTCATCCAGAAGTACCAGATCTCGTACAAGCCGCTGCAGGACGTGACGGCGTACGCGCTCGCCTCGGAAGGCTTTCGACTCGGCGGCACCAACCAGTCGACCTTCGTGCAGGTGCCCAAGGGTTACGGCGCGGATTCCCTGTGGAATTACGAGCTCGGCCTGAAGTCCTCCTGGCTCGACCGGCGCTGGACGGTGAACGTCGCTGCTTTCGACATCGACTGGAGCAACATCCAGGTCGCAGGCCGCGATCCCACGGGCTCTTTCGGGTTCATTTCCAACGCCGGCAAGGCCCGCGTAACGGGTTTCGAGCTCGAGACGTTCGTGCATCCGGTGCGCGGCCTCGACCTCTCGGCCGGCTTGGAATACCTGCCCGAGCGGCAGCTCACGCAAAACCAGGTCAACGCCGTCGTGGTCGCCCCGGGCAGGAAGGGTGACAAGCTGCCGCGCATCCCGGAGTTCACGGGCGACCTGTCGGCGCAGTACGAGCACAGCCTCGCGGCGCTGCCGGACTGGTCCGCCTTCGTTCGCGGCGACTGGGCATACCATGGCCGGTCGGCAACGGACTTCGAGCCGACCTCCTCGATCTATCGCATTCAGCACGCCTACAGCATCACCAACTTCCGGCTGGGTGCGAGCAACGAGCAGACTGGATATGACATCGCGCTTTATCTGGCCAACGCGTTCAATGTCCATGGCGATGTCTACATCGTCGCCGCCACGGCCCAGCCGACCATGAAGTACACCAACCAGCCGCGGACGATCGGATTTGACGTAACCAAACGGTTCTAATCCCGGCACCGCGGTGCGCGCGGGGAGAGGGACGGCCTTCGGGCCGCCCCCGTGCGCGGCTATTCTTGCCTCCAGTTGCAGTGACGCCCGCTGCTCCCGCATGATGGGGCCTGGAGAACGGTGAGAGTGGCGATGACCGCGTCGAGCCGGCAGAGGGGGTTTTCCAGGCCGGCTCACGCACCTGCACCAGGAGTAGCCGTGGCTGCGACGAATCTGCCCATCTATGAACGGGGAATCGAGAAGTCCCACCGCCGCGTCATTTTCGCCTCGAGCCTGGGGACGGTTTTCGAGTGGTACGACTTCTACCTGTACGGCTCGCTCGCTGCGATCATCTCGAAGCAGTTCTTCTCCGCTGTCAACGAGACGACGGCCTTCATCTTCGCGCTGTTGGCGTTCGCCGCGGGATTCGCCGTACGGCCCTTCGGCGCCCTGGTGTTCGGACGGCTCGGCGACCTGGTCGGCCGTAAATATACCTTCCTCATCACGATCGTCATCATGGGCCTGTCGACGGCGCTGGTCGGGGTGTTGCCCAGCTATGCGCAGATCGGTGTCAGCGCCCCCATCATCCTGGTGTTATTGAGGATGTTGCAGGGGCTGGCGCTGGGCGGCGAATACGGGGGTGCCGCCACCTATGTCGGCGAGCACGCGCCGCCCAACAAGCGCGGCCTGTATACGAGCTGGATCCAGACGACGGCAACCCTGGGACTGTTCCTGAGCCTGGTCGTCATTCTCGTGTGCCGCTCGCTCCTCGGCCCGGGCTTCGACGCCTGGGGCTGGCGGATTCCGTTTCTGGTGTCGATCCTGTTGCTGGTCATCTCGGTCTACATCCGCCTGCAGCTCGCCGAGTCGCCCGTGTTCCGCGCCATGAAGGAGGCGGGTGCCACCGCCAAGGCACCGCTCACCGAGTCGTTCGCCCGCTGGGGCAATCTGCGGCTCGTGATCCTGGCGCTGTTCGGGGCCACGGCCGGCCAGGCGGTCGTGTGGTACTGCGGCCAGTTTTATTCGCTGTTCTTCCTCACCCAGGTGCTGAAGGTCGATGCGCAGGCGGCCAACCTGCTGATCGCCGCCGCGCTGCTGATCGCGACGCCCTTCTTCGTGGTGTTCGGGCGGCTCTCGGACCGCATCGGCAGGAAGAAGGTGGTGCTGGCCGGGTGCCTGCTCGCAGCCCTCACTTATTTCCCGATCTTCAAGGCCATCACCCACTTCGCCAACCCGGCGATCGAGACCGCCGCGGCCAGTGCGCCGGTGAAAGTCGTGGCCGATCCCGACTCCTGCCACTTCCAGTTCGATCCGGTGGGCAAGAAGAAATTCGTGCAATCGTGCGATATCGCCAAGGCGGCGCTCGCCAAGGCCGGAGTGCCGTACCAGAACGAGCGCGCCCCGGTGGGCAGCGTCGCACTCGTACGCATCGGTACGACGGTGGTCCCCGCCTTCGAGGGCGGCGTGATGTCGGCCAGCGAGTTCAAACAGGCGAGCGAGCAGTTCTCGAACGACCTCGGCGGCAAACTGAAAGCCGCCGGCTATCCGCCCAAGGCGGACCCGGCGCAGATCAACTATCCGCTGGTGCTCGTGCTGCTGGTCATCCTGGTGTTGTATGTCACCCTGGTCTACGGACCGATCGCGGCGTGGCTCGTCGAATTGTTTCCCGCGCGCATCCGCTATACGTCGATGTCCCTGCCGTATCACATCGGCAACGGTTGGTTCGGCGGTTTTTTGCCCACGGTGGCGTTCGCGCTCGTGGCCCTCACGGGCGACATCTACTACGGCCTGTGGTATCCGATCATCGTCGCGTTGGCTACGGTGGTCATCGGGACGCTGTTCCTGCCCGAGACCCGGGGGCGGGCGGCCGAGTAAGGGCGTTCTGCGGCGCGCTATCCGAGCCTTATCAACATAGGCCCAGGAGTTATTGGCGCGCGCCATCTACTTCACGGGGGTGCGGTTGGGGCTCGACCGCCGGCTCGCCGCTACGCTCGGCACCGGCGGCGCGGTGTGCGGCGTCTCGGGAGCGATCGCGACGGCGGGGGCCGTCGGGGCGAAAAAGGAGCACGCCTCGATCGCGATCTCGCTGGTCATTTTCTGGGCGATCGTCACGATCTTCCTGTTGCCGCTGGCCGCGCGCGCTTTGAGTCTGCCCACCGGCGTGGCGGGTGCGTGGATCGGTACATCCGAGTTCGCCGACGCTGCCGGTCTGGCCGCGGCGCAGACCTATGGCGGTTATGCCGGGCATGTACCGGGGATCGCCGGTACGGCAGACGCGGCCGTCAACGCCTTTACTTTGATGAAGGTGATCGGCCGTGACGTCTGGATCGGGGTGTGGGCGTTCGTGCTCGCCATAATCGCGACCACACGCTGGGAGCGCACGGGGATCGAGTCGAAGCCGAGCGCCGTGGAGATCTGGCGGCGCTTCCCGAAGTTCGTGATCGGCTTTCTGATCGCCTCGGCGGTCATCACCATCGTCTCGCACGGCTACAGTTACGCCGACTACAAGAAAGTGCTGCAACCCGCGTTGGTTGCGCCGCTGCAGGCGCTGCGGACCTGGGCGTTCACGTTTGCCTTTCTCGCCATCGGCCTGACGACCCGATTTCGCGAG
>CAZDTG010000168.1:6866-8437 GCA_964508005.1 uncultured Steroidobacteraceae bacterium
CTGGGCGTTCACGTTTGCCTTTCTCGCCATCGGCCTGACGACCCGATTTCGCGAGTTCGTGACCGTCGGCGGCAAGCCGTTCTATGCGTTCACCACCGGGGTCATCATCAACATCGTGCTGGGCTACGTCCTCTCGACCCAGGTATTCGTGGACTTCTGGACCCGACTGGGCCAGTAACTCCATGAGCTTGCGGCCAGCCAGCGCAACCGCTCCCGCGCCCCGCAGGGCGCCCGAGCCGTTGTGCGGCAATTGCCGGTATTTTCATGGAGCGCCTCGGGACGTCGAGGCGCAGCTTCCGGGCATGCGCACTCTCGGCTCGGCCCACGGGTCGGTGCGCTCCAGCGACGGCATCTGCAGCCTCCACGAGCGATATCTCGACCCTGCCAGCACCTGTGCCTCTCACGTGAGCAGCGAGCCAGGCTCCTATCTGTGACGCAGTACCGATCCTGATCGACAAAGGTGCCCTCCAGGCTTTGCTCTGGCATGCCGATAATTGCGTTATGACTGCCATAGTGTCCTGTTCGGCCGTTTTGACGTCGGGCGCACACGGGCGCACCCCGAGGTCGTAAAATGGGATACGAGGGAGCACGAGAGCAAACGGTGAACCGAGAGGTCGATCTGCGGCAGAGGTATTTCGACGCGATCGCGCAGATCGAGGCCGGAGAGGCTCGGTGGGCGGAGCTCGAAGTAACGTTGCGCCGCATTATCGGCAGGCTCTGCCTGGCGGCGCGTGGGCGTGCGGCTCCCCTGGACGTCGAGCTCCGGAAGGTCAGCGATCTGGTTCGTGGACGCGGCGACATCGCCGGCATCGAAGCGAACCTGGAGCCTCTGTCCCGCGCCATCGCGGCTTTGGATGACACGTCTCCGGCGGAGAGCTCCGGCGCGACCACGACCTCCCGCGCTGTAGCATTCGCCGGTTACGTTCCCCCCATCGAGACAGCGACCTTCCGGAAGTTGCCGGAGCCGGGCGCGGCGCCAGTCGTTGACTCGGAAGAACGCGACACTCGGACTCAGGCGGTGATTGTCGCCGTGCTCGAGCGGCTCGCCCGTCTGCCGGAGCTGCGCCCCGTGCTCGCCGATCTGTGCGAACGCTCGAGGGGAGCCATCTCGGCCGATGAGTTTGCCGAGGGCCTGGAGCGCGTCGCGCGGCTGGTGGGGGAGCAGCGGGCGAACCTGTTGCGCGAGAAGCGGGAGATCGAAGAGCTTCTGCAGCAGATGGATGCCCGCCTCGCGGAGATCGCGAATTATCTCGCCGGCGAGGCGCTCGATCAGAAGAATGCGCAAACCAGCTCCGAGCAGCTGGATCTCGTCGTGATGAACGAGGTCCGCACCCTGGATGCCGACATACAACGCGCGGGCGATCTCGGAGCGCTCCGCGATCGGGTTCGCGACCGCCTGAACGTCATCAGCGGCCATCTGCAGGCTTTCCGCGCTCGTGAAGGAGCGCGCGTCAGCGCGCAACTCGACCGGACGAACCGCATGCGGGTACGAGTGACGGACCTGGAGCGTGAAATTCTCGGTCTGCACAAGAGCCTGCAGGAAGAGCAGTCGCTGCGCATGATCGATGCGC
>CAZDTG010000169.1:0-8419 GCA_964508005.1 uncultured Steroidobacteraceae bacterium
GTAGGGGCCCCTTCAGACTATGTGTTGGATCGACACGCCTTTCCAGTGACGCTGCAGGTACTCTGCGACTAGTCGTCTGTGGCAGTGATGAGGTTTGTCTTCACTGCATAGCAAACAGCCTTGATCAATGACCTCCTTGGCGAGCGAGAGCTCGATGCGCCGTTGCTCCATCAGCCCGAGAAACTCTCCTTCATAGACGCTCCAATCACCCTTGTGCTTCTTGTAAGCATCCAGCAGATCCTTGGTTGGCGCCAATTCCGGCACATGCAGGTAGTCAATCCCGGCGATCGCCCGCAAGAAGTATTTGAGATCGTCTTTCTTGCTGAAGCCGGCGAGTTGTGAGACGTTGTTGAGGCGCACGTCCACCACGCGCTTTACACCCGCCTCGCAGAGCTTTTCAAAGAAGCTCTCTGCCTTCTTATTCGTGAAGCCGATCGTGAAGATCTTCATCGGAAACCTTAGCCAACTCGGTATCCGGGCGCGACGGTATGACGTAGGCAATATTGCCGGCTTGCTTCTCGTACGCCCGCTCGATGCAATCACGTTCGTCGTCAAACATGCCCGGACGGATATTCATCATCGACATCAGTCGTTTCTCCGCCGCACTGTTCGTCTCGATGCTGCCGTCTGCCAAGATGTGTTCGATGCTCAGGTCGCGTGCCCTGAGTTCCCGGCACACGAGAATGGTCCGATGACAGGTCAGCGGGTCCCGTTCAGCGCACATTAGCGCGACTCGAAAGCGATCGATCCCGTTCCGCAGGCGTCTCAGTCCTTCCGCAAAAATCGGCTCGTCGACGAGATAGTTGTATTGCACTTTGCCATCGATGTAGCAGGCCGGATTGTCGCTACGTGCTCCGAGCTGCTTGCCGAGAAAAACGTAGTGAATCGCGACCTTGCGCAGCTCCTCCTGTAGCGACTCCCGGTTGAACTGCGGGTTGTGCTGACTGTATGGAACGGATCTGACGTCACAGATTGCCTGCACATCGTGATCCCTCAGCAGAGCGATGAAGTGCTCCACCGCGTGAGTCGAATGCCCGATGGTGAAGAGAGTCCTTTTTTGCATACAGCGGCATGATACATCGGATGCAATCGAGCGACAGCCATGTGCATCATCTACTTATAGCAGCGAATCTCGGGAAAAAACTCAGGAAAGGTGTATATCCCGTTCACTTGCATCCAGTATCCGCGGATTTTCCCATTGTCCCACGTCCGACTCAGACCTACGCGCAGGTATGCTTCGGGCTGGTTCGTGATGAATGTGTTCAAGCGGGACAGGTGTTTCGCCGCGCGGTGGGTGTCCGCGTACCTGTGGAACCCCAGGTCGGTAATTGGAAGGTATCTGAACTCGCGTCCCGAGCCGTCGGAAAAGTGAATCTTGGTTGTCCCCTTCTTATATCCCTCGACAATCTCGATAGATGCTGGGTCGACAGCCAGGGTGATGATCGAGCGCTCTACGGGATGCCCCCACGGGACGTGCTTTTGTCCGTCCTCGAGCTCGATTTCGAACCCTTCTTCAACCGAATCGTGCAACCCTGTCTCCAAAGCTTCCCTGAATTCAACAGACGTCGAAGGCCCCTCGAAGGTCAGCTTGCCTTCCGAATAGCCGGCATCCTCCCGGTGCGGGCCTGATAGACCCTTCTTTTCCGTAAAGTCCCCCCGCAGGATTGCGCCAGGCAGTATACCCAGCCCTACGCAAAAATCCGTTCTGAGGTATGGCATCGGGCGGACACAAACGCCCGACTTGATGTCGGTCCCGGCCGTGCAGACGATGTCTGAATTTTGAAATCTCGTCAGGTCGGTGATGATGATCCTGCGCATCTATTTGGTCCCTTTATACGCATGCAGGGCAGCCGTTTACTTACTTGGCCGGTCCGTACCGTATGGGTCTCCAATCCCATACTGCGTCCGCGAAATATCGTCGACTTATGCGCGGACATCAGCGGAGTCAATCACATTCTGGTTAGATTTAGCTGCTTAATGGACTTATTTACCCATCGCGGAGCCGTTTTTTCACATTAACCCATACTCCGAGCTGAAACGTTATTGATGCGGCGCAACATCAGTGCATCTCCATGGAATCCGCAAAGGCGTCGCACCGCAACCCAACTGGACAGTGCCCGCCAGATTATACGGCGACAAGACGCACGCGCTCGTCAACGCCAAGGGTAGGATGGTATCCGCGGCATCCTGAAGCTAGAGGTGGATCACCGATGATCGCGACAAGTAGGGAAAGCGAGCAAGCCCTTAGCAGGACTCAGAAGCTCTCGCGGAAGACGAGCGCGAGACAGGCAACGGTGCGCGCGACGACAGCCGGCGCGAAAGGTGCTGGCAATGTAGAGTGTCCGTTATCCGGACCAATCACGTTTGTGAGTGACCGCATATCGGCCCGCGTAACGTGTTCGACCAGATAGAAGAATCTGAAATGTGATTTCCAAATCTGCCAGGCGTTTGGCCGGAGGACAGTAGTTGTTTAAGGGCATTCTGGCGCCCAAGCTGTGACCGACAAGGACGACAGCCCCTCGAGAAGCCAGGCGCGTGCGTTCGAACTTGCTCGAGCCGTGCCATTTTAGAAATGGCTGCGTCTTCGGCGCCGACCTCACGGCCGGCGCCGCGGCCGCGGCATTACGCCTTCAGAAAGGCCAACAAGTCGGCGTTGATTGTTTCCGCTTGCGTGATAGGCATGCCGTGAGGGAAGCCCTTGTAGCTCTTCAGCGTGCCGTTCTTCAGCAACTTTGCCGACAAAGGGCCGGCGTCGGCGTAGGGAACGATCTGGTCATCCTCGCCATGCATCACCAGTACCGGCACCGTGATCTTCTTGAGATCTTCGGTGAAATCGGTCTGTGAGAAGGCGACGATGCCGTCGTAGTGCGCCTTCGCGCCGCCCATCATGCCTTGCCGCCACCAGTTCTGGATGATGGCCTCCGAGGCTTTCACGCCCGGTCGGTTGAAGCCGTAAAATGGCCCCGCCGGCAGGTCGCGATAGAATTGCGCGCGATTGGCCGCGAGCTGCGCCTGTAATCCGTCGAACACTTCTTTGGGAAGGCCGCCCGGATTGGCCGCCGTCTTGACCATCAGCGGCGGCACCGCGCTTATCAGCGCGGCCTTCGCGACCCGGCTCTCGCCATGTCGGCCCAGATAGTGCGCCACCTCGCCGCCACCAGTGGAATGGCCGACGTGAACGGCGTTCTTCAGATCGAGATGCGCCGTCAAGGCCGCAAGGTCGTCGGCATAATGATCCATGTCATGACCGTCGCTCGTCTGGGTGGATCGGCCGTGTCCGCGCCGGTCATGGGCTATGACGCGATAGCCATGCTTGAGGAAGAACAGCATCTGAGTGTCCCAATCATCGGCCGACAGCGGCCAGCCGTGGCTGAACACGATGGGCTGACCTTTGCCCCAGTCCTTGTAGAAGATCTCAACGCCGTCTTTGGTGGTGATGGTGTTCATGTCGTGCCTCTCTTTACTGTGGTTCACGCGGCTCAAATCGGTTGGACTCAGTCAGCCGTTGCCCTTGTCGACGGACAGCCCATGCCCGCGAGTGAGACACCGCCAACTAGAACCGCGCGACGTAACGCGATGAACGGCCGCTGCTCAGGCATGGCCTTCTTCCCTCTTGTCTGTCAGACGAGCCGGTCGCACCAATGCCTGCCTGAGACTGTTAACCCGCTACGTCCGCCAGTATTGTCGGTTAAGCTCGCGTTTGGGACGACTTGATCCAGATTGCAGATTGAGACGCTGCCCTCAACTCGCTGGCTCGCAGATTGCTTTGCGCTAGTGTCTCCTGCACCTCCTCCCGGGGTCAGGCTCCAGACCCTTCTGCTACTCCAAAGCCGGGGCGTCGCACCTGCATTGATAATCCAAGAATGGCGTCTGAGTACGCTCAGGCGGCCGTACACCACTTCCGAGGAATGAAACGATGAGCGACAACGATCTCGTCGGGATGGCTCTATTCGTGAGGATTGTTGAGGAGAAATCCTCAAGCGCGGCGGGTCGTGCTCTGGGTACCTGCCGAAAGCGACCATCAGTCGTCGACTATCTATGCGTTCATCCGGGCCTTCGATTGCCCACCAATGCGGGCCGCTCATCTCTCGTTGTCAGCTTCCGAACAGTAAGCGGCGCAGGCGCCCTCGCAAACGAATGGTTACGCGGCTTCGAGGACCGTTGCAATTCCTTGTCCACCACCAATGCATTGCGTGGCGAGCGCATAACGGCCGCCCAGCCGCTGCAGAATCTGTGCGGCTTTCGCGGTGATCCTTGCACCTGTGGCCCCGAGCGGGTGCCCGAGGGCGATAGCGCCGCCATCAATGTTGACCCGCCCACGGTCAATACCCAGCTCACGCAGACAAGCGATAGCCTGCGACCCGAAGGCTTCGTTGATCTCGACCACGTCGATGTCCGCTAGGGAGAGGCCGGCGCGGGCGAGCACCTTGCGGGTGGCGGGAACGGGGCCCATGCCCATGAGCTCCGGCGCGCACCCCGCAACTGCGACCGCTTTTACCTTTGCCATCACGCGCAGTCCGTGCCGAGCGGCGAATTGTGCGGAAGTTACGAGTACCGCCACCGCCCCGTCCGTTAGCGGCGAGGCGGTGCCGGCGGTGACCGAACCGTCTTCCAGGAATGCGGGCTTGAGGGCGGCCAGCCCCGCCAACGTGGTCTGTGGGCGCAAACACATGTCCTGATCGACCAGGACACCTTCCGGAGTGACGACGGGAACAATTTCATTCGCCAGCCGTCCGGCCGACTGCGCAGCCGCTGCCTTCATCTGCGATTCGTACGCGAGTTGCTCCTGATCCCCGCGCAACACGTGGTAACGCGTCGCGACATTTTCGGCAGTCAGGCCCATCGAGATATAAGCTTCGGTCATGATTTCGGCCTCCGGCCGGTCCGGTCCCTTAAAGCGCGGGTTGGGAGAAAAATTGAAACCTCCCTGCGGGACCATCGTCATGCTTTCGACTCCCGCAGCGATAAATGCCTCGCCCGCGCCAATCGAGATTTGCCCCGCTGCAACGTGGATGGCATACATCGAAGAGCCACAAAAGCGATTGATGGTGGCACCGCCGGACTCTATCGGCAGGCGGGCAAGAAGCGAAGCGATCCGGGCGATATTGTTCCCTTGGGCTGCCTCCGGATACGCGCAACCCATCAGGACATCTTCTATCGATGCCGGGTCGACTCCTGTACGTTCCACAAGCGCCCGCAACACAATGGCCGCAAGATCGTCGGGGCGCACAGTGGCCAAGGGCCCTTTGCGAGCGAACGCGAACGGTGTGCGGACGTAGCCCACGATTACCACGTCGGTCATGACAGTCAGCTCCTGCCGAGTCGCAAGGGTTCGGCGGCGACGGACAAGCCGGAGCTAAGCGCGTCCGGCGGCTGTTGTTGTACAGTTCGACGGATTACCATTTATCGATAATGGGTATATGCCCTATTCCAGTCAAGCGGAATGCCCCCATATCTCCCCTTGCGCGATATGGGCATATACCCCATAGTTCTTTCCACCGTACTCGACCATGACAACCGATAACAAGCGAGCTTCCCGCGTCAGTCCCTGCAACGCGACGGCGTTGCGCAAGGCATCTCGACGGCTGACGCAGCTTTACGATGCGGCGCTCGAGCCCACCGGGCTGCGGTCGACCCAGCTTGCGATCCTGGCGGAGCTTGCCGATCGGTCGAAGGACCCGCCGACCCTGGCGGAGCTCGCCGATGCTCTGGCGACCGATCGTTCATCTCTCGGTCACAATCTCAGGCCTCTCGAGCGCGACGGATTCATTGTCCTGCGGGAGGCAGCAGCGGATCGTCGACGGCGCCACATCGCGTTGACCTCGAAAGGCAAGACGAAATGGCGGGAGGCTCTGCGTCTGTGGCAGGTGGCCCAGGACAGGTTCGAGCACGTATTCGGACGGTCCGCAGCCGCTGCGCTTCGCGCTACGTTGCTGGGCATAGCCCATGATGAGCGCCTTGCTTCGTTGAAGGATTGATCGCTCAACGGGGACGAGAGCCGATCCCTCCGGTAAATCGTCGAACATTCTGTACACATTCGTTTTGGTTCGTTGTGATATGGGTATATGCCCCTAATACTCCGCACGTCCATTCAATAGTCTGCCCGGCTCCGCCGGATGGCGGACCCGAACTTGAGGAGTGCCTGCGCATGAACAGATCAATCTTGGGTGTCGCGGCAACCGTACTGCTGACGATGACCGTACAGACCGGTTTCGCCGCAGAGCCCGTCCATGTTCCTGCGATCCCCCAAGCCGCAGCGAGCGCAAATCTCATCGCCCGGGCGGCCCGCGCTCTGCGCGACTACGTCGCCGCACGCTCGAACGGCGACGATGAGGCTATCGCGCGCCTCGTCACGAGCGATGCGGTGGTCGAGTACGTGCTCGAAGAGCCAGTGACGTACCTCGTGGTCAAGGCAACCGCGCCGAGTGCCAACCTCTCGGGCAACGCCAAGAAGACAGGAACGGGGACGCATGTTTCGAATCTGTGGATTTTCCCAACGAACGATTCAAGCGCCGTATTCGTTCACTACACCACCAGCTTCGATGTGCGATCGCCCGCCGAGCTCCCGGACTCCGAACACCTGGCTCTGCTCGAGATGCGCGGTGATCGAATCGTGAAGATCCGCGACTTTACCACGGACGCCGGTACTCTCTCGCCGCTCGAGGCATCCGTGGTCACACATACGATCGCTTCCTCCCCCGCCAACGCGCACGACTACCTGGAAGATCGCGCAGACGTTCGTTGATCACCGTTCAGACTCCAATCACGATGGCTTCTGCCCCCACAAAGTCACCAGACCAGAGTACGACCTGACTTGAACACTCGCACACCGGCCGTCGCGGCGATTGATTCCGTGCAGGATGCGAACTTCATCATGAACGAAGTTGGCCGGCTGCAAACGCTTGCGGGTGCATTTTCGCGACCACTTCCGGCGGTGCAGTCCATAATCACACTTCAGGTTGTCTTTGTTTCTGGTACGGCATGCGCATGGAGACTGATAGAGACGGTACGATCCACAATTGGCCGCCAAAGACGAATGCTGTGCTTCGATTCAGTGGACAAGATACGACGCTCTGTCGATGAACGTCTCGCATGGCAGCGCGCAGACGAGCAGTTCGTCGCAAGCCACATGGCGACGCCTGGTGGCTTTCCGGGCGTCACCGCGGATTGGGTACACAGCAAGGATTTCGACCTGATTTTTGGACCGTCGCGGGATGCCATTCACAAGGAGATGTGCGCAACGTCGCCTATACATACCGTGACGCTATCTTAGGCCCGCCCGCGGCCCTATAGATGTATGCTCAGTTCCGCAGAAATTGGCTTGTCTTTTAGAGCCACAGCTCTGGTGTAGATCTTGGTGGGGTTTGCGGCGGCTCGTCTTTATGCACGGCCTGAAGAGCTCACGGAAATTTTGCGCTCAAAGCCGAAGTGATCGATGCCACGACCGGGGAGCCGCTCGGTGCCGGTTCACATTCCTCGATCTTATTTAAACGTAACCCTTTGGAGAGCCATGACCATGAGCTCACAAACACCGGCGATGATACTCAAGCGCTTCGAGCAGCCGGACGAAGTGCGTGAAATGACGCTCGGCCGGTTCGAACTCGTGCGACTCGGCGGCATGACGGTCGGTCGCGCTACTTACAAGCCCGGCTGGCGTTGGTCCGAACACGTGGGGCGTCAGCTCGGGCAGGCGCGGTGCGAAGTCGAGCACGTCGGACTCGTTGTCGCCGGCGCGGCCACCGCCGCATTTGCAGATGGCCGGGTGATCGAGATGCGTGCCGGGGATCTCTTCTACATCCCGCCAGAGCCTCATGACTCATGGGTGCTCGGTGATGAGCCCTACGTGTCGTTGCATTTCCTGGGCGCCGATCACTACGGGAAGTGAACGCGCCCGGATTCAGATAAGAGTTTTTCGCAGAACTCGCCTCCTTCGCCCCCAAAAGCGTGTGGCTCTTGGCAGCTCTCCGCGGACTACCGTGGTACCTGACAGCGGGCATGAAGCGAGGCCGCCGGGAAAGGTTACCCAACATTGGCCCCGCGGTCCATACGATGCGCCGCGATCTGACTGACGACGTCGTGACGCGGGCGTTCGCAGGTTCATCTCCCCTCACCCCGACCACCTGTTCCTGCGCCTTGCAGCAGTGCTGCCGGCTGCATCGCATACTCAGCCCACAGTGAGCCGTCTTCGCCGGGCGAAAGCATGATTTCGCCCAGCATGTCACGCAGGATCGTGCGCGCCTTGGCTGCCGCCGCGAGATCGCCGCCGAGCCCCAGGTCTATCTGCTCGCGGTACAACTCAGCGGCTCGCGGCATGAGTGCCAATACGCGGGCGTTCTCGCGCTCCGCCGGGCGTGCGTCGAGCAGTTCACGGCGCTTGTTCTCGGCCCGCTCGATGCCAGCCTGTAGTTCGTCGGCCGCG
>CAZDTG010000170.1:0-8203 GCA_964508005.1 uncultured Steroidobacteraceae bacterium
GATGGCGCGCTGACCGAGCGTTAGGTTGGCTGTCATTCCAAAGTCCAAAAGGATCGCCGCTCCGACCAGAAGGGCAATATCGACGCTCGATCCCGCAGCGGCAAAGCGCGTCACCAGAAATGCTGCCGCGACTGCGAAAATGGCAAAGGCCGTGGCAGGTCGTGTCCAGCCCTTGTCTGCCACGCGGCCTGCAAGCGGTGCAGCAATTACTCCGCCGCAGCCCGCCAACGCGAACAGTGCGATGCCGTTTTGCGTCATATGGAAGGTGGGGCCGGTCAGCAGCAGCGGCACTGTTGTCCAGAATAGGCTGAATGCCCCGAAGAGACAGGCTTGGTAAATCGCGCGTCGCTGAAGAACCCGCGTCCGCAGACCCAAATGTGCCATCGATTTGATGAGGGTATCGTAGCTGACGCCTGCAATGGGGACACGTTTCGGCATGCCCAGTCTTAAACTCAGTGCCAGGGCAAGCATGCTTCCGGTCGAGATGTAAAACACCATGTGCCACGAGACGAGCTGGGTTAAGAAACTCGAGGCCGGGCGCGCGAGCAAGATGCCAATCATCAGCCCGCTCATCACATTACCGACAACTCGTCCTCGTATCGCCTCTGGAGCCATGTGGGCGGCGTACGGTACGAGTACCTGCACGGCGACTGATCCAAGGCCGACAAGCAACGCTGAGGCAAGGTACTCCAGCGGCCTCACCGATAGGGCGGAGCCCAGGAGACCGACGGCGGAGACACCAATAAGCATCAGGACGAGACGACGGTTTTCGATGAGGTCACCGAGCGGGACGATCAAGAGAAGCCCGGCGCCAAAACCCGCCTGCGTCAACGCTACGATGAGGCCCGTATTTGCTGGTGCGAGGCCGAGAGAGAAGGCAATTGAGCCAGCGATCGGTTGTGAGTAATAGACGTTTGCGACGAGCAAGCCGCAGGCCGTCGCGAGCAACACCATTCGCCAGGCTGAGACCGAGGCATCAGATGCGGGATGATCTTTGGTTGCTGGGGGCTTTGCCAGCTCGATCGAAGAATTCGTCACGTCGGATGCGACGATCTTTCAACTCCGCCGTCCACGTGCGGACGAAGGAGCCAACTGCCGCTTTGGTGGCGCTGTAGGCGCCTAGGCCAGGGATGCCTTTGCTCTCGGCGATCGAGGTGACCAAGATGATCGCCCCGCCGTCATTCAGAAGCGGCAGGGCCTTTTTCACCGTGAAGGCGAGACCCCGCGTGTTGACCGCAAATTGCCGATCGAAGCTTTCCTCCGTCATCTCGGCGAGCGGCCGAGGATCGACGATGCCCGCCGCGGCGAAGAGGATATCGATCCTGCGCTTCTCGCTAGCAACCTTGGCGTAGAACCGATCGAGATCGGAGAGGTTTGATACGTCACCCAGCACTGCGGAGACGGTGCCACCGATCGGCGATACCTGCTTGTCCAGGGTGTACACGAACGCGCCTTCTTCAACGAAGCGCTTGGCGGTGGCGAGACCCTGTCCGCTGCTGCCACCCGTGATGACGGCAACTTTTCCTTTGAGCTGTGGCATTGAGATCTCCTCTCACAAGATGGAAACTGCCAGCCTTGTCGGAAGAGCGGCGCGCCGGCCGGTTGGAGCGCGCTGGAAACGATCGCCCGGGCTGACTCAGACGGAGCACATGCCGCCGTCGACCAGCAGTTCGCTGCCGGCGACGAAGCTGCTGTCCTCAGACGCCAGGAACAGCATCGCGGCCGCGATCTCTTCCGGTCGCGCCATGCGCCGAGCGGTATACTCGCGGCATGTTTGGCGCGAACCGCAGCCGCCTCCTCGGGCGAACTGACCTCGGCGTCGATCAGCGGCGTGTCGCACGGACCCACCGTGATCGTGTTGACCCGGATGCCGCGGTCCTTTAGTTCCATCGTCCAGGTCCGGGCATAGGAGCGCAATGCGGTCTTAGACGCCGCGTAGGCGCTACGGCCAGGGAAGCCGCGCAGGGAGGCGATCGTGCTGGTCAGGATGACGGATGCGCGATTGTTCAGGAGCGGCAGCGACTTCTGCACTGTGAACAGCACGCCCCGGCGTTGACGTCGAAATTGTGATTGAAGCTCTCGAGAGTGACATTGGCGAGCTTCACGCTGTTGACGGCGCCGACGTTGGCAACCACAACGTCGAGCTTGCGGCCATCGGAAGCGACCTTGGCGTAGAGGCGGTCGAGGTCCTCGAGCTTGCGGACGTCGCCCTGCACGCCAGCGATGTTCCGGCCGATCGAGGCGACCGTCTTGTCCAGTTCTTCCTGGCGGCGGGCGAAGATATGGACGAACGCTCCTTCGGTGACGAACCGCTGTGCCGCTGCCAATCCAATCCCGCTGGTGCCGCCGGTAATCACGGCGACCTTGTTCTGTAGTCTCGACATCGTTGCTTCCTCAATCGCTGGGGTGAGGCGCGGCGCGAGCCATCCGTGGCGCAAAGGTAAGGCGATGTTCTGGAGAGGGGGTAGAGGGCCTGATCGAATATCGAATTATTCCAGACTAGAATTATCGCTGTTCGGAGGCATCGGCTGGTGCTGCCGCAGCGGCTTCCTCGCGACGCGTCCCTTCGAAGTCGCGCACGAGCACGTAGAACACCGGCGCAAATAGAAGCCCGCAGAGGGTAACTCCGATCATTCCAAAGAACACCGAAGCCCCCACCGCCTGACGCATTTCCGCACCGGTGCCCTTGCTGGTGAGGAGCGGGAAGACCCCCAGAATGACGCCAGAGATGTCATCAAGATCGGACGAAGCCGCAAGCGACACGACTCGATGACCGCGCTAAGACGTGGGTATCCCCGTGCGAACTCTACAATCAGGATGGCGTTCTTTGCGGCCAGACCAATCAGCACGACAAACCCGATCTGAGTCAGCACGTTGATATCTTGCCCCATTAATCGGACACCGAGACACGCCGCCAGCAGGCACATCGGGACGATGAGCAGGATCGACAGGGGCAACGTCCAGCTGCCGTATTGAGCCGCAAGCACGAGATACACGAAGATGACGCAGAGTGGAAATATCAGCAGTCCCACCGAGCCGGCGGTGGTTTGCTGATAGCTCAGGTCGGTCCACTCGTAGGAGATTCCTGGTGTCAGGATTTTGCGCGCAAGATCTTCCATGGTCCGCACCGCAAAGGTTGAACCGCGGCCCGGCTCAAGGCACTCTCGACAATTCCTCCACGTCCGTCGTTTTCAACAGCACAGTTTCCGGCTCTTCAACGGGCCACGCAAGATATTTAGTCTTCACCATTCGCTCGATCTTCGAACGGCTAAGATGGAAGCTCGCGAGCCGCCCTTCCTTGTCCTGTCCATTAGCGCCAAGATGGTCCTCTAACGCCTCCCGGCTCACGGCACACTGCACAGGGTGACCCAGCGCCTCTCCCACGAAACTCACAACTTCGCGATTGGAGTCGTAACGTGCACGCGAGTCGGGAAATGCCAGATCCATCCCAGGCAGGAGTTCCCGAGATCGCTTAACTACCCTCAGCAATAAATCCCGAGCATCCGGAGGCAATTGCTTCATACCACCCAACAACAGCTTCCGCCATTGCGGCCCGCGCTCGTATGCGTCCTCCCACGCCACCCGCAAGTCCTCCGGCCGCGTTTCCGCCAACGCTACAATCAACGCCCCCGCCTGGGCGATATCCTTATCCCGCTTCGCCACACCGGGTGGGCGCTCCAGCGCAAGGATCAACTTGTGAACGGCAAACCGCTCTGGAGCCGGAACGTAGACAAAGATCCCAGAGCCATGCAGCATCACGGCCTTCACAGGTTCGTGAATCAGGAAATCCAAATATCGCAACGGCTGCGCATCGGTCTTGAGTGCGGGGAGGCTTTGCGGACGGTCGGTGTCCGGCCCCTCGTTCGGTGTCACGAAGTCCACACGCAGGCCGCCCTTACCGATGTAGCTGGTTGTATACC
This sequence comes from uncultured Steroidobacteraceae bacterium, assembly GCA_964508005.1. GTDB lineage: Bacteria > Pseudomonadota > Gammaproteobacteria > Steroidobacterales > Steroidobacteraceae > 13-2-20CM-66-19. The sequence continues at coordinate 3,921 of CAZDTG010000170.1, forward strand.
GATTACCAGCGGTATGCGGAACCTCGCGAAAGGTTTTATCCACACCCCGCAAGATTTCGAGCATCGGCGGCGTTTGATCGCCGATAGCAACCGAGATGCTGGTGAATTGTGCAATATCCACGTCACTGGTTTGTAGCAGTGCGTTGGATAGCTTAATGCCGAGAATGGCAGCGTAGCTTTGGTAGGCCACGGTACCGACCAAGACACTGCGCAGCCGAAACACACCTGCTCGGGCCAGCCCTGCAACGATGTCACCTATCGGGGTAATCGGGGCGGGAAGACCAAAGGATCGAGTGAGAGCGGAGACCAGCGCGCGGCGCTCCCTTTCGTCGTCACGAGTCTGCCGGTGATGCTCGATCCGTTCGAGGAGTTCCGGCGTTTCTGGACCAACATATTGTTGTACGCGACCGTGGGCCGTCGAAGTCTGGAAGTACCAGTAGCGGTGATCCTTGATGGTTTTCGGACTGAAGGTGCCGTCTTCTGAGAATGCTTGGTTAAAGGAGTTCGCCTCGCAGCGCTCCAGCAGTTCGGCATAGGTGGTTTGAGCAACCAAGGAGTTGGCGGACATGATCAATCCGGTTATACGCAACTATGGAAGTGAGTATAACTAAGTTACCTGCAACTGGCGAATTGCGTATAACACCAATCGGAGCCATGAAATCTCATTCGCAGCGTCCAAGAGGTAGCCAGCGCAGAATTTCCGCTAACCGACCCTGGCACAACCGACTGCCGGGGTCGAACAAATCGATCATAAGCCTCTGTTTTTATTGGTGGAAAGGGAGGGACTCGAACCCTCGACCCCGGCATTATGAGCTCGGTCGTCGACTGAGCCATTGGTACTAATTCAATAACTTAACTTAGCTGAGTGGTCCCGTTGCACGTTAGCACCACGAAGCACAACTGAGCAGGACCGGTTCCCGCAGAATTCCCGCAGGATGAGCACCCACCCGCGGACCGCGCGCTCGCCCGCGGTCGGACGCGCCTGCCGCCTCCCGATACGGTCGGACATCCCTGCCTTGGCAGGCTTTCCACAGCTGAGTAAGGGCCACAACGCCCGGCTATGATCGGGCGTGAAACGCTCCAAATGCACCCATGACGCCAGCGAGAATCAACAGCCACGTTTTAAGAACGCTCCGCGCTCTCGAGCCTGAGTTGAGGGCAGCCGGCGTACGCCACATTTTAGTGTTTGGCTCAGTGGCGCGTGGGGAAGCTACAGCGACGTCCGATGTCGATTTGGCGTTGGACTTGGCGCCCGACAGGACTCCCCCGGGGTTCCAATTCGTCGTGTATATCGATCGCTTGAAACAGCGACTGGCTGCAGCGCTCTCTCGTGACGTGGATATCGTTGTACTGCCGGCGCGGCGCCTTGAACTTAGAGAGACCTTGAGCCGCGAAGCTATCGCTGCGTTCTGAGCGTGACCACCTCAAAGCCCGTAACGCGCTATCGAGGCATCGCCACGTCGGGATGGGGCCATCCACTCCTCGTGCGCTCATGCAACCGTTTGCCCCAAAGCGCGGCGGTTTGAAGCGCGAAACCCTCCTCACCGGTCCAGCGCAACGACCAGCGCGGCCCTGGGGCGGCGGCCCAAACGCCCGCAGAAGCCCATTAGAATCAACGACTAATCCCCTCGCATACCCCGAACCATCCTGGGTAAAATGGGTACATGCAGCGCGATGACGCCCTCCGTCTTCTACGCGAACGCCGAGAGCAACTCCATGCCCTCGGCGTCGGCCAGCTATTCTTGTATGGCTCGGTGGCACGCAACGAGGCTCGCGAGGACAGCGACGTCGACCTCCTCGTCGAGCCGTCGAATCAGCGGTTCTCAATCTTTGATCTGGTGCGCCTGCGCGACCTGTGCCGCACCATCCTGGGCACCACTGCCGACATCCACGACTACGATGGTCTGCGTCGCCTACCAGAATTCCGGCGGCGCGTCAGTGGCGATCTCGTCCGTGTCTTCTGATAACTCCCGTGGTGGCCGCGCGACGACGCCTCGCGGCGCCGGCATGGCGGCAGTGCGCGCCGGCCGCAAAGCGTTGGAACTCGTTGCGCACGACACCGAAGACAGCTACCTGGCCAACAGCGAGCGACAGCTTGCAATCGAACGTCTCCTGATCCGGTTCGGCGAAGCGCTGAAGAGCATTCCTAACCATACGTTGACGCAGATCGATTCCAACATCGCTTGGGCAGGGCCCAAAGGGTTTCGCGACATTGCTTCGCACTGGTATGAGGAAGGATTGGATCACCGCTTGATCTGGCACGCGCTGGCGAACGACTTGCCTCCCATGCTCGATTCTTTACAGCGGTGGATTGACAACCAGCAGTCCGACCCAGCCCCGTGATTGAAAGTGTGAGGGCTGCGTCCTCGCCAACTCGTATTTGACGCGCTGATCGTGACAACCAAAGCATCAGCCCCTCACAAGTGGCTATTCCCTACCCGGATCCGCCCTAACTCTTTCACCTGGAAGTCCTCATCGACGGCAGCGGCTCGGATCAAGGAAGCCGTCGCAGAAATCAAGACGGTTTCCCGCAACGACCCGGCCGCGGCCGCAGAAGGGGCAGTCCGCCTGATCGAGCGACTCTCCCCGGCCCTCGAGCATGTTGACAGCTCGTCCGGGGCAATTGGGACTGCCGTCAACCGTGCCATCGAAGCTCTGGTTCCGATCATCAGTGCCGCACAGGTATCCGTCGCGGTTCGCGAGAAGTGGCTGGAGCGGCTCTATGAGGCGCATGCGGACGATCAGGTGCCCTACATAGAGATCCTGGCGGACTTCTGGGGCGAGTTGTGCGTGACGCAGGAACTCGCCAGCGCCTGGGCCGACCGGATGATCGGCATCACCCAAATGGCGTTGAGTCCGGACAAGAGTCTACGCGGGCACTATCACGGGACGAGCGCATGCCTGAGCGCGCTGCTGCATGCCGGTCGCTACGAAGACATCCATTCGCTGTTAGCCCATACCGACTTCTGGCATTACAAGTGCTATGCGGTAAAAGCGCTGGCGGCGCAGGGCAAACATGACGACGCGATCGCGCTCACCGAATCCCTTCGCGGTCCGTGGACGCCTGACCGGGCGGCCGACCGGCTGTGCGAACGGATTCTGCTGGAATCCGGCCGGATCGAGGAAGCGTATCGGCGCTTCGGTCTGTCAGCACATACCGGAGGAACGTATCTCGCGACCTTCCGCGAGATCGCGAAGGCTTACCCGAGCATCGCGCGCGAGCAGATCCTGCGCGACCTCATCCAACGGTCGCCGGGCGATGAGGGAAAGTGGTTCACCGCGGCCAAGGAACTGCGCATGTTTGATTTGGCACTGGAGTTGGTTCGGGACTCACCTTGTGATCCGAAGACCCTGACAAGGGCGGCCCGCGAACATGCTGAACGGGAGCCGGCGTTTGCAGAGGGCGCAGGCCTTGCAGCCTTGCGCTGGCTCTTGCTCGGCTTCGGCTACGAGATCACGGCTCTCGATGTCTGGAGCGCCTACCACGCAGCCCACGAGGCGGCGAAGGCTCTCGGCCGCCCTGAAGAGACGAAGGCGATCATCCGAAATTGGGTTGCGGCCGAGCGCCCCGACGGCTTCGTCCGCCAGGTTCTCGGTCGCGAACTGGGCCTGTCATGAGCACACCATCACGTCACGGCCCGATCACTCGCCGGGTCATCGAAGAGCTGCGACAGCAGATGAGAATGAAGGTGGTGGACTTGGCCGCCTTCCGCGCAGGCCAGGAGTACGCCGAGGCACTGCAGCAGTCTGTCACGTCCAAAGAGCAGCTTGCCAAATCGGACCCGGCGCACGCTGCCTACGTATACGCCCAGAACCAGATGTCGATCATGGCAGAGCAGCTCCTTCAGCTGCCCGAGATGAAGTCCTTCGTCAAACAAATAGATCCGGCCGAGGATGAGTACGCGCCATCCTGGCCGCCGATGAGCCCAATCTCGACGTCCTTCTTTGTGTGTTGGTCGACATACGATCTGGGAATCGGCGCCCGCCGAGAAACGCTGGGCCACGTCATCATCGCCGTCGCGACGGAATGCGGTACGCATCCTGGCATCCTGACTCTCATGCAGGCACTGCAAGATTCCAAAATGGGAATCTATCGCGTCCAGGAGCGGGAGGGAGCGCGAGTGCGGCTCCAGGACCTCGCAACGGACCATACTTGCACAGCCGTGTGCGCGTCCGGCTATTCCGGACGGGTTGGCGAGCTCTGGTTCACCCGCGTCCTGCCACCACCTCTCACCAGCGCCGATCACGTGGTTTTCACATCACCTTACGTGCTCACCGCTCCC
>CAZDTG010000171.1:0-8178 GCA_964508005.1 uncultured Steroidobacteraceae bacterium
CTGGGCTTCGGTCATGCGCTCGTGCCCGGCGAGATCGCGGTGCGAGCGTACGTGACGGAGGCCGCGCCCCACAAGCGCGCTCGCCACTTCCGCGGCCTGCCCGGCACCGTGCTCGAGTAACAGCCAGCCGTCACGCTCCAGGTGGTCGGGGGCCGCTTCGATGATCGCGCGGAGGCTGGCCATGGCATCCGCGCCGGGTGTCAAAGCCCCTCGAGGCTCATGCCGCAAGGCCAGATCCTGCATCGCCGGATCGTCCACGGCGACGTAAGGGGGATTGCTCACGATCAGGTCGAAGGTGCGTCCCTGCAGGGGCTCGAACCAGCTTCCACGTAGAAACTGCACGCGCTGGAGGTCGAGAGCCTCCGCGTTGCAGTGCGCTATCTCGAGCGCCGCCTGCGACACGTCGGTCGCAGCCACCTGCCACCCGGGCCGCTCGCTCGCGAGGGAGAGTGCGATGGCCCCGGAGCCGGTGCCCAGGTCCACCGCGCGACCGAATTCCTCCGGACGCAGCGCAAGCGCGCGCTCCACCAAAAGCTCCGTTTCAGGCCGCGGCACCAGGACAGCGGGCGTGACCTTCAAGCGCAGTGACCAGAAGTCCTTCCGGCCGATGACGTACGCCAGCGGCTCGCCGGTCGCGCGCCGCTCGAGGAGCTCCATATACCGTTCGTACTGCGCCTGCTTCCCGGTGTCTTCCGGGTGGGATCGCAACCGGGCGCGGCGGGTGCCGAGTGCATATGCGAGGAGCAATTCGGCGTCGAGCTCGGGCGTTGCTCCCGGCCCCTGTCCGGCGGCCGAGGCTCGCAGCCGCCTGGCTCCCCGCTCGAGGAGCGCGCCGAAGCTGAGTTTTGCCGTCATGATGTTCGCATCGTTGCAATGAGTACGCGCGAACGCGCGAGCCTCGGTAATATTCTCGGATGACACCGGCTCTCTATCCACCCGCCCGCCCGCTTTCCATTGCAGAAGCGCTCGATCTGGTGATCGTGATCTTCAAGGCGACAGTCGTGAGATGTCTTCCGTATGGCATCTGCGCCGTGATTGCGCAGCAGTTGGCGCATATCTACGACCTCGGTAGTGGAGCCGCCCGGCAGCCGATCGGCGGCGGCCGGCCGATTTCGATCGCGCTCTCCGTAGTGGGCGCGCTGCTCGCCCTGATGGCGTGGTCCGCACTGTTGCTGCGGCAAAGGGCGATCATCGGACACACGCCGACAAACACCCGCTCCGAGCTCGCCGAGACGCTGCGCCGGCTGCCGTCTTTCGCGCTGGCGACGTTGCTCGTCTTTCTCGCGGTCGGCGGCGCATTCGCCGTGCTCGCAGTGATGCCCAAACAATACCACACCATGACGCTCATCCCGCTCGTCCCATTGAGCTTCTATCTGGCGATTCTGCTGTCATGTACCTGGCCCGCGGTGCTGCTCGCGGGGCAGCAGCCGCTGGGTGCGCTGCGTCAGAGTATTCGGCTCGTGTCGGGAAACTGGTGGCGTGTGAGCGCGACCTATGCGGTCGGGGCCATCACCGTACTCGTGCTCGGCATGCTGGTCGGCATTGTCATCGCCCTTGTTGTCCCCGCGCTCGTGTCCGACATCCCGGTCATGACAGCCCTGTTTACGGACATCGCCAGCGCGATGGGCGCTGTCGTGGCACCGTTCGTCGGTGCGCTGCTGCTTGCGGTGTTTGGCGATCTGCGCGTGCGCAAGGAAGGGACCGACCTGCAGCAACGGATCGCCGGCCTGGCGGCCGAGTGAGTCATGGCGGCCGGGCGATCGGGCGGGCTGGCTCTACTTCTCGCGCTCACGGCTTTCATGCCGACGCATCCTGCCGCGGCCCAGGATGCCGCGCTGCAGGCGATTGATTCCTGCATCCGCAAGCTCGACCCGGAGATCGACGTCGGCTACGAGCGGATCGCGGCGCGCTGTCCGGATCTCATCCGTCGCCTCGAGGCGAGCGGGTGGTCGGCGTGGTTGCCGCCTGATTGGCGGCAGCCGGGCAACGATCTGTCCGCCGGCGGGCTGCGCGCACTCCGGGAGCTGCTCTCCGGCCCGCCGACTCAGCGGATTCGTGCACCGGGAGTTGCGAGCCTGCCTGGTGTGCTTGCCGCTCTTACGCAAGGGAACGCTGACCGAAATGGGTGGTGGGCACGGACCAAGGCACGGCTTCGCAAGATTTTCGACCGGCGCGAGCAGGCCGAGAATGACAGCTGGCTCACTCGCCTGATCGGGCAAAACGGCCTTCCTCAGACGGTCCTCGAGCTCACCTCCTACGCTGCCCTGGCGTTGGTGGTCATGCTTGCCGGCGTGATCGCTGCCAATGAGCTGCGCATGAGCGGTGTGCTCGGCGGTTTGCGGGCGGGTCTTGCCAGACGACATCCTGCGACTACGGTCAGCCCGCAGGGCGATGCTCCGAGTTGGGATACTGCGCCTCCACGACAGCGGCCGCGACTGTTGCTCGAGTTGATTGTCGCGCGGCTCACCGAAGAGAATCGCCTGCCGCCGGCGCGTGGCCTCACCGCTCGTGAGTTGACTCTTGCCGCGCAGCTCGCGGACGAAAAAGACCGCGAGCGGCTTGCCGAGCTCGCCCGGCTATCCGAGCGTGTGCGGTTCTCGAACGTCGAAGTCCCGAGCGACACCCTGGTTACCGCCATCGAGGCCGGGCGGGCGCTGCTCGAGCGACTCGCCCCCGGCCGCGGCGATGCCCGGGCCGACGGCTAGCCATGAGAGAACGACTGCTGACCCTCATCTGTGCGCTAGGCGCCCTTATCCTGTTTCTGGCGATGTTCATGCACAACGATCAGGGGGCCAACGGCCGGGGCGACGTACCGCGGCCGACCTCCGCAGAGCGGCGCGCCAACGGTTACCACGGCGCGATGGCCTGGCTCGATGAAGAGCACATCAGGACGATGTCCTTGCGCGAGCGCTTCGATCGACTCGGGCTCCATCCCGGAGGCCTCGGTACCGGTAATCTGCTCATCGTGACCTTGCCGGCATCGACTGCCTTCAAGAGCGAGGAGTTTCGGGCGCTCGAGAGCTGGGTCCGCGCGGGTAACACGCTGTTGGTGCTTGCCGCGCTGTCTGACAATCCCGACTGGGCCTTCGTGCCGGGACGTCCCGCTTCCGGGGATCTCGGCCTCCTGACGGGTCTGGAGCTCGAGAGAGTGAAGGGCGGTGAGCGCCGGCCGGGAAAAGATGGCGTTGACGATGTTGGGGCACGAATAGCAGCCACCGCGAGAGCCTTCGCACAGCCCCAGCGAGGCACGCTCGTCCCTGGCGGACCTTACGGGTATTTCGAGGGTGTGCGCGGGGCCGTGGCATTGTCCGATTACCCCGGTCAGGCGTGGGCGGTGAAAATACCCTACGACAGTTTCGCCCTTTCACTCGCACGCCAGCGCGAGACGGGCGCGGGGGTGCTCTGGACTCGCCCGCTCGGCAATGGGCGGATCATCGTGAGCGCATTCGGGTCGCTGTTCACGAATCGTGCGCTGGGACTGGCGGACAATGGGAGACTGCTGGCCAACCTCGTAGGCGCTACGCTCGGTCCGGGAGGCACGGTGCTCTTCGACGATATGCACCAGGGACTCGGAGCCGCCTACGATCCGGCGAAGTTCTATGCCGATCGGCGCCTGTACCAGACGGTTGGGATTGTCGCGGCCCTGTGGCTCTGCTGGGTGCTGGGTGCGACGAAGTTGCAACTGCCTGTCACCCGGGCACCCGTCCCGCGGGAGGCTGAGCTCGTCCAGGCTACGGGCGGCTTTCTCGCACGTGTCCTGACGACTGATGCGGGGGCGCGTGGATTGTTCGGGCACCTGTTTCGGCGCATCGGTGAGCGCTTGCCCGCGGGCCGCGCGAGAGGCAATCCGCCTTGGGAGCTTCTCGAAGGGCAACCCGGCATCACTGCGGCGGAGCTGCGCCAGCTCAGGGGCTGGTACGCTGACGCCTGCGCGTCGCGCCGGGTACCACTGGGCCGGCTCCACAACCTCATTCTGAAGATAGACAGGTGCCTGTAGCGCATGAGCGCCACCCTGCAGCAGCTCGAGTCCCGGCTGGCCCGTGAATTGGGCCGTGTCGTCGTGGGTGCCGAGGCTTCGATGCGCGCACTCGTCATCGCGCTCGTGGCGCGCGGTCACGTGTTGGTTCAAGGCGTTCCCGGCCTGGGCAAGACGCTGTTGGCGAAGACTCTGGCGCGGGCCCTGGGCGGGGAGTTCAAGCGCATTCAAGGAACCCCCGATCTGATGCCGAGCGACATCATCGGCGTTCACCTGTTCGATGAGTCGCAGCGCGATTTCGTGTTCCGGCCGGGCCCGCTGTTCGCCGATGTGGTGCTGGTCGATGAGATCAACCGCGCCGGACCGAAGACCCAGTCGGCGCTGCTCGAAGCCATGGAGGAACGGCAGGTGAGCGTCGAGCGCGCGGCGTTGCCGCTGCCGCCGAATTTCCTCGTGCTCGCGACTCAGAATCCGCGCGAGTTCGAGGGCACCTATCCGCTGCCCGAGTCACAGCTCGACCGGTTCATGCTGCGTATCGATGTCATCTATCCGGGCCGTGCGGCGGAAACCGAGATCCTCGCTCGTTACGGCGGGGCGCTGGCGACCGCGCCGGCGGCCCTGGACAGTGTCGAGCGAGTGGAGCCTTCGCTGTTGGAAAGCGCGCGCATGGAAGCCGAGCGCATCCACGTTGCCGACGGACTCGTGGCGTATGTGCTGGACATTGCCGCTGCCTCCCGTGAGCATCCCCGGCTGTCGCTCGGCCTTTCGACGCGTGGCGCGCTGGCCTTGATTAAGGCCGCAAGGATCACCGCCGGTCTGCGCGGCAGCGATTTCGTCAGCCCGGACGACGTGAAGGAAGCTGCAAACTGGGTTATCGCCCACCGTCTCGTGTTGACGCCCGAAGCCGCGCTCGAAGGAATGACCGATGTGGATGTCGTGCGCGGTTTGCTCGCTGAAACGCCCGTGCCACGATAGGCCGCAACGTGCATCTCGCCCAACGCGCTTACGCACTGCTCCTGCTGACAGCGGTGTTGGCGGTTGCCGGCATCTGGTCCAGCGAGCCGGCCCTCGGCGGCTTGTGGCCCCTGCCCGCGGCTCTGCTGCTGCTGGGTCTTGCAGTCGAGAGCGCCGTCGTACGGCGGATCGCGATCGTCGCCGACGTCGAGACCGCTTCGCGCGCATTCCTCGGGCGCGGGCAACCCGCGGCTTTTACTTTTCGCAACGACTCCTCCCGTGACATTGCCGTGGAGTACGTCCCGGTGTTGCCCGAGGGATTCGATTCCCTGACACGGATACGCAGGGTGCTTGCGCCTGCTCATGGAGTGGGTCGCGATTCGTTCACGCTGTTGCCCATCCGGCTTGGCGCTCAGTCGTGGCAGGCCCTGCCGTCGCGCTTGCTCGGGCCTTTGGGGCTTGCGTGGTGGTCGAGGGAACTGCACCCGTCCAGTCAGGTTTCGATCACTCCGGATACGTTGAGCGCCGGTTCGGCCCAGCCCCGGGGAAACCCCTCGGGCACCCGCCCGCGCCGGGCGGTGGGGTCCGGAGCCGAGTTGCATCAGTTGCGCGGTTACCGGTATGGGGACCCATTGGCGCGGATCGACTGGAAGGCGACCGCACGCACACGCCGGCTCGTCACGCGGGAGTATAGCCAGGACCAGCATCTCGACATTCTCATTGCAATCGATGCCGGGCGCTTCAGCCGCGTGCGCGCCGGCCGTCTCGATCGGTTTGGCGTGTATGCCAACGTGGCGGCGCGCTTCGCCGAGATCGCAACTCCAAACGACGACCGTGCCGGGCTCATGGTGTTTTCCGACCGCCCGCTCGTGGCATGTGCCCCAGCTCGCGGCCTGGCGGCAGTGACGCGCATCAGGCGCGCTCTCGAGGGGCTGCGCGTGGAATCCGCCGAGTCCGATCCAACCGCCGCCGCCGTACGCATCCGCAGCATGTTGAAGCGTCGCGGTCTCGTCATTTTGTTGACGGACCTCGATGACGCGAACGTTGCAGATCCGCTTGCCCGGGCGGTGCGACTGCTGTCGCCGCCGCACTTCGTCGTCGTGGCCGGGATACGCAATCCCGAAATCGCGAGCCTTGCGGTGCAGGAAGCCCGTGAATGGAGCGATGCCTGGGTGGCACTCGCGGCCCAGGAGCATGAGGCCCGCGTGGCGTTGCAACGCTTGCTGCTGCGGCGGCTGGGCGCTCCGGTGATCGTGGCCCCCGCGGACTTGCTCGAAAAAACGCTGTTGGCGAAGTATGAGGCGCTGCGGCGCTCCAGACGGGTCTAGGAACGTAAGCTGCCGATGGGGACGGCCCCAGTGGACGAGCGTTGCTCGGAGAGGCTCCTGAGGCGTTGCACTTCGTTGCCGGACGCGGCGCGACGGGTCTTCCTGGGAAACAGCCAGCCCTTCAACAGGGCAATCATGAAGAGCCAGTAGCCGATCCCGATGGCGAGCCGCCCCCAGAAGGGAAAGTGGGCGCGCGGGGAAATGTAGCCCTCGATGATCCCGGATCCGACGAGGAGCGCCGCGCAGGCGATCAACAGTTTTCCCGAGCGCAGCGCGGCGACCCGGAACGATTCCATGCGACTCCCGTGGGAGGGTCGGATGAGCGCCTCGCCGACCGCTGCGCCGGCCGCGCCGGAGAGGCACATCACCGAGAGCTCGACGCAGCCGTGGGCCACGATGAACCGGAACAAGGCGCCGCCGAGTCCGTGGAGGCTCGCGAACGCGAACACCGCGCCCAGCATGAGCCCGTTGAGACCGAGGATATAGAGCGTGCCCAACCCGAATACGACACCCGCGCAGTACGCGAACAGGCTCACCACGATGTTGTTTGTCAGGATCTGCAGCGAGAGCACGGACGAGGGCACGATGTTCAGGATGCCTTCCGTCCACAATCGCCCGCGCTCGACGGTTGCGATCAGATCGGGGGAGGCGAACAGGCCGATGAGATCGGGATAGGTGTGCACCAGCCACTCGCCGGCGCACAGGGTGAGCACGAAAATCAGCGTGGCCCACACGATGTGCGGCGTGAGCCACCGCACCACATCGGGAATTTCGTCGCGGAACAACGTCACGAGGGCGTATCCCGGGCGCCAGGCTCCGCGATGCAGCGTGGCGTGCGCGCGGACATAGGCCGCCTCGAGATATTCGCGCACCCGCGTGTTGGGCATGAGGCGGCGAACCCGAGCCAGATCGTGTGCCAACAGGCGGTAGTCGTCCGCCATTTGCGCCGCATCCGCGAGATCCGCGGCTCGTTCGCGAGCCAGCCGTCGCGCCCGCGCGGCCGCGGACTTCCAATGCTCGGAGCGCTGCAGCAACGCGACCTTGAGCGCTGCATCGCGAGGGGAGTCGCTCATGTGCCCGCAGGCGAGGCGAGTCGTTCAAGATGCGACCGTAGCGAGGCGTCGCTTTCCGTCGGCGCGCTTATGCCATATCGCACGAGGACCGCGCTCGCCAGCCGGCGTCGCGCTTCGATCTCGAGGGAGGCCCAGCGCGAGAGCAGGTCGTGCACAACTTCCGCGTCGGGGGTGCCGGGGGCGGGCCTGTCACTGCGCTCGCCCTCGCGCAGGACACTTACCGCAGGCGCGGGCGCGGGCAAAACGACATTGTTACGATCATAGGCGAGGAGTGTCCCCGCCGCCATGTCTCCGATACGCACGTGGTCCCTCGTGACGAGCGTGGCCAACAGGCCAACACCATAACAGAGCGGCAGGGAGTCGACGAGCCGAAACACGTTGCGCGTGAGCAATGCGCCCACACCCGGTGAGCTGCCGTCACGCGCGACAATGTGGACGCCGGCCATGCGCTTGCCCGGCGTGCGGCCATGCATCGCGATCTCGAGGACCATGTGATACAGAAAATACATCGCCGCCGCCGGCATGACGACGAGCACGAACCATTTTGGGTCCGGGCTCAGAGGTGCAATGAAGCTCCAGCGGCCGTTGTAGACCAGAGCGGCGACGCCGTACCAGGCGGTGAACAGGATCGAGCGGATGAGCCAGTCGATGACGAACGCATAACAACGCGCGCCGGGGCCCGCCACCGGCAGCGCGAGCTCGACCCCGGTGACGCTGTCCACGACCAGCTCCTGCGCGCCGTGCGTGTTCATGCGCGCGCCTCACTCCTCGGCGGCCAGCAACTCCGCCTGGTGCTCCTGGTGGAGGGCGTCGAGCAGCTCGTCGAGCTGTCCATTCATGATCTGCG
>CAZDTG010000172.1:0-8149 GCA_964508005.1 uncultured Steroidobacteraceae bacterium
TTCCCCTGACACAGCAGTTGCTGACGGCCTACTGAGCGGTCGCTCGGCATCCCTCCAAGCTATTTCGCGTTCTGAAGCTCAACGACCATGACCTCGATGAGCTTGTCGCCGATGTTCACGTCCTGATGGCGCGTGCCGGGGCATTCCAATTCCCCCACCTCATGCTCGCTGAGATCGGAAGCCATGGTCAGGAGCCAGATGCTGAACCGGGCTTCGGCAGCGCCCAACTGGCTTTTGCCGAGGGCTGTGATCTCGATCTGCAGAAGCCGTTGGCCGAGCGCGGCGGCAGTCGATTCACCGGGTTGCGCCGAGTGTGCGCAGTGCCAGCGCGGTATCCTCATTGCCCTGCTGCAGCACGATCGCGAGCGGTGTTTTGCCTCGGGCATCGGGATGACTGGGATCTGCACCTCTGGCGACGAGCTCGGGCAGGATTCCCATCCGGCCGAACAGCGCTGCGAAGGACAATGCGGTTTCGCCTGCGTTATTCACCTGGTCTATTGGGCATCGGGTAGCGAGCAGCCGCCGCGCAATGGCCAGATTCCCTTTGTAAAGAGCGCCCATGAGAGCGGTGTTGCCGTGACGGTCGCCTAGGCAGGGATCCGCGCCGATACGCAACAGATAATCCAACGCCTCGGGCTGCGAGTCGTAAGCTGAGAGAATGACCGCTGTATATCCGGCTGAGGTCCGGCTATTGATGGGATAGCCGGCCTCATTCAAGGCGCGCAGGATATCGATACGGCCCACTCTGGCCGCATCGAACCATTCCGGGTCGTAGCGATGGGCATCGACCCATTGCACTCGTGGAATCTCACTGATTTCTCCGCCGCGCACCGCCAGTCGCAGCGACGGGAAGCACCAATAGGCAAGCACGCCAAGAGTGACGGCCAGCAGTAGGAAAAACGAGCCGTAACGAATGCGTGGTTGCGTAAGCAGGCGAGCTGGCATTGCGACTCTCCAGACGGGGAATGATCGCGTCCCCCCGGGGCAGTCGCGCCCCGGGGTAACACCTGGTGGCTGTCGCTCAATCGGTCAATTGGGCGGCAGCAGCCTTCACACGCGTGACATCGGCTTTGCTGGCCGCTGCGAGCCGGCTGCCATACTCCGGGTCGGCCTTGTAGAAGTACGACAGCATCGTGTACTTGTTCGCCTCGTTGCTGACATGGCTGAGATCGGCACCGAGCGCGGTCACGAGGTCGGCTTTGTCCTGCGCCGACAGCGAACGATAGTATTCGCCGGCCTGCATGAAGTTGCGAGTCTTGGAAATCGCCTGCTGCTGCGTCGTGCTGAGCAGCGCGGTACGAACCGCCTTGGCCTGCGGATCCTCCGCAACCTCGTGGATGCCCGATGGCTCATAGTTGGTCTCGCCCTTGCGACCGCCGCTGTTCATGTAGCCATCCTGGTCTTCATTGTCGACGGCGACCAGCGGACGGTTGACGGGCAAGCTGTTGTAATTTGCCCCAAGCCGATACATCTGCGTGTCGGCATAGGCGAACAGGCGGCCCTGAAGCATGCGGTCTTCGGAAGCCTCGATGCCCGGCACCATTCGGGAGGGGGCGAAAGCCGATTCCTCGGTGCTCTCGAAGTAGTTGTCCGGTATCCGATTCACGGTCATCGTGCCGATCTTCTGCTCCGGCACGCTGGTCCAGACCTTCGTGTCGTCCAGCGCATCGAAGTCCAGCCCAGCCAGGTCCTTCGGGGCCAACACCTGGATGTACAGATCCCACTTCGGATACTGGCCGGCCTTGATGGCGTTATACAGATCGTCGGTGTTCAGGTTCCAGTCCTTGCCGATGGACGCCGCGATCTCCTGAGGGCGCAGGCCATGGATGCCCTGCTCGCTCTTGAAGTGGAATTTCGCGTAATGAACTTCGCCGCGCGCATTTACGAGCTTGAAAGCGTGTACGCCGTACCCGTCCATGTGGCGATACGAATCCGGCATGCCTTCATCCGTATACAGGTGAGTCAGCATGTTGGTCGCTTCGGGCGTATGCGCGAAGAAGTCAAAGGCGAGGTTTGCATCCTGCACCCCCGTCACCGCGCTTGGCTTGTTCGCGTGCACGAAATCGGGGAACTTGATGGCATCGCGGATGAAGAAGATCGGCCAGTTGATGCCGACCACATCCCAGTTGCCTTGCTGGGTGTAGAATTTCACCGCGAAACCGCGTGGATCGCGCGCCTGCTCGGGAGAGCCGCGATAACCCATGACGGTCGAGAAACGCACGAATACGGGAATGTGCGTGCCCGGCTTGAACACACTGGCCTTGCTCAACGCGGAGATATCCGCGCTCGGCTCAAAGACCCCGTATGCGCCGGTGCCCCGGGCATGCACCACCCGCTCGGGAATGCGCTCGCGGTCGAAGCGCTGCAGCTTTTCGACGAGATGTGAATCCTGCAGCAGCACGGGCCCTGCAGGGCCGGCAGTCTGCGAATTCTGGTTGTCACCGACGGGTGCACCCGCGTCGGTGGTTAGTTGAGCGGCCGCGGCGCTTGCGGCGCAGGCACTCAAAGTAAGCGATAGCACGATCCGTTTTGTTGCGGAACTCTTCATCACGGGAGACCTCATGTCGGTGGTTTGGCAGACGCATGCATTAACCGTCGAGCGTGCGGACCGGTCCAGTTGATTGCGCGAATGGGCGCGATAGAAGCTCTCTATCCCGGCCACGATAGCGGCGAGCAATCGCGCCGATAGCAACAGGACATTGGACCCGTCCGGCGTCCGGATCTAACCTGCGCTCGAGCCCACGCGGGCAACAGCCACGCCGGTACGTAGACACACATGACCTCTCACACCGCGAACCTCAGCACCCGGACAGAGTTGCTCTCCCCGCCTGCGCGGCTCGATTCCAGGACGCCGGGCAAGATTGGCGTCCTGCTGAGTAATCTCGGGACACCCGACGCCACCGACTACTGGTCGATGCGGCGTTATCTGTCCGAATTTCTTTCGGACCGACGGGTCATCGAGGTCCCACGCGTTCTCTGGTTCTTCATCCTCAACGGTGTGATCCTCACGTCCCGCCCCGCGAGAAAAGGCAAGGATTACGAGAGGATCTGGAATCGAGAACGGAATGAGAGTCCGCTGAAAACCACGACGCGCGCGCAGGCCGAGAAGCTTCACGCGTCGATCGCAGAGGGGCTGCTCGGCACGACCTCGGCTGAGGTTGTCGTGGACTGGGGCATGCGGTATGGAAACCCATCGCTCAGATCGGCCATCGATCGCTTGACGCAGCAAGGGTGCGACCGGCTTCTGCTCGTGCCGCTTTATCCGCAATACTCCGCTGCCACCCACGCCAGCGCCTGCGACAAGGCCTTCGAAGCACTCGCTTCGATCCGGGGCCAGCCGGCCCTGCGCGTAGCCGCGCCCTACTATGACGATCCTCCCTACATCGAAGAGATCACGCGCTCCATCAGGACACGTCTGGCCGAGCTGGATTTCGAGCCGGAGGTGATCCTCGCCTCCTTCCACGGCATGCCGGTCGCGACCATGATCGAGGGCGATCCCTATTACGGGCAATGCCGCCGCACCGGAGAGTTGATCCGGCGGCAACTGGGCCTGTCGAGGAAGCAGTTCAGGGTCACATTCCAGTCGCGCTTCGGGTCGGCCGAGTGGCTCAAGCCGTACACCGACGAGACCGTGAAGACGCTCGCCGCCGGCGGCGTGAAGCGCCTCGCGATCCTCACCCCCGGGTTCTCGGCGGACTGCCTCGAAACGATCGAGGAGATCGGCGAGGAAAACGCGGCCTACTTCCGCGAGGCAGGCGGCGAAAAATTTGCCCGCATCGCCTGTCTCAACGACAGCGAGGGCGGCATGCGTGTGATCGAGGCTGTCGTCCTTCGGGAACTGCAAGGTTGGGTCTGAGCAGCCTTGTCAGGCGCTACCGCGCACTGCAGATAGATACCATCTATAGAAGCGGTAGGAAGGATTGATTGGAGGCGCGCGGACCGCCCGCGTACGCTCTTCACATGCTCGAAGCGATCGAGCCCCACTGCAAGGAATCAAACATGCGAGTCATCAACAACTTCACGGCGTCCCTGGCGGCGAGTCTCCTTCTGGCTGGCGTGGCGCATGCATCGGATGCACCGGGCGGCGCCTACGCAACCGCCCCGAAATCCCAGGCCGTCTCCGGCGCCGCCCTGCCGTGGAACGGCTATACCTTCCAACGAGTCTTGCCAGTGGCCCAGCGCTCCGCCGAGCCTGATCGGACCTCCAAGATCGGGACCGGTACGGCAGCGACTCCTAAGAAGGTGGTCGAGAGCCTCCAGCCTGTCGTACCCGCCAAACCCCACTATCCCGGTCCTCTGTGGAGTGCCACGATCGGAACTGGCGGCGCCGCGGCGCTCGAGCACTGAGCGCGACCGCGCTCAGATGCCTGCGTACCACGACCATCCGTTCTGCAGGTCACCTATTTTTCCCAGGTCGTCGAACTCATTCGCGACCACGATACGCTGGAGGAACTTCACGCTCTTGTAACCCAACTGAGTTTCCACCCTCAGGCGCACCGGAGCTCCGTGAGGAATGGGCAGGTCGCGACCGTTCATGCCGTAGGCCAGGATCGTCTGCGGATGCAAGGCATCGAACATGTCGATGCCGTCGGCGGCGTCGTCGAATGCATAGAAATTCACAAAACGGGCATTCGGAAGAATGCCCGCCGCTTCGAGCACGCTCCGCAACGGCACCCCCGTCCACTGCGCGATCGCGGACCAGCCCTCCTCGCACGTGTGTTTGGTGATCTGCGTGCGGGAGGGAAACCGCTTCAGGTTTGCCAGAGAATAGTAGCCCGGCCGGGCAACACGCCCTTCGATCGACAGGCGCCACTCGGAAAACCCCCCGTCGCGCAAGCGCGCGTAGGCCGCCCCACGGGACGCGTTGAAAGCAGGCTGTCGCGGGTCGGCTGGGTTGGTGGTGCCTATCGCGAGGATGGAGGAGATGTCGCGATGATCGAATTCCTTCACCAATGACCGCCGACGCAGCAGGATGCGGTGGGCCGCGTAGGTCAGATCGTCACCCATCCGCAGGATGTTGCCGTACGTGGGAGGCAGGTTTTCGGCGCACCCGGCGAGCAGCAGTCCACCCGTGGAGGCGAGCCCGGTGATGAGCGTGCGACGAGTCGTGAGCAGTTGCTTGGCGTTCATGTTAGTCCCCGAAAGTCATGGCGGTCAGCTGGCGCTTGAATCCGGACATGATGACCATCACCACGTGGACGACCAGAAACAGCAGCAGTGCGGCAAACAGCAGGAAGTGAATCGTGCGCGCCGATTGGGAGCCGCCAAACATGCCGGACAGGAACGGATAGGCGGCCGTCACCGCGGGCGACATGGCCAGGCCGGTCACGACCGTCAGCGGCAGCACAAAGAAGACTACGGCGCAATAGGCGCATTTCTGCAGCAGACCGTACGGCGGCCCGCCCTTCGCCGGCTGGATCCGCACGCGCAAATGGCCGATCAGGTCCTGCCAGAACAGCCGGGGCGTGAGCTCGCGGGTGCCGGGCACCAGGTGACGTCTGAAGTGGCCGGTGAGGATCCCGGCGAGAACATAGGCGGCTCCGGTCACGACGAAGAACCAAGCCGCCAGGAAGTGCAGGCTCCGCCCCCAGCTGTTCTGATTCAGAATGTCGTAGGTTCGGCTGGCACTCACTGGAGAGTCCGCCGCCGCGAAAAAGGCAACCGCCGGTTCCCAGCCGCCGTGGCGGTAGTTTCTGCTGATGGGCAGCTCGAGCAGGGCCGGTGTCAGATCGTTTCCGACATAGCCCCAGTACAGTCGTGGATGGGCCATGAGAATGACGAAGCCCGTGAAGGCGAGCGTCAGAACGCTGGCAGCCACGATCCAGTGAGAGATTCTGACCCAGCGCGGGTGCCCGAGGCCGGCCACGAGGTGCGCAGCCTCGACTGCGGGCTTGTCGTCCCGGTCTACGAGTATTTCTCTGAGTTGACTTTGAGCCATATGCGTCTCCCAGGCAGCGTTCAATACCAACGATGCGGCGGTGGAGTAGATGAGAAAGTCATACCACTCGATGGTTGTGCCGATCGCGCTCGCCGTGACCACGGCGCGCATCGAGGCGGTCTGCCCGGTGCTCTCGATGGTCGGGTCTGCAATCACTTGTGGTCTGTCTATCAGCATTGAACAGCCCCGGTGCGTGATTGGTCCGCAAGCGGTTGATCTTCACCCCGTCCTTGCTGCCGACTTCTTACTTTGCCCCGTACTATCCGCCTGTTCATCGCGGGCGTCTAATAATCCGCGTCCCGGGGGACGGGAATTGGAGATTCCAGACAGGCGGCGTGACCCCACCCGCGTTCATTGAACGCATCCGCAGCCTGCTGTGCATCGAAAAGACGCAGCTGGCCACCGCGGCCTCGGCGGTACCGACCGCGCCGCCGCCGGCGCCGACCGCACCCCCACCACCAGCCGGTCCATGACGGCGGCCTTACCTACCTGAAGCATGATCGGCTTCTCGCCAGCCTGCGCGGCGATCCGCGCTATGCGGCGCTGCGGAAAAAATTGAATCTGCCGCCGTAGAGCTCGTGGGCGCCCTCTAGCCGCCAGGCAAGGCAACATCCCGCGGCCAAAGCATCCACAGACTCCCCTGCTGCCGCATGCTTCCCGCCAGATCGGCCGCCTGCGGCCCGCTTCCGCAAAAATAGTCGGCGCGCGGCGCACCGCTGATTGCACCGCCCGTATCCTGCGCGATCACGAGTCGCTGCAAGGGAAGATCCGAGTCAGGCAGTGTTGTGACCAGAAACACTGGCGTACCCAGAGGTATCCAGGCCGGATCGACCGCAATCGAGCGACCCGCCGTGAGCGCAATGCCCTGCGCCCCTTTGGGGCCGAGGTTGGGATCGCCAAGGGGCGCCTCGCTGAAAAACACCACGCTCGGATTGGCGTTCAACACTTCCTGCAGGCGCTCCGGGTGGGCGACGAGCCACCCGCGAATCCCCGGGAGAGTCGCCTGCTCGACCGTCAGTGCACCGATCTGGACGAGATAGCGTCCGACGGAATGATACGGCTGGCCATTCTGATCCGCATATTGCAGACGGATCACTGTGCCATCGGGCAATTGCACGCGCCCCGAGCCCTGTACCTCCAACATCAACGCGTCGAATGCGCTGTCTATCCAGACAATCTCGTTCCCCCGCACGGCGGGATCCGCCGCCAGCTCTGCGCGGGTGTAGTACGGCACCACTTTGTTGGCGTCGAGGCGGCCGCGGACGCGCTTACCTTTGAGCTCCGGATACAGGGCGGCGAGATCGACGATCAGCAGATCGGGCGGCGGCGCATACAGCGGGGCCACGAATTGCGCAGAAGCCGTGCGCGAGCCACGCAGGAGCGGCTCGAAATAACCGGTGACGAGCCCGGTCTCCTGTCGGGTCGAGCCGGTGCGCTTGACGATCTTGTAAGGCTCGAAATTGCTCTCGAAGTAAGCCCGGAGGCTCGCGGAGGAGCCGGCCGTCACCGACTGGGCGGCCGTACAGGGTGTCGTCCATTCCGGTCGGAAACGCAGAGTCCGGCAACTCTCGAGAAAGGCCTGCCAGGCCTCCTGCAGGTTGTCGGTGTCCCAGCCCGGCAGCTCCGACCAGCGACCGTGTTCATAAGCAGTCGTCGGCGCGAGAGGCTTTCCGGGCGCAACACGCGGTCGTGACACGCAGCCGACAAGCACCGCAGAACAGAGGACCGCGAGCGCGAGAAACAGAACAGCGCGGCGAGACATCATCGCACTAAAGCGGCTCCTTCAACGAAACGAGCGGGGACAGCCCGGCGGCGGCGCTCATCGTTACATCGTAACGGCTCCGCCGGCAAGCCCGGGGCGGATGCGCCGGCCGGCCGTTATTGGACAAGCGCTCAATTATCGTCTGGCGCCGCGGCGCCGTCTGGCTATACTCATCCGCGTGGGCACTCGCTTCCAAGAGCTCGATGCAGCCCCGGCGGCGTTGCGCTTTCGGCGAGAGACGCCCCTGCGTGTTGCAGAGGCGGCCGGCTCGTTGTGACGGCACAGCCCGCCGACCTCTCGCTCCCCGCGCCGCGGCGCATTCGCGTTCGCTGGAAAATCTTCGCGCTGCTGTTTTCTTTCGGTCTGATGTTCTATGTGCAGCAGCGCAGTCTCGCGGTGGCCAGCTACCGGATGATGCCGGAGCTGCACCTGAGTCAGATGCAGATCGG
>CAZDTG010000173.1:0-7986 GCA_964508005.1 uncultured Steroidobacteraceae bacterium
GGCATGACGTTCAACAACCCTGACTTCGTGAAGTACGCCGAAGCGTATGGCGCGAGGGGAACGAGAGTCACCGCAGTCGGTGAGCTACGCCCCACGCTGGAGCGGGCGTTCGCCAGCCGCGGTGTTCATCTCGTCGTCGTGCCCATCGACTACTCGGAAAACAAGCGTGTCCTCGTCGACGAGCTGCGCCAGTGACGGCCGGCGGCACAATCCGCTCTACAACCTCGAGGGGCTCGGCATCCGGTTCGTCGCCAGCCCGCGGCATGCCGATCTGCTGTTGGTTACGGGCCCCGTGTCCCGACACATGGTTGTAGCACTGCAGCGAACCTATGCGGCAACGCCCGATCCCAAGCTCGTGGTCGCCCTGGGCGACTGCGGCTGCACGGGTGGGATCTTTGGCGAGAATTACGCCAGTTGCGGGCGCGTGGAGACTGTCATTCCGGTCGATGTGGCCGTGCCGGGTTGCCCGCCGAGCCCGACCCGTATCCTCGAAGGGATCCTCGCCGCCCTCACCTGACAGCTCGAGCCTCCCACGGGCTGCTCCAAACCGCATCGCGACCTGCGCGAGTGTTGCCGAGACTCGCTCAAGCTGAGTGTTGCGTCATCGCCTCATCGGGGGCCGCAGGCATGCCTCTTGTGAGGTATTGCGGGGTGTGGCACGGCTGCGAAAATCCCGGTGTCTGGCTGACAGCTCGTTCCGTACAAGGAGCGTTATCGCATGAGTGGAATCGTCGTTCCCGCTCCCGCTGCCGTGCCCCCGGGCAGCCGTGGAGCGAGGCCGGAGGGCACCATCCGGGTCGGCTCCGAGGAACACCTGAGGCTCCTTTGCCTCGAGCTGTTGGAGACACACGATCCGTACAAGCCCTCGGTCATCGATTGGCCGGCGCTGGACGAGGACACGCGGGGGCGCATCACCTCGCTGCCGATCTGGGACATCGCGGTGCAGACGGAGGGCCGGGCCGGCCTCAACGTCAAGACCTTCGGCGAGCGCAGCTGCACGGGCCTGCTCAAGGAAGCGGTCGATATGAATGCCTTCGAGGAGAGCCGCCACAAGCAGGTACTGGCCAACATGGTGCAGTTCTACGGCATCACACTGCAGCCAGAGCCCGAGTACGAGGTGCCGCGCGATGCCGAGTGGGCCTTCATGGTGACCGGCTACTCGGAGTGCATCGACAGCTTCTTCGGCTTCGGACTGTTCGATCTGGCGAAGTCCTCGGGCTTCTTCCCGAACGAGCTGGTCGAGACGTTCGAGCCGGTGATGCGCGAGGAAGGGCGGCACATCCTGTTCTTCGTGAACTGGGTCGCATGGTGGCGGCGGAACATGCCCTGGTGGCGGCGGCCCTGGTTCGAGCTCAAGGTGTTTGCCGTGTGGGTATTTCTCATCTGGGAGCGGATCGGCACCGCCCGTGCCGTGGAGAGCCACGGCAATGCCGCTGACAACAACTTCACCGTGAGCGGCTCGAAGCAGCTGGGCGTGGACATCGATTTCCAACAGCTGGCCGCGATCTGCCTGAAGGAGAATGACCGGCGGCTCGCGCCCTATGACGAGCGGCTCATCCGCCCCTACTTCGTGCCGGCGATGATGCGTCTCGTGGTGCGTCTCATGGGCGCAGGCCGGGGAAAGCTGCCGCCGCAGAAGCTCGATGACCGGCAGTCATCGGGCATTTCTGACTACCACATGTAGAGACTGCACGTTAAACCCACGCGCGCCGGGGAACTGAGCCGCAGCCGCTGCCGCGAGGTGTTCGAACAGCGCTTTCAGGTCGCCCGCGTGTCACAAGGCTGCTGCGACGTGTAGGAGAGAGTGAGACAAGAAGCTCGACGCATTACCGCATGAATTGATGGGCGTCAAGGACTCTCGTGCTCGCAGGCGCTAACAATCAGCTCACCATGCACGGCACTTCCTCCAACAGCGGACTGGCGGCAGCGGCACAGGTGAGGCTCGCAACGAAGGCGAATGCGTATGTGTCGCTGCTCGTTCCGATGAAGGGATGAAAGGCCGCGGCCAGGGTCAATGCCAGCTGCCCGAGGGACGGACGATCAACGCAGATTTTCCACCCCCTTGAAGACGCCATGCCTACTATCACAGACAGCGTTAACGCGGATACCAGGGCAGCACCGCTCGGACGGCGGTGGGGATGGCTGCTGGCGCTGGGTATCGTGGAGATCATCGCCGGGTGCCTCGCCATCGCCATGCCGGTCGTGGCATCCCTCGCAGCCGTCGCCTATTTTGGCGCCGTGCTGATCGTGACGGCGGTCTTCCAGATCATCCATGCGTTCCAGGTGAGGGAGAGGCCGCGCGCCGTATGGTACGGACTTGGCGGATTGCTCTACGGAATCGCCGGCATCCTCGTAGTGGCCTACCCGCTCGGGGGCGCACTGACACTCACGATGTTGATCGCAGTCCTGTTCATCGCGGACGGGGCGCTGCGCACTTTCTTCGGCATGGCGGTCCGACCCGTGCCCGGGTGGGGCTGGGTCGTCACAGCCGGCATCGCCAGCATCGTCGTCGGCGTCCTGCTGTTGATCGGATGGCCGGCTACCGCGCTGTGGGCAACGGGCCTGCTGCTCGGCGTCAACCTCATATTCACCGGCGTGACCAACACCAGCCTGGCGCTCACCTCCAGAACGGCCAGCTCGGCCGCCTCTCGGTAAGGATTCCAACTTTCGGACACGGTCCAGCCGGACGCTCGCGCTGCCGCCTCACATCGGCGCATGCGGGCTGCGCATGCTCGCCGGGAAGCCGGGCGAGCATACCTGTCCGCCGGGGGCCGGTAAACGCACGATGAACTCGCTGCCCAGGCCCGGCCCTTCGCTGTAGGCGTTGACCGTCCCGCCATGCAGCTCGATCAGGTGGCGGGCGAGCGCGAGCCCGAGACCCAAGCCGCCTTTGGAAGCGGCGGAGCCCCGCTCGGCCTGTACGTACGCATCGAACACGCGTGCCAACATATCGCGCGAAATCCCGATGCCCGAATCGCGGACCTTGACCAGCGCCCAAGCGGATTCCCGCTCGACCCCGACCCAGATATGGCCGCCCGGGTGGGTGAATTTCGCAGCGTTGATCAGCAAGTTGGCGAACACCTGGGTCAACCTGCCGGAATCGCCCTCCACGATCATCGCCTGCGGCGGCATGACCACGGTCAACTCCTGGCCGCGCGATGCGATGATCGGTTGCGCAGCCTCCACCGCGGTCGCCACGGCGGACTCGAGATCGACCGCGGCGCGGCGCAGCAGAATCTGTGCATTTTGCGAGCGGGCGAGATCGAACAGGTCGTCGACGAAGCGCACCAGCTGCGCCACCTGCCGCGCCAGCGTCGCGCACGACTGGTGCACCACCGCCGGCTCGCTCATGTGCTGCTGCAGCAGCTGCAGGGCAGTCGAGATCGGTGCGAGCGGGCCGCGCATTTCGTGCGCGACCAGCGCGAGAAACGTGTCCTTCTGCTCGATGATGCGGCGCAGCTGCGCGATGAGACGCTCGCTTTCGCCCGCATCCGTGGCCGTTATGATCCATTCGCCCGTGCGCGCGCCGTTGTCGCGAAGCGGATTACCCCATTCGAGCTGCAGCACATAATTGGATTCCGGCGTGAAGCGGATGCGACGTTCCAACGCATACGGCTCTCCGGAGCTGACGGCCTGCTCCCAGGTCTGTTCCCACGAGGAGCGGTCCGCGGGGTGCAGCGCCGGCAGATAGCTGTCGACGAAGCGCGCGCCGGCACCGATTGCCGTGCACGCATGCCAGGCCGAATTGCCGAACGAGAGCCGCCCCGTGGCATCCACCACCCAGACGAGTTGCGCGAGGGAGTCCGCAAGGCGGTGAAAGTGGGTCTCAGTCGCGCGCATCTCTGTTGTCCTTCCGCGGTCGGGGCACTGTTGGGGTGCCAGCGCCATAACAGTCCTGCGGAAGGCTGGCATCGGCATTGACAGAGGTCAATTCAGCGACGGTAGCGGCGCCCGGCGCGCCATCCCTACGGAGAGATCAGTCCAGGGTCGTGGCACACGGTGAGCGAATGCACCAGGTGTCCTTGCGCGGATGCGCGCCGCGCTCGATGAGGCGATCGGCGAATTTCTCGAGCGCGCCGCGATTGCAGATCTGCACCTGGCGCGCGGCGCAAAACGCGATCGCGGCACGGCTGCGCAGCTGCGTCAGAGTGCGGCTCACCGTCTCGACGGCCATGCCGAGGTAGTCGGCGATGTCGTATCGCGACATGGGCAGGTACACCGCATGAGTCGGCGCAGTGTGGCTGCGGTCCGCCATCTCCAGCAGGAAGGCGCTGACTTTCTCGAGCGCGCGGGTTCGCCCCAGAATGACGGTGCGCCGTTGCAAACGGGCGATCGAGTCGAATGCAACCTCGCGGATGTGGCGTGCGATCTGCGGATCGCAATCGGCGAGGCGTTCCGCGCTGCGACGCGGATAGCGGGCGATGAGGGTTCCGGGGATGATCGCCTCGACACAGAAGTTGCGGCCCCCGGCGGCGGCGAAGCCGAAAAAGTCGCTAGGCAACATGAAGTCCACGATGTGCCGGCGCCCGTCGCCCGTGAGCGCACTCATGCGCGCGGCACCCGCGACGATCCGAAACCAGTGCTCGACGGGGTCGTTGTAGCGGTAGATCGAGGTGCCGATCTCGTAGCGATTGACGATCGCCAGGCGCTCCAGAGTCTCGAGCGACCTCTCGCGCGGGAACCGCTCGAGTCGTTCGCGAATCGGCGCTGACGGCGAAATATCCATGTTGCCCTCCCTGCTGATTGAAGCGAGCGCCTCGCGGGGGACGTACCTTAGTGGCAGATCCGACAATGGGAACAGTGTACTTTGGTTTAAAGGGGGCACCCTTTCCGGTGCCGCCGCCGCCGTTTGCTGCGGTGCTTCAGGGCGGTGGGTAGGACTCGAGCGCCGCCTGCACCAGTTGCCGCAGCCGCTCGGGATCGAATGGCTTGTGCAGCACGGCCATGGCGCCGGCCCCTAACAGCTGGGGCTGCAGCCGACCGTCCGGGTCATCGTCGGCGGTCACAAGGATGACCGGGATGGACAGGCCCCGCCGGCGCAGCTCACGCTGCAGCTCCAGTCCGCTCATCCCCGGAAGGTGCAGATCGAGAATGAGACAGTGCGCCTTGCGCCCGTTCCTGGAGCGCAGGAATTGTTCCGCGCTGGAGAACCCGCGGGCCGTCACACCGTGAGAATTGAGGAGGTCCGCCGTCGCCGCGCGTACGGCGGCGTCGTCGTCCACCACTGCGACGAAACATTGACGTTTGCGTTTGGCCACGGCTCGTCAGGAACGTTCCCGCCCTGCGCGAACTTAGATGTCCGCAGCCGTAGGATCGGTCGGATCGGCCGTCGGTTGCGTCGACCAGTACCACGTTTCAGCCCAGCCGTTCGGTCATATGTACCAGTTCCGCGACGCCGGACGCCCCCATCCTTTCCATAATGCGGCGGCGATGGACTTTGACCGTGTTCTCGCTGAGCCCAAGCTCGGCCGCGATCTGCTTGTTGAGCTTGCCCTCCACGATCAGGGCCAGGATCTGACGCTGCCGCGGGGTGAGCCGCGCGTGCCGGCTGCGAATCCCGACGACCTCCGTGCGGTGTGCCTTGGCTGCCGCATCGCGGTCGAGGGCCTGGCGGATGGCATCCAACAGATCCTCGTCACGGAAGGGCTTGGGGAGAAACTCGATGGCGCCCGCCTTCATGGCGCGCACGGCCATGGGAATATCCCCGTGCGCCGAGATGAAGATGATGGGGATTTGCTGCTCTGCGCGCGCCAGCTTGCGCTGCAGATCCAGGCCGCTCAGGCCCGGCATGCGCACGTCGAGGACCAGGCAGGAGGGCCCCTCGCTGCGGCGGCGATGCAGGAATTCCTGCGGCGTGGCAAAGACTTCCACATGCAGGCCTACGGAGCCAATCAGACTCGCCAGGGCCTCGCGAACCGCAGCGTCGTCGTCAACGACGAACACCATGGGCTGCGCGGACTTCACGTCGTGTCAACCGCGGCGGCCGGTAACCTGAACCGGAGCGAGGCACCCGGCGTCTTGCTCACGGCCCACAGCCGGCCCCCATGCGCCTCGATGATGGAGCGGCTGATCGCGAGACCGATGCCCATTCCCTGCGGT
Source organism: uncultured Steroidobacteraceae bacterium (assembly GCA_964508005.1). GTDB lineage: Bacteria > Pseudomonadota > Gammaproteobacteria > Steroidobacterales > Steroidobacteraceae > 13-2-20CM-66-19. Next base: position 6,100 of record CAZDTG010000173.1, read on the forward strand.
TTGTTGGAATAGAAGGGCTCGAAGATCCGCTCGAGCGCGTGCTCTTCGATACCGATACCGCCGTCTTCCACCGCAACCGATACGCCCGTGACGTCGGCGGCGGTGGCGATGGTCAACAGCCGCGGCCGCGTGACCACCCCGCTCATCGCCTCGATTGCGTTCATGATGAGATTGAGCAGAACCTGCTGTATCTGAACCCGGTCGCCGCGTATCGGGGGCAGCGGCTCGGCCAGGTTGGTGCGCACGATGATGTTGTTCTGGCGAAGCTCTGGCTTCAGCAACGCAGTTACCTCGTGAATGACCGAGTTCAGGCTGAGTGGATCGCGCTGCGCATCGCTTCTTCTGACAAGGCCGCGAATGCGCGCGATGATCTCGCTCGCCCTGTTCCCGTCTCTGACGATGCGCTCCAACGCCTCCCGGGCCTTTTCGATCTGCGGCCCCTTCCAGGCGAGCCAGCGCAAGGCAGCGTTGGCGTTGGCAACGAGAGCGGCGAGGGGTTGGTTCACCTCGTGCGCGATCGAAGCCATCAATTGGCCCAGCGTGATTGCGCGCGAGGCGCGGGCGAGCTCGGCTTGCATGCCGCCCAGCGACTCCTCGCGGTGCTTGCGCTCCGTGATGTCCGCGACCGTGCCGACATATTCGGTGAGCTCGCCGGGCTTTCCGAAAACCGGGTAGGCGCGGCTGTGGATGTGCACGACGCCGCCGTCGGGACGGACGATGCGATATTCACCCTCGAAGTCCCGCTGGCACCGCACCGCCTCCTGAAAGTCCTGCTCGACGTGGGCCCGTTCCTCGGGATGGACCATCTGAAAGAACAGTCCATAGGAAACGTTCGTGCTCGTCGGGTCCAGGCCGAAGATCCGAAATTGCTCGCGCGACCAGAACAGCTCCCCGGATGAGCGGCTCCACGCCCAACTGCCCGTTCGGGTGATCTGCGAGCCTGGGGCGAGATAATCCACGTAGCGCCGTAGTTGTTGCTCTTTGCGCTCATGCTCGCTCAAATCGTCGGTGAGCGCCTGTATCAGGCGCTCGCACTCCTTCACACTGGGCGGCGCATGGCCTGGGCGTCGGTTCGGCTTGTGCAGCTTGTGCAGCTTGTGCGGCTTGTGCGGCTTGTGCGGCGCGACCGGTGACTCGGCTTCGATCGGGGGACTCGTATTGGAGGGTCGGGGAGCCGCGGCAGAAGCGCGTTTGCGTGCACGGATGGACGCCGCGTCGCCCGTTTTGGTCGGACCGCGAGTGATCTGTTGCGGCATGCGAGCGTCCTCTGGCGACAGAGGCTGTAACAAAAGGAACATGTGGCAGGCCGCCCGCGCCCCGTACAGCGACGCGGGCGAGCCTTTCTCATTGTCTTAACAAATGTAGCGATCTGGCGGCATGAATTCTACCTCCTCGCGGTGGCGCGCGCCCATCGGGAGAGATCCGCGAAATTGACACAAGTCAATGCAGACACGCTCATGGATCGTCCACGCCGAACGCGAGCAGCACGTTGCCGGGGTGGCCGGCGATGCGGCCGAGCTCGATGACCGATACGGCGGTGCGCACAGGCGCCGCGGCGTCGAACGTCCAGTGGGTGCAGCCCGTCTTTGCGTCGAGAGAATAGACGCGCCGGCGGAGCTCGTGACGTACACCCGCCCTCCAGCGATGGTCGGCTGACCGTAGGTGTAGGTGGCGCGATATCCGAATGCCCACTTCACCTTCAAATGAGGTACTGCGGCGGCGGTGAGGCCGGGCTCGGGCTGATAGCGCGAGTTGTCGAGATCGCGGCCCCAGCCATTCCAACTTGCAGCGGCGCCGGCGGCGGGGGCGCGCTCCCCCGTGCACGGATTGCGCTGCGCGCGCATGAGACCGTTCGTCAGGGCCTGCATCACTTCATCTGGAGTGCGC
>CAZDTG010000174.1:0-3240 GCA_964508005.1 uncultured Steroidobacteraceae bacterium
GTGCTCGCTCCTGCAAGCTGCGCCACTCCTGCATCGGTACGAGTACCGCCGTCTCCACGCCCCGCAGAGTTACGACTTGCGGCCCTTCCGTCAGGCTTGCTTTCAGAAACTCGCTGAAGCGAGATTTCGCATCTTGAACAGGCCAGGATTTCATTGAGACCACCCAATCTGACTAGTCATAAGACTAGTCTATTGAGGGCGCCAGTCAAGCTGAGTTTTCGCAGCCCTGCTCCCACATGATTTCTCTCCCAATGAGCAATTGGCCGAGGCGAAATCGTGTACCCGGGACATGATTTCCCCTCCGCAATCACTCGGATGTGCGGCTCGCGGGCCCGTCCCGATGCTTCGGGGATACCGTTACGGCAGTATCTAATTGTGAGACGAATGAGCATATTATCGCGCTAAACTAATATTAAAAATATCATTCCGCGCCACTAAAGTGACACCGTACTCGTCGTTCAAGCCCTTCAGAGGAGTGTCACCATGGTCAGTATTCCCACGCCTAAGAAAGTCGCTGGCAAGGTAACGAATACCTTCGCCACCATCGGTGCGCTGGCTCTAGTGACCGCCAGCACGGGACTTGCGGCCACCTCGCCGGTGCGCCCGCACTCGGAGAGGCGGACCGACGCAGTCACGGCCGAGCAGGTCTACGCCGTGCTGAACGCCGATCCGATCTACTACTTCCGGCACGTTGACGTCGATGTTGAAAATGGCGTCGCGACCCTGAGCGGATATGTCTGGGACACGCCTGCCCTCTACCGCGCTCAGAGGATCGCCGCGCGCGTGCCTGGCGTCACCCGCGTGGTCGATCAGATGGAGCTCGAGCGGGAGGGGGCGAGGTAAGGACCCTCGTGATCCCGGAAGGCTCTAACGGGGATATTGCGGCGCAGCCTCGAAATCGAGATCGAGGAGGCGCTCGCTATCCCCGCCAGCCACGACGCCCATAGGCTAGTTCTTCACTTCCCGAGAATTCCCGAGAATTCAAATAGCTAATCGGGCGAATGCGCCACACGACGCCACTGCGCTGGCGTCACACTCATCCGCTGCCTGAAGGCGCGCTGGAAGGCGGCTTCGGAGTGATACCCGACCATTTCCGCCACGGCCGCCGTGGAAGCGGAGGATTTCCTCAGTTCATTGGCAGCCAGAGTCATGCGGATGTCGGTTAGCAGGTCGCTGGCCGAACGCCCCAATCGCTCCTGGAAATTGCGTGCCAAAGTCGCCCGCGACATATGGCACAGACGTGCCAACTCAGGCAGTGTCCACGCGCGGGCCGGCTCCTGAAACATGGCCGCCAAAGCAGGGGCAAGGCGCGGGTGGCCGGCCAGGGCAAGCAGCCCGGGCGGCGCCTCGTCCGATTCACTCCCCACCCGCAGCGTCAACGCGAACATGGCCGTCGACAACGCATTCAACATGGCACGTCCGCCGAGGCTCTCAAGGGCCGACTCCGTTCGCATCAGCGTCACCAGGCCCTCCAGTTGCGCACCGGTTGCGGGCCGTTCAGTGCTTGCGCTGCGGCGGGGCGCGCGCACCACCAGCCGTGGCGGCAGATAGTTGCGCAATAAGCGCTCGTGCTGCGGCGTGAGGACAAAGCGGCCGCAGAGAATATCCAGGCGATCACCCGTTCCGGCGTTCTCGCTGATGGTCATGTTCAGTGTTGCGCGTTCCCGTGCCGGGGCCGGTGATTCACCGGAGCCGTCATGCAGCGTATGGGCCTCGCCGTGAGGGAACAGGAGGATATCGCCCGCCATGAGGTGTCGTGGCGGGCCGCCACTCGGGTCTTCCAGCACGGCCGAACCACTCACCACGATGTGATAAGGGATCTCTCCTGGCCCAGCGCGATCCTGAGCTATGAGCCAGGGTGCGCCATAAAAACAGCGGAGATCGAGATGCCCGTGAACGGGCACCATCTCGAGAAGGTGGCTGAGCCAGTCTAGGGGCGGGGACACATCGAACCTGCATTGGTGAGATGAATTAGCATATAAGTGATCTTATCTAATATTAATAAACTCATTCCCTGCCCGTAAAGTGACGCTGTACTCGTTCTCCAACCCTCGAAGAGGAGTGTCGCTATGTCCCGTATCACCACCCCCACCCCGGAATCCGTCTCCGGCGCCACGGCCGAGATCTACGCGCAAATCAGAAAAGCCGCTGGCGGGGTCCCGAATACCTTCGCCGCGATCGGCGCGTACAGACCAGCCGCATTGAAGGCCATTCTTCAGGCCGACGGCGTCCTGGCCGGCAGCGCCCTGAGCAAGCAGGACCAGGAAACCATCAAGTTGCTCGTCAGCGAGATCGCCGGCTGCGATTACTGCGTGGCCGCTCACAGCTTGCTTGGGAAGACGGCGGGCCTTGCGCCTGAAGTCCTGAAGCAGATTCGCGCCGGCCAGCCGACAGGCGATGCCAGGCGCGATGCCCTGGTGCGCTTCGTGAGAAATCTGATGCAAACCCGCGGCACGATCAGCGAGCAGCAGTTCTCGGCCATCAAGGCTGCTGGTTACACGGACCAGCACCTGGTGGACATCAGCCTGGCGATCGCCGTGACGACCTTCACCAACATTTTCAATCGTATCAACGACACCGATCTCGATTATCCCGCCGTGGCGTAACGGCGGCATCGAGACCGGCTTTCGGTCCGCACACAACAGAGTGGAGGAATTCGACGATGAACGCCCTTATCAATCTTCTGAGCCGCTTTGGCCTGCTCAAGGAGGATGTGGATTACCACTTGCTCCGAGCATCGATGGTCGTGATCTTCCTGTTCTTCGGATATCAGAAATGGTTCGACTACGAGGCACAGGTACTGATCCCCTACATCAGCCACGGCCCGCTCATTTTCTGGATGTACCCGGTGTTCGGCATCCGCGCAGCCAGTTGGTTTCTGGGGGTTGCGGAATGGCTGTTTGGCGCGCTCCTGTTCCTGGGATTCTGGGACAAGCGCCTGGGAATTCTGGGAGCGCTCGGCTCGACTGTTACCTTCATCTTGACTGTGACCATCATTCCTTTCATGCCCAATGGCTGGGCCGCCTCGGCCGGCGGGTTTCCTGCCATGACCGGAAACGTCCCCTTCCTGATGAAGGATGTGGTTCTGCTGGCTGTATCGATCTATCTGCTGAAACAGGACATTATGAGACTGTCACTGCCTGTCAGGCGGCCAGTCCCTGTTAGCCATGCATGAGGGACTGTGGTTCGGAGGATGTCGTAGCGGCCGGTGGGACTAAACCGTCCCCCGGCCGCAAGACA
>CAZDTG010000174.1:3340-6278 GCA_964508005.1 uncultured Steroidobacteraceae bacterium
CGCTCAATCGTCTAAATGCCCGAGCCGGATTATGGTCCCGCTCGTGACAAAGCTGGAGTCGATCCGAATCCAAGTCACCGTCCTCCCATCCGGAGCGATCACAAAATCATAATGGGAACCGTCGGATTCGGCAAAGGTTGCGGTACAGTCACCATTGACGGTGTACACGCCTGTCACCGTGACTCCCTCGTGGATCGCGCCGTTCACGCTTGCCGTGTAGGTTGCAATGGTGTTTCCCCTACCATCGGAAGTGACCCTTCCAACCGCGGCAATGGGGCCGACGCCCACGCGCGTACCCGTTGCGTACAGCACGTAGGTCCCGTGGAAGGTTGCGTTCCCCCGCGGGCACAGCGCCTCCTCCGCCTTGGCCGCCGCAGGCGCCAAAGCGGCAGTGAATGCCACCAGCGCAAGTAGGTTCCGGTTCAACAACGATTTCACAAGCTTTCTCATGTTGAATCCCCTTTTGCCTTCCATAACTCGTCCGACACTCATGGCCTGGGAACGTTAGTGCCACAGGGAAGCCGGGACGTCCTGTCGGAGGTCTGAACGATTAATGAGGGTTTGCGGACGAATCGCTGACGCGGTTCTGCCGGCGCTACCGCTCTGACCCTAGCCGCCGAAACCCGCTGACCATGCCAGTTCGCGCGGCCGGTGTACTATGGATGTTGCCCCGTCAGGCCCTGGAGGGGCAGGAACGCGCGGTGCATCAGGCACTTCAGGCAGGTGGCAGCCGATGAAGTCAGTCGATAACACGATACTTCGCATCGGTGCCTGGCGCGTCGACCCTTCGCTGGACGAAATGTCAAAGGACGGGAAGACGGTCAAACTCGAGCCGCGGGCAATGCGGGTCCTTGTCCGCCTGGCGGAGCACCCTGGTCAGGTCGTCAGCGTCGAGCAACTGCTGCGAGAGGCCTGGAAAGACGTCATCGTCACATCCGATTCGGTCTATCACGTTGTCGCAGCGCTGAGGCGCATGCTCGCCGACGACGGCAAGAACTGTTCGTATATTGCGAATGTGCCGCGGCGCGGGTATCGCCTGGTGGCGCCCGTTACTCGGTGGATCGATACGCCTGCCGTTTCAGCGGCGGGCTCGGAGGTGACCCCAGCGCCGGCGACTACAACCCTCGCGACGACTACGGTGCCGAGCTCACCGTCCCGACGGTCCGGGATCGCACTGACCCTCGCGCTGGCGCTCCTGATTGCCTATCTCGCGGCCAACTCCTTCTGGCCGTCGAAGCCGGTAGCAGGGAGCCGCCAAACTCCCGCGACGACGACCGCCGTCGGTGAGCAGTCGATTGCGGTTCTGCCTTTCACAGACATGAGTGCGAGCAAGGATCAGGAGTACTTCGCTGATGGTACGGCGGAGGAGATCATTGACTTGCTGGCCGCCGTTCCCGAATTGCACGTTCCGGCGCGCACGTCGTCCTTCTATTTCAAGGGCAAGCCCACGAAGATCCCCGACATCGCACGAGAGCTCGGCGTTGCTTATGTTCTCGAAGGCAGCGTGCGCAGGTCAGGTGATCACGTGCGAGTCGCCGCCCAGCTTGTCCGGGCGGACAATGGCTATCACCTGTGGTCGGAGACCTACGACCGCAAGGTGGACGACATTTTTGGCATTCAGGATGAGATTGCCGGCGCCGTCGTGAAGGCCCTGAAGGTGACCTTGCTCGAAGGACCCTTGCCACGAGCTATCCCAACGTCGAGCAGCAATGTCTACACGCTCTATTTGCAGGCCCGTTCGCTTTGGAACCGCGGCACACCCGCCGACAACGCAAAGACCATCGACTACCTGAAGCGGGCCCTCGCAGTCGATTCGAACTTCGCCCCCGCCTGGGCGCTGTTGGCCCAAGCTCATTCGGTCGCATTCTCTCTGTATGGAACCGATTCCTACCTTGACGCGCGTACCGAGGCACATCGAGCGGCAGAACAAGCGCTGAAACTCGGCCCGAAGCTTTCGGACGCCCATGTCGCGATGAGCTGGGTACGGTTCGATCTCGACTGGGAGTGGGAGTCGGCCGACGCCGAGGTCAAGCAAGCGCTAGCGCTCGACCCGGGAAATGCAGATGCGTATCGGTTGGCGTCGTTCATTGAGAATGCCTTGGGTCGGAACAGGGACGCACTGGCGCTGGCACGGGCCGCTGTCTCGCGGGACCCTTTGAGTGCATGGAACTACATGGCAGTCGCCTATGTGCAACGGGATCTCGACAGCCCCGCGGAGGCAACACTCGCTTACCGAAAGGCCCTCGACCTGAATCCGACTGCGGCATATTTACACGCACGGCTGGGGATGCTGCTGTTGGATCGAGGCGAACGAGAAGCAGGATTGGCCGAGATCGAACGAGAGACGGATCGTGTCGTTCGGCAGCTGACTCTGCCCTACGCCCTGTACGTACTCGGCCGGAACGAAGAGGCCGACCGGATGCTCGCAGACGCGCAGCAGAAATACGGCGGACGCTGGGCTGCCCACATCGCCCGCGTCTATGCGCTCCGACATGATCCCGACCAGGCGTTCGCGTGGCTCGATCTTGCCTACCGGCAGCACGAGCGCAGCCTTGTATACGTGAAATCCTGGTTTAACAACTTGAGATTCGACCCTCGCTACAAGGCATTGCTCCAGAGCATGAACCTTCCGGAGTAGCAAACAAGCCCCGCGCAAATCGCGTTCCGCCTGCAACAGGGCTGCTTGTCAGGGTAGGTGTCCGCATGGCCGACCTGTTGGCCAGCGTCGACACCGACTGCTGCCGCGAACTCGAAACCGCTCCGCGTTAACAGCAACCAACAACAACGCCGAGATGAAAAGGCCATTGCGCACACTTTGCCGCATATTGGTCAACTCCCTATCCTCTTCGTCGATTCTCTGATTCACTTGGCTGTCGTAGGGAATTTAGCCATGGCGTCCGCAACGCTGACCGCTGACCAGCAAAGGTCAAGTCACCCT
>CAZDTG010000174.1:6378-7964 GCA_964508005.1 uncultured Steroidobacteraceae bacterium
CCTCAAGGGAATCGTGAGCCGACTCATGAAGCCGGTGACGATCGAAGCCATGAATCGCGTCATTCAAAAGATGGGCCGGATGCCAAGTAGTCGCCGATCAGCACGCGCTTAACCAAAGACATGGTAGCTCAGGCCGGAAATCCGGCGCTTCCGACCTCTTCGGAGTAGATTTCTGACCCACGGCAATCGGACTTGTCACAGTCTCTATTCGCCCGTACACTGGACTAAGTTTAGTTTAACCAGATGCGGCCATGACTACAGTAAATATTCACGAGGCTAAGACTCACCTGTCCCGGCTGGTGGACGAAGTAGCCGCGGGCGCAGAGATCATCATTGCCAAGGCGGGCAAGCCCATGGCACGACTAGCTCCTATTTCGACGCCCATCCGTAAGAAGCGTCTCGGGCTGCTGAAAGGAAAAATCAAAGTACCTGACGACTTCAATGCTCCATTGGACGACGAGACCCTGTCCGCATTCGAAGGCCGTTAGCAATGCGGGTGCTGCTGGATACTCACCTGCTTCTTTGGGCACTTTCCTCTCCAGAAAAACTCTCGAAACGGGCGCGACAACGCATTGACTCGAGCGAGGTGTATGCGAGCGCCGCGTCGATCTGGGAAATCAGTATCAAATCCGCTCTGGGCAAACTCAAAGCGGATCCCAACGAAGTCCTGGCCGGTGTGGAGTCGGCGGGCTTCAATCACTTGCCGATCGTGGGAGGTCACGCGGCGAAAGTCGTTGAGCTTCCCCCGATTCACAAGGACCCGTTCGATCGGCTTCTGGTGGCGCAAGCGCGATTCGAACCGATGATTCTGTTAACGGACGATGACGTGCTGGGTGGCTACGGAGACTTTGTCGAAGTCGTTTGACCACTCTCCAGGCGGGTCATGAAAGCGGACAAGCTCGCCGCAGATCTCCAGCGGCTCCGGGCACAGCCCGCTTGGAGTCCGCTGGCACCTTCCTGTGTCCTGTCGGTCACCGGCTGCGACACTCGCGCGAACGCCTCGACAGCGGCACGGAATGATCTGGTTGTGTGTGAACCGGGTCCAATCGAGCTCCGTGCTGGCTGCCGATCTTCGAAGGTGGTCGGTTGAAGGCGACGCTCGAGCTGCGCAAGGAGCAGCAGCAGGAAGCGGCGGTGAGTTATCAGCGCGTCGTGCTTTCGGCGTGGCACGAAATCGACAACGCGCTGACACAATATTCAACCCAGCAGGCTCGCCACGATCAGTTGGAAGCGACTGTCAAGGACGACCAGATTGCGCTGCGGCTGGCCCGGGCGCAGTACACCGCCCGTATTGGGTCGTTCCTGCAGGTGCTCGATGCGGAGAGGCGGTTGCTGGCGGCACAGCAGGATCTCACTGACAACATCACGCAGATCTCGACAACGTTGGTTTCGCTCTACAAGGCGCTGGGAGGGGGTTGGGAGGCGACCTATCCGGACGCGCAGCTATGAGCAACCATACGATCTACAAGCTCGCAGCGGCCAGGCACACTTTGAGGAGCGCGGCCGCCGCGATGGAACAGCTCGTGGGGGCGCACGGCCAGCCCGCGATTCAGGTCGATCACGGGCTGGCTGAGCGGCAGGGAGCT
>CAZDTG010000175.1:0-7949 GCA_964508005.1 uncultured Steroidobacteraceae bacterium
CGCATCGGCACGCGCTGATGCGCAACATGAGCGTTTCGCTGCTGCGCCACGAAACGATCCGCACCACGGTGCCCAAGGCCAAGGAGCTGCGGCGGGTGGTCGAGCCGCTCATCACGCTCGCCAAGAAGGATGACGAAGCGAACCGCCGTCTGGCGTTCGCGCGCCTGCGCGACAATGAAGTCGTGGAGAAGCTGTTCACGGACCTGGGGCCCCGCTTCAAGGCTCGTCCGGGCGGCTATACGCGCATCCTGCGCATGATGCCCCGTGCCGGCGACTCGGCCGAGATGGCACTCATGCAGCTCGTGGATCGCGCGGTGGCCGCTGATGCCAAGGCCCCCGAGGCGGATGCCGGCGCTGCGAAGAAGAAAACAGGCCGCGCCCGGAAGAAGACCGAAGCCGCCGCCGAGGAGACCGCCGAAGCCGCCCCGAAGCGCACCCGGAAGAAGAAGGCCGCCGCGGCCTGACCGCGGAGCTTTTCGGGTTGCGGAAAAGCCAGCCGCCTTCCGGAACAACTTCAACCGCCAGCGGCAATTGCACCTGGAGTGTCCTCCCGGCATGATGCGCTGGGCTGGAATGGATGTGCGGCAAGGATGGACCGGGACTATGGCGGCAAGGTTTGCGAATGAAGTACGCACTACCGTGCGTCGCATCGCCGCGAAGATCCTGGGCGACTATCCGCCTCCGTTGTTGCGTCACTCGGAAGAGCTGTTTCAAGCGCTCGACGCCGCCGCCGGCCGCACGGCCGTGAATGGCGAATGGGCGGGGTTCGCGGCCGAAATAGCGGGCGCGCTCCGGCAGAACGGCGTAGACCACTTTCTACGGTTGCCACCCGTAGCCAGGACGGTACATCCGCGGATACGCAGCCACGGGCGCAGGTATCTGACGTACTTGCTTCGATCCAACCGTTTTTCCGCCGCGCTGCAAAAAGCGCTGACGGAATCCCCGGTGGGCAAGCCGCTCGTGAATCCGCACTATCCCTTCAGCAGCCCGCTGCTCGTGCAACATGGCTACCATGTGGTCAGGCTGTTGGAATCCACGGACGTCGATCTGTCAAAACTCCGGCTGGTCGTTGATTTCGGCGGCGGCTACGGGAGTTTCTTTCGCCTGCTGAGAAATCTCGGTTATCGCGACAGATACCTCATCTGCGATCTTCCCGTGATGTGCGCTTTACAGCGTTTCTATCTGCGTAACGTCTTTCCAACCGGGTCCGAGGCGCAGCCACCGGAGAATCTGCGCTGGCAGTCCGACAATATCGCACAGGCATTGAGACGCGAGACCTCCGAGCACAGCCCCGCACTGTTCGTCGCTACCTGGTCGCTGAGCGAGACTCCCCTGGAGGTGCGCGACGAGGTCGTATCGGTGCTGGCGGGATTCGATTACGTCTTGTTCGCCTATCAGCGGGCCTTCGGTTCCTGCGACAACGTCCGGTATTTCGCGTCACTGGAAAAGGCGTTGCCGCAATTCGAGTGGCGGCATGCCGAATGTCCCGTGTACAGGAACAACTTTTATCTGATCGGGCAAAAATCCGCCGCGGCGCGGCAGCCCTGAGCCTGGCACGAGGGCTGCCGGCGCCGCGATTGCCGCGAGAATCGTCTCCAGGGTACGTCGCTGGTCACCGGCTCCGAGGCGCTGCTAGAGTAACAACATGTGCCTTGGCTCGATTTACTGCCGCCCTGCCGCTTGAGGACCGATAAACTGATAGACAGCGTCTCCCCCCGCTCGCCAGCGCCGCCTCTGCAACCGACCGTGGTGTATTTCGCCCGTCTCGGCGATATGGTCATGCTGACCGCAATGCTGAGTCTCCTGCATCGGCGGTATCGTATGCCCTGCCATGTGGTCGGGGGTGGCACGTCTGGCGGCGTATTTCAAGGCAACCCCGACGTTGCCGAAGTCTGGTCATTCGGCCCGCACTTCCCGTTTCCGCTCACCTCGACCTGGCCGCGGGTGGCGCGTGCACTCAGGGAGAGCCACCCCGGTCCCATTTACATCTGCGAACACCATTACCGGCAGCTGCCACGAATAAGGCGCATGCTCAGATTCAGTGGCGTGGACCCGGCACGCTGTCTCTTCATGACAGAGAAGCCGGAGACGTTGCACCATTCGGTGGACCGTCTGGTCCGTCTGGGTGAGCAGACGCCCCCGTCAATAAACGCCGCGGACTACCCCGTTCCGACCCTGGATTCTCCTTGGGCGCCCCGTCTGCGGATGTGCAATGCGGACCGTGCCGACCTGAACGAGTGGCTGCAAGGCCAAGGCTGGTCGGGACGTGCGATCGTCATCGTGCAGCCGGGTAATCACCGCAGCATGAGCCGGCGGCGACGGCGATGGGCACGGCTCAAGACGGACGACAAGGCATGGCCAATCGAGCGTTGGGCATCGCTCTTACAAAAAATACACGCGCGGATGCCGAACGCTCTGATCATGCTACGCGGCACGCGTGAGGAGCTCGCGATGCTGAAGCAGGTCCAGGTTGCCACGGCGCTCGATGCCGTCGTGGTTGCGGAGGTCGGCCTGCGCCGCCTGTTCGCGCTTTGCGAGGCGTCCCACAGCATGATTTCGGTGGACACGGGTCCGGCACACGCGGCGGCGGCGCTGGGACTACCCTTGGTCGTGATGTATGGCGCCGGGCCGCAGCGATTCTGGCTGCCGCGGAGTATTTCGGGGTCGCCCGTCATCGGAGTTGGGGGCCCTCCCGAGACGACACGTGTAGATCAGATCTCCGTCGACGCGGTCTTTCAGGCATGGTGCGTGCTCCTCACGCGCATCGAAGACGCTACGCGGCATCATCAGAGCACCCTGCCAGTTCAGGCCGATACCGCCTTCCGCGAGGCGAACGGCGCCGCTGCGCTGCGCAGCAGCATGTGAGTCGGAGATCTGCGTCCGTCCATTCGCGCCGCAGGCAAGAGCGATACCAGCGCCGCTCAGTGCAAGCCCCACGGCGCCGTTTGCTCCTTCTGACCGGTTACCGTAGATTGGTCCCCAACATCGACGTCGGCCTGGCCGGCCAAATCGGGGGAGGCGGGGCATGAGTCTGGCTTCGGAATTCAAAGAATTCGCCATGAAGGGCAACGTCATCGACCTTGCGGTCGGTGTCGTGATCGGCGCCGGTTTCGGCAAGATCGTCGCCTCGCTCGTGGGCGACCTCGTGATGCCGCCGTTGGGAGTCGTCATCGGCAACGTGAATTTCACCGATCTGGCGGTGGCGATCGGGCATGACGCGAAGGGCAAGGAAGTGCTGTGGCGTTACGGCGCCTTCCTGCAGACGATCTTCGAGTTTCTCATCATCGCTATCGTGCTGTTCATCATCATCAAGGGCATCAACCGCCTCAAGCGGCCGCCGCCGGCGCATGCTCCCGATGCGCCCCCGCCGACGCGAACCGAACAGCTGTTGCAGGAGATCCGGGACGAGCTCGCCAAGCGCTAGCGTCGAGCTGACGCGGGCGGGCCAGCCTCAGGAGCCCGGTTTGCCGGCTGGTTTCGGCTGCAGCCCCCGGAACGCATCGCGCGTGAGGTTCTCGGAGCCGGTGTCGGTGATGGCCACGTTATCCTCGATGCGGATGCCCCCGAACTTTCGCAGGCCGGCCACGCGCGGCCAGTTGATCTTGCCGCCCCTGCCGTCCGCCCGCGCGGCGTCCAACAGCTGATCGATGAAGTAGATCCCGGGCTCCACGGTGACCACAAAGCCTTTCTGCAGCACACGCGTGAGCCGCAGAAACGGATGTCCCGCGGGGCGCGGAATATCGCCTCCGTCGGGACTTTCCATGAGCCCGCCTGCATCGTGGACTTCGAGCCCCAGGAGATGCCCGATTCCGTGCGGAAGAAACACGCTCGTCACTCCGGTGGCGACCGCCTCGGCGGCACTGCAAGTGGTGATGTCAGCTTCGCGCAGCAACTTGCCGGTCAGCTCGTGCGCCCGCAGGTGCACGTCGCGCCAATCCACTCCGGCGTGCAAGCCGGCGCACAGAGTCTGCTGCATCTCATCCATTCGCTCGATGAGCGTGGCAAAGTCGCCGCCGCGCAGGGCATGCGTGCGGGTGATATCGCTCGCGTAGCCGCCAAACTCCGCCCCGGCATCGATCAGCAGCGAATGGCGCTCGGCCGGCGGCTGCCTGTCGAGCACCTGGTAATGCAATACCGCGCCACCCTCGTTCAGCGCAATGATGGGGTTGTACGGCAACTCCTGCTCCCGCATCCCGCAGGCCTTCAAGAACGCGATCTCGATTTCGAACTCGGACGCGCCCTCGGTGAAGGCCCGTGCGGCCGCAAGGTGTCCGAGCACTCCCAGCCGGCTCGCCTCGCGCATGCAGCCCAGCTCGTAGGGGCTCTTTACCGCTCGGCCGTAGTCGAGATGGCGCATGAGGCGGCGCGGGTTGACCGCCCCCACCCCCCAATTCGCAAGATCGGGAAAGGCGTCGCCGATGTAGGCGGCTCGCGACAGGTCGATCGGCAAATGCGTGCGCGCGGACGCGAGATCAGGCGCGGAACGGATGTCGAAGTGCCTGGTCCAGTAGGCGCGTGGCACATCCGCCGACTTGTGCCAGTAGTCGGCGGGCCGGTGAAAAATGAGCAGGGGCGCCCGTGCGGGCGCGAAATACACAAAACAGTCAGGTACGTCGGCCGATGGCGTCCATACCTTGAAGGGCGCATGCGCCTCGAACGGATAGGTCCGGTCATCTTCGAAGACGGTGAGCAGGGATCCCGAGTGCACGAGCAGAGCGGAATAGCCGCAGGCTTCGAGCGCACGCGCGGTGCGCGCGCAGACGACCGCCAGGTGCGGGCCAAAAGAGCCCTCCAGCTTCGCGGAGACCTCGGAGGCCGGCTCCAGGCTCGATTCGACACCGCGGTCAGCTTCGGACATGTCTTGCTCCGGTGATACTGCGCAACGGATTGTAAAAGCCCCGCCCCTGGCGGGCGTATCGGGGTGCATTTAGTTTAGTCGCACGACCGGTGTAGTATGGGCGAGACAACCTGGCGCCAAGCTGTTTCAAAACGCGTGGCGACTCTATAGAATTTGCCCGCGCGACCCGTGAAGGACTCGCGGAACGAAAAAAACTCGTTCGTCTGGTTTTCTCACCACTCTTGCTTCTCTTCGGGGTACCGATCGATGAACACTAAACTTGCTCTTAGCGCACTCGTTGCGGCGCTGATGCTGACGGCCTGCGCGAAGCAGGAATCCGCCAGCACCGAACCTGCCGCGACTCCTCCGCCGGCCGCCACCACCGAGGCCACGCCGCCGGCTCCCGCCGCGGACGCTCCGGCCGCTCCGGCTGCCGACTCGGCTGCTCCCGCTCCTGCCGAGGGCAGCGCCACTCCGGCTGCTCCTGCCGACGCCGCGGCTCCCGCCGCCCCGCCGAAGCAGTAAGCCTCCTATGGGGTAGTTCGACAGCGAATTACTTCATTTGGCCTGAGGCTGAATACGGCCTGGACGGATCGCGCGAGCGGGCTGTCCGGGCCGTGTTATTTTGAAGTGTCCCATGCCCGTGACCGTCAGTGTGCGTGACGCGCGAGCGTCCGAAAGCGATCGCCGCTGGATCCAGAGCGTCTATCGCGACTATCTCGATGATCTTGCCCCCGATACCGGCGTCTTCCCGGTGCTGGGCGAGGTGGGTCATCGCGAGCCCGACCAGATCCTGCGCTGGTTCGGTGATCCCAACGCCTTTCCGCTCATCATCCTCAAGGCCGCCGAGCCGGTCGGGTTCGCGATGGTGGCGCGCGTGGCACCCGGCCTGGCGCAGCCCCGTGTCGATTACAGAATGGCGGAGTTCTTCATCGCCCGCACGCGCCGGCGCCTGGGGATCGGGGAGACGGCCGTACAGCTCATTCTGAGTCGTTTTGCCGGGCGCTGGGAGATTACCGAGTATCTGCGCAACGCTGGCGCCGTGAGCTTCTGGAGGCGCGTGGTGGCGAGCTACACGCGTGGCAGCTACCAGGAGCGGATCGTGAACGGCGAGGTCCGCCAGGTGTTCGAGTCCGGACGCAAGCGTTAGGGCGCGCGCCATCCGGCGACATGGGGTGAAAGCCGGGGTGCTGCGCCCCGGCCTCGCGTATCAGGAGCTGCGGCGCGCCCCCGGGTGATGCACCGCAGCCTTGTTATGCGAGCAGGCGCCGCAGCCGGCGGCGAGCTGCGCGATCGTCCGGGTCCGTAAACGCGCGATCGCGGTGCTTGCGCCGAGCTTTTCGATCACCGGCCCGGCCAAGTCGAGCGCCCGCAGGCGAAGTTTGGGCGACATCAGGCGCCAGGCGCTGAACACGGTGCAACCCGCAACGATCACACCGACCAGAACGTTCTGCAGTAACGGTTCCATCTGTCAACCACCCCCGAGGGCCAAGGCCACCCGGTATGTGATGAAGGCAGCGGCGTAGGCGAGCGCGAACAGGTAGCCCGCCATGATCAACGGATAGCGCCAGGAGTTTGTTTCCCGCCTCACGACTGCAAGGGTCGAAAGACACTGCGGGGCGAAGACGTACCACGCGAGAAGCGAGAGCGCAGTGGCGAGACTCCAGCTGCGCGCGATCACGGGCGCCAGCGCGCCCGCGACGTCACTCGTTCCGGACATGGCGTACACCGTGCCGAGCGCACTTACCGCGACTTCGCGCGCCGCGAGTCCGGGAACCAGGGCGATGGAGATCTGCCAGTTGAAGCCGATCGGTGCAAAGAGGTATTCCAAGCCGCGCCCGAGCATGCCCGCGATGCTGTATTCAATCGCGGGTCCGGTCGCACCCGCGGGCGGTGCCGGAAAGCTCGCCAGGAACCACAGCACGACCATCAGAGACAGAATGACCGTGCCCACCCGGCCGACGAAGATCCGCAGGCGCTCCCAAAGACCGAGCAACAGATTGCGCAGATTCGGCAGGCGGTATTCGGGCAGCTCGAGGAGCAGAGGCCGGTGCTCACCCCGCATCACCGTCCGCTTCAATGCGAAGGCCACCCCCATCGCGCTCAAGACTCCCGCGGCATAGAGGGCGAACAGAACGAGCCCGCGAAGGTTGAAAAAGCCGACGGTCTTTTGCGGAATGAACGCGCCGATGAGCAGCGCATAAACCGGCAGGCGTGCCGAGCACGTCATGAGCGGCGCGATCATGATCGTCGCCAGGCGATCGCGACTCGAAGGAATGGTGCGCGTGGCCATGACGCCGGGGATCGCGCACGCAAAGCTCGAGAGCAGCGGAATGAATGCCCGGCCGGAAAGCCCTACCTTGCCCATGAGGCGGTCGAGCATGAACGCCGCACGGGGCAGGTAGCCGGAGTCTTCCAATGCCAGAATGAAGAGGAACAGGATGAGGATCTGCGGCACGAAGACCAGCACGCTGCCGGCTCCGGCAATGATGCCGTCCAGCACCAGACCGCGCAGCGGTCCCTGCGGCAGCACATTACCGACGGCGGTGCCGAGCGCATTCATCTGCTCGGTGATGAAGTCCATCGGGATCCGGGCCCAGCTGAACACCGCCTGGAACATGAGGAACAACACGGTCGCCAGCAGTATCGGGCCGGCGATCGGATTGAGAACGATGGAATCCAGCCGCGACAGGAGAGCGACTCGCGGCGGTACCCGATAGCCGACCTCCTCGAGGATGCGCCGGACTTCGCGCTGCGTTGCCTCGATCTCGGCCGCGGTGGCGGGTAGGGGCGCCTCAACGCGTCCGCTCCGCTCCACGAAGCGGTATTGGTCGATCGCTTCGATGAGGTCGCGCTCGCCGCCCGGGCGGACCGCGACGGTCTCCACCACGGGCACTCCGAGTGCCCGCTCGAGCGCCTGCCGATCGAGCCGGTAACCTCTTTGTTTCGCGACGTCGCTCATGTTGAGCGCGACGAGCATCGGCCGGCCAATCCGCTTCAGGTCGAGGACCAAGCGCAGGTTGAGCCGCAGGTTGGTGGCGTCCACGACGCACACGAGCAGATCCGGTGGCGGCTCCGACGCATGCCTGCCCAGCACGACGTCACGGGCGAC
>CAZDTG010000176.1:0-7912 GCA_964508005.1 uncultured Steroidobacteraceae bacterium
ATGCGAAAGAGTTCCATCGAGTGATCCGGGGAGGCCCCGTGGACCGAGACGAGGACGAAGTGCTCGACGCCCGCGTTCCGTGCCGCCTGGATCAGGATGCCATTGCCGCGCAGGTCCACCGTGCGGGGATTCGCGTCACGGGTTCCGCTGAAACCCTGGATCGCGGAGATGACAACGCGCGACCCGGCTACCGCCCGGTCAACCGCGCCGCTCTCGCGCACGTCGCCCGCGACGACCGCGACGTGCGCACCTGCGAGCGGGTGCGCACGTCGCGGTCGTCGCGCGTCAGGACCCGCAGCTGCAACCCGCGTGCTGTCAGCAATCGTACGACCTGCGTGCCCAGCAGCCCCGTGCCACCTGCGACTAGGATCATGCTGGGCCACCCTGTCCCAGGGACTCAATGCCAGGCTCGCCCGCGCGCACCGGCTCCATGTAGAGCCTGACCCATCGCGTCTGCCTCTGGTCTACCCCGTGGATGGTCACGCCGCGATGAAGAAACGGCCCGCCGGTGACAAGGGTACCCGTCCATTCCCACTCCGCCCACGCGGTGTCACCTTCCACCGCGCTGCGCAGCAACGTCGCATGGAGGTCGGGCACGGCGGCGAAAATCTGCGACCAGTTCCTCCGCAGTTGGTCGTGTCCGGAGAACGCGCGATCGGGGTGTGTCGGGAACGCGCTCTGATAGGCGGGGGCGAAGCACGCCACGAGCGCATCCAGGTCATGGTGGTTCGTGGCCCGTTGGATGTCCTCGAGGGCGCCTCGGGAGCCAGACTCCGCCTGCATGTCCTGCGTGTCCTGCGAGTCCTGAATGTCCACGTGGTTTCCCGTTCTACTACTCTGCCCGGTGAGGACTGCTCGTCACGTGATCGGGACCTTGCACGTCGACACAGATATTTGCTATCATAACACCATATTGAATATGAGTCAATGGTGGTGAATACGATGGACGAGCCGCTCCACAAACGTCGCTATCATTCGCCGCAACGCCAGCAGCAGGCGCAACTCACCCGCAGCAAACTTCTCGAGGCGGCTCGCCGTCTCTTCGCCGCCCAGGGGTACGTCGCCACGACCTTGCCCGCCATCGCACGCGAGGCGAACGTCTCCCCGCCAACCGTCACCGCCGTGTTCGGGACGAAGGCGGGTCTGCTCACGGAACTGATCAACCTGCTGGTCCGGGGAGATGCCGAGGCCCCTCCATTGGCCGAGCGCTCGTGGTGGCAGGCGATGCTATCGGAGCCCGATCCCCGACGGCAGCTCGTACTGCACGCAACCAACATCCGACACATTCATGAGCGCTCGGCGGATGTCGCCGAGATTGTGCGGGGCGCGGCAACCGCCGCCCCCGAGATCGCCGCCGTGCTCCGCCAGCTCGCCAGCGCGCGGCTGATGGATGCGCAGATGGTCGCACGATCACTCGATGAGAAACGGGCGCTGGCTGCCGATGTGACCGTCGAACGGGCCGCAGATCTGCTCTGGGCGCTGTGCTCGCACGACCTGTATCGGATGTTGGTCATCGCACAACACTGGCCGCCGGAAGACTACGAGCGTTGGCTGGCCTCGTCGCTCATACACGCGCTCTTGGACTCATTCGCTCCCGATTAGGGCGACGTCGCCGACGCGCGCCACCCAGGGCGACGCCTGCTGCGCGGCGACGAATGCGTGTTCGCGCCGGGGAAGCGCGGGTGCAGCACGATGGCGGAGCGGATGGCGGAGCGGACCGCGGCGCCAGTCGCGAAGCTGAGCGGCGAAGGCGACGGACAAGCCCAGGCGGATGACCGCCTGGGCAAGCCAGACGAGGCCACCATCCGAGGTGAGCTGTCCGGCGTCAAACGCCCACCAGGAGCGAAGATGTGAGAGAGTCGGACAAAGGCGAGCCTCCTGGGACTGGTGAGTCGATTGGACAGCTCGACGAGGGCGTTTCGTAACCGAGTCTTCCAGGGCTGAAGAGCAGTGCGCACATCCATGTTAGCGTTGCTTTCACCGCTGCCGGGTACTCTTGGCATCCGCCAATGAGCCTTGCACTGGCCGGGGAGATGCTGAAAAACGCCCAAACTGGAAGGAACGAAACGCCCGCGTGTTGTAGGATGGAATCAGCACACCTGTCTCTAGGCAGTGGCGATGGGCAGTCGGAAGGAAGGGGAAGGGAATGCGCCGCGTACCGCTCCTCGACGGCCGCGATCGCCCGCCATGATCGGCGTGCTGCGTACGACCACGGGACGCATCGGGACACTCGGGGAGAAATTCGTCATGGACACCTCCCACTCAGCAGACGAAGAAGCCCGGCAGGGCGAACGGAAGCACATTTTCATGGTCAATCATGACCCGAAGTTCCTCGACTTCGGGCGCGAGCTGCTGCAGGATGCCAACTACAATGTCACCACGACGAACTATGTGCCCCGCACCTGGGACCAGATTGCTGCGCTGCAGCCCGATTTGCTTGTGATCGACGTCAGCCTGCCAGGTCGGGCCGGATGGGACCTGCTGGAGCGGTTGCACGCTCAGGGCGTCACCGGGCGCATCCCCATCATCGTTACCTCGACCGACCCAGGCCAGCTTGACCGCGTAGAGCTCGACCGCGATCGCTATGGCGGCGACAAGGTCATTGCCAAGCCGTTCCACGTTGACGTCTTGCTCGACGCGATTCACGCACTCATCGGACCCGCCTGAAACTCAGTCAGCCGACCGGACGAGGCGACCCGCCTTTGCTCCCCAGCCATGTTCGCAGCCAGGGAGTGCCTTGGATGGTGACCACGCTGAGGCGCTCACCACCGCTCCAGATTTGCTCCAACCTAGTCAATGCACAGTGCGACGTGCAAGCTTCGGCTCATACCGCTGTAACATGCCCGTGGTTTCATGTGACTTGGGTGCCTCGTACCGTGGGGACTGGCTCCTCGGCGCTGCGCCGGTGAGTGACATGCATACAGCGCCGGGATGGCGCCATCACAGCGCTGCGGTGTGCGGATATGCCTGTAGGCATGTAGGCATGGTGCTACGCGCTGGGGGTGCGTAGCACCACACGACATCACACGATACCCTACCGCGGCACCACCTGAGCTTGGCAGAGACCGAGAGAGCGATGTCACTTCACAAGACCGAAAGACAGTCACCGAGATCGAGACACGGCGCGGGCGCCGTACTCAGCAGGCCACAGCGCACCGCACTGCTCCGGGATGGCTTGGCCGATGCCGTCCTGGACGCGCTGCCGAACTGTATGGCGGTGCTGGATCACGTCGGCACAATTGTCGCCGTTAACACCACCTGGCGGCGCATGGCCCGCGAGAACGAGGCCCCTAACCTCGCTGAGGGCAGCATCGGTCTGAACTACCTAGCGGTAAGCCGCCGCAGCACAGGCCCGTCCAGCGCCCCGGCCGAGGCCGCTGCCGCTGGCACCCAGGCCGTGCTCGAGGGGCTACTGCCGGAGTTCGAGCTGGAATACCCCTGCCCCTCGCCCACCGAGCAGCGGTGGTTTCTGCTGCGCGTCACGCCGCTCCCGGGCGCACCAGGCGGAGGAGGCCCAGCAGGCGGAGCGGTGGTCGCCCACATCAACATCACCGAGCAGAAGCTGGCGGAAGCAGAGCGCGGTCACCTGCTGACGCGCGAGCAGACAGCGCGGGCGGCGGCTGAGGCGGTCTCTGGGCAGCTGCAGCAGCTTGCGGCCGTCACCGACACCACGCTCGCGCATCTGGCCCTGGCGGAGCTGCTCCCTAACCTGTCCGACCGCATCCTGCAGGTCATGGCCGTTGACAATGTCTCGGTCCTGCTCCTCGCAGAGGACGGGCAGGAGCTCGTCGTGCGGAGCGCGCGCGGCGTACTCGACAACGTCCCTGTGCGTTTCCCCTTGGACCGTGGCGTCGCCAGCCGCATCGCCCTCAGCCGTCAACCGCTCATCGTGGAGGACCTGTCCACGCTGGATGACATCCCGCCTGTGCTGCGCGAACGGTTGCATTCGATGGCCGGCGTGCCGCTGCTGGTCGAGGGCCAGCTCATCGGCGTGCTGCACGTAGGCACGGTCACGCCGCGCCACTTCACCCAGGCGGACGTCCATCTCTTGCAGCTGGTGGCAGATCGCCTCGCGCTGGCCATCGATCGTGCATGCCTGTATGAGATCGCCCAGGCGGCGCGCCAGGCGGCCGAAGCGTGGGCCGCTGAGCTCGACGCGACCTTGGAGGCGATGACCGATGGCGTGGTGGTGTGCGACCCCGAGCAGCGCGTCGTCCGCGCGAACCACGCCTACCGTGACATGATGGCCACCATTGGCGCCACCTGCACAGAGCCGACGCCCCTGCGCGAACCGATGGCCCATCTCACGCGGCGCGATGTTCACAGTCAGCCCGTGCTCCCGGCAGTGCTGGCGGCGGATTGCCCCATTCCCCGCCTGCTGCGCGGCGAGGTCCTGCAAGGCCCAACCACCCTGGACATGCGCGTGGGTTCCCCGGACGGACTGGAGTGGGCGTTCAACTTCAGCGGCGCCCCAGTACACGATGCCCAGGGTCGCAGCACGGGCGCGGTGGTCGTGCTGCGCGACGTGACCGAGCGCCGACGGCTCGAGCGGCGCACCCTGGAGGCGCTCCAGGCCATGTTGGCGATGGCGCGGGCGCTCACCAGCAGCCCCGACGGCGCTGCTGGTGCGGCCGACAGTGGAGCCATACCTGGCACGGGCGCGGTCACGCGCCGTCTGGCGGAGGCGGCATGCAGCGTGCTGGGTGCTGAGCGCATTCTGCTGCTCGGGGTAGACCCGGAGACCGAACGCTTGCGGCCCCTGGCGCGCGTGGGGCGGCCATTGGAGGATGAGCAGCAGTGGTACGCCGAGGCGAGTCAGTTCGGCTTGAGCGACGACCTATCGCTGGGCCTCATCCCACGGCTGCGGACGGGCGAGGTCGTCATGTACGACCTCACCGAGGCCGCGCGGCAGGGGCTGCCGATACATGGGGTGTCCCGATTGCTCGTCGCTCCCTTGCGCCTCGGCGCAGACTTGGTGGGCCTGCTCGCAGTCGACTTCGGGGTGTCCCCGCACGGCTTCACCGCCGCCGAACACGCGCTGGCAGGCGCGACCGCGGACTTGGCGGCCATAGTGTTGCAGCGCGACCGGCTCTTCCAAGAGCGTGAGGCGGGGCACGTCCGCGAACTGACGCTGCACGAGACCGCCCAACGCATGGATGAGTTCCTGGCCACCGCCAGCCACGACTTGCGCTCGCCGCTCTCAGTCTCCATGGGCAGCATCGATCTCGCCACCCAGCGTTTCGAGCGTCTGGCGGCGGCGGTGCTGGCACAGACCCCTGACCTGGCCAAGCAGGTCGAGGCGACCCGGCACAATCTGGATGAGACGAGCCACAGTGTGGACCGGCTGG
The DNA here is from genome assembly GCA_964508005.1 of uncultured Steroidobacteraceae bacterium. Classification (GTDB taxonomy): domain Bacteria; phylum Pseudomonadota; class Gammaproteobacteria; order Steroidobacterales; family Steroidobacteraceae; genus 13-2-20CM-66-19. Next base: position 5,349 of record CAZDTG010000176.1, read on the forward strand.
CTCGTCTCGTCGCCCTGCTGTTCGACACCTCGTTGGTGCACGCGGGCAAATTAGCGCTGCAGTGCATGCCGTGTGACCTGGTGGCTGTGGTGCGTGAGCCGCTAGAAGCACTGCGTCTGGCGAGCCCACAGCGTGCGATTGACCTGCAGGTGGTGGCCGCAAGGCCAGTGCAGGTCGTGGCCGATGCGGACCGTATCGGTCAGGTCGTCACCAACTACGTAACCAATGCGCTGAAGTACTCGGCAGAGGACCAGGCGGTGGCAGTCCAAGTAGCCGTGACGGGAGCCGAGGCGCGCGTCGCCGTCGCGGACCACGGACCGGGGCTTCCGCGGACCGAGCAAGACCGCATTTGGCAGAAGTTCTACCGAACCGATGGCGTCCGCGTGCAGAGCGGTTCGGGCACTGGGCTGGGGCTGGGGCTGCACATCTGCAAGACTATTGTCGAGGCCCATGGTGGGCAGTTGGGCGTGGTGAGTGCGGTCGGGAAGGGCTCGACCTTCTGGTTCACCCTCCCACTTGCCAATCCCATCGATTGACTGAGCGAGGTGGCAGCGCCGAGGAATGGGTGCCCCTGCGTTCTGCAGGCGTTCTGCTGTCGTCCAGCTGAGCGCGCCAGCGCGGGGGCTCTTCTGCTCGCTGCCCGGCGTGCTGCCGCGCCGCGCGACATTGAATCGCTGCCGTTCCTCGTGCAACTGTGACACGATGTAGCACGACCTATTCGACCCCGCCCGGTCGGCACACCGGGCGTTACGCGCGTTACGCGCATTCCTCTGCACGTGGTCGGTGGCGCACGAAGAGCAAAGGTGCCCGCAACACGCTATACGGCGCCTATGAAACGCCCTCAACTCGACCAGAACCAAGAGGCTCAACGCTTTCACATGCCCTGACCACGTTTCATGACTAATCCAGGCCAGGAAGTTAGGTAGTCAGTCACGAGAAGGCGCCGGCAGGAGCGCGGTGGCGAGCAGGGAGCCAGCGAACAGCACACTGCCGGATGCGCTCACAAGTGGGCGGCAACCCGAGCGGACCTGCTTTGTGCGAGGGCGGGGTCCCCGCCGAACCGTTCTGGCGACAACGGGACGGTCTGTGTGCACTGTGTACCCGGTCGAGCGGAGAGCGCCCCACGAACGAACCTGTCGCTCGAACGCGTGGATCACAGCAACAGGAGAGAAGCAAAGGCGAAAGCCAACGCAACCCGCCTGACGACTGGGGCTATGTAGCCCAGGCGGTTGCGGCGGGCTCGTCACTTCCAGTGCGTGGCCTGCATGCGTCGGAGTCCGTCTTCGGTGTCTGGGTCTCTGGCGGTTGCAGATGTGGTAGGTGGTGCGGCCACCACGGGAGCAGGTCCCCTGAACGAAAGCGACGTGATTGTGCTCATGCTGGCGCATGAGCGCCGAGCAGCAGTGAGCGCACGGCAAGGCGACGCCTACTGTGCGGGCGTCTGCGATGCGTGGTCGCTCACGGCACGATAGCCTTCGACCCAGCCGAGTCGGTAGATCCGGGCGCTAGCTGGTGCCACGTGTCCGGGGAGCGCCGACGCGGCGAAGATCGCCTGCTCACCCACCAGTGCGCTATCAGCGGAGAGGGTTGTGAGGCTGTGCGCGGCGGCCACTTTGCCGTCCGCGACACCATAAGCGAAGTACTGTGGTCGACGCCGTGGCCACACGGGCAGGGACTGCAGAACGTGCACAAAGTGCAGGAATCGCATAGGGTGCCTCGATCACGTGCGAAGTCACTGCCGGCTCGGCGTCGCGTCAACGCCAAATCAACATGCCTTATACCGCGTGTGCGACGGAGCGGCGTGGTGGGTTGCAGCGTTTCGCGCCCTCGTTTCACTCTCGCCACCAGTGACACCTGCTGTGTGGCACTGGACATCGCAGTCACGTCAGACTTGTGTCATCGAGGTCCACATTGCACCAACGACGACGTATCATAGGTGGTCGTACGTTGGGCAGGCTGATGGCGTCGTACGTTGGGCTGTCGGCCAGTAGGGCAGTACGGCAGTACGGCAGTACGGCAGTAGGGCTGTTGGCCAGTAGGGCTGTTGGGCTGTTCGATAGAGATCGGCATCAATCGCGAGGCTCGGAAACCACTGCGGGTGACAAATACTCGGTGAGCGTGCCGGACACGGCAAGAAATGGCATGTCACCCACACGGTTGTAGAGCGAGTCAATCAGCTTGCCGGCGCCGCCCCACATCCACTGATCGCTTGACTTGACCGCTTGTTCCGCTTCCTGGCGGCTCCGCCAGATGCCGAAGAAGACAGTCGTTGCGTCGCCCATCCGGACGACAGTGAATGCCGTAAAGCCCGGCAAACCGCGATAGAGAGGCAGGAGATCCATCTCCGCCATGCGCACGAGGTCGCGCAATTGTCCGGGCTTGGTCGTGATGGTCGCGACGTGGACACAGTTCATCGGAGAACCTGACTTCCGTTTGGGCGTGGATGCACAATAGTGGGGTGTTCAGCGTACGTAATGCCACCTGCGCAGCGCAAGGAAGCGAACGACCTGAGGTTGCGCTGCTGGGCCTCGAGAGGGAGCAAGAACCGCCAGACGAAACGCCAG
>CAZDTG010000177.1:0-5892 GCA_964508005.1 uncultured Steroidobacteraceae bacterium
CCAGTCCCGCCTTCACCTGTTGCATGGCCTGGTTGCCGGTGAGCGCGCCGAGCGCATTCACGAACGGCTTCTCGGTGATGTAGTGCCAGAGCTTCTCGGAGGTGAGCCGGGCGATTGAATGCTCCACGGGTATCGTTCCCCGCAGGCGCACGACATCCTCGGCCCGGTACCCGCGCTGAACACCGCGCCAGCGCGGGCTTTCCGCCCACTGGCGGCGCAATTCATCGGCGGTCGGCAGGGCTCGGTAACCAGTCATAGGCGTCAGTCTCCAGCTGGATGGGGCGCGGCTCGAGGGCGCAGCGGGCTGGCCACCCGAGCCCGAGGTTTCCCGGTTTTGTCAACTCAGCAGCTCGTAGGCGGGCAGCGTGAGGAATTCGTCGAAGGTGTCCTGTTTGGTCATTCGCTCGAACACGCGGGCCGCCGTCGGAAACACTCCCGCGGCGAGCCGGCCAGGTCCGACTTCGCCGTGGATACGGTCGAGCTCCTCGGTCAGCAGGCGATCGAAGCGGTCCGCGGTGATCCCCCGCCCGTCGCTCGTCCGCGCGCCATGACGCATCCAATGCCAGAGCTGCGCACGGCAAATCTCCGCGCTGGCCGCGTCCTCCGTGAAGTTATAAAGGGACACGCAGCCGCTGCCGCGCAGCCACGCTTCGATGTACTGCACGCCGACGCGGATACATCCTCTCAGTCCCGCATCGGTGATCTCTCCCCCGGGCACGCGAATCAGATCGCCGGGCAGCACCGCGCGATCGGCGCCCCGCGCCGGCGCCCCGCCCATCGCTTGCGCACCCCGGCGCCGGCAAGTCTGGATCAGCAGCTCGAGCTGCGACTTCAAAAAATGCCGCTCCGGTCCGAGGGCGGCGCGCTCCGGCAGGAGGAAGTCGGGGTGTTGGCGGAAAGTCTTGATGAAGCTGAAGGTGTAATCCCAACGCCCGCAGTTGAGTCCGGCCGCATGCTCGCGCAGCTCGAGGAGAATCTCGTCCATCGCGAAGGCGGCGTGAATCGTCTCGATCAGCACCGTGGCGCGGATCGTGCCGCGCGGCAGCCCGAGCACCTCCTGGGTGGCCAGAAACACCTCATTCCAGAGCCGCGCCTCGAGATGACTCTCGAGCTTCGGGAGATAGAAGTAGGGAGCGGTGCCGCGCTGCGCGAGTGCCGCGTGGTTGTTGGCGATGAAGAGCGCGAAATCGAACAGCGTGCCGGATACCGTCTCGCCGTTGATGCGCACATGCTTTTCCGGCAGATGCCAACCCCGCGGGCGCACGACGACCGTCGCGGTTCGCTCGCCCGAGCGGTAGATCTTGCCCGTGGCGGCATCGGCGTAGGTGATCGTGCGCCGCACCGCGTCGGCAAGATTCACCTGGCCGCGGATCACGTTGCTCCAGGTGGGCGAGCACGAGTCCTCGAAATCCGCGACGAACGCGCGCGCCGCAGCGTTCAGCGCGTTGATGACCGCCTTGCGATCGACGGGACAGGTGACCTCGAAGCGCCGTTCGGTCAGATCGGCGGGAACGGGAGCGATGCGCCAGTCAGCGGCGCGAACAGCGGCCGTGTCGGGCAGAAAGTCGGGCATGACGCCCGCATCGATCTCCTCCTGGCGCCGCTCGCGGGCCGTCAGCAGCTCGAGCCGCCGCGAGTTGAAGCGGCGGTGCAGACTCGCGAGCAGTTGCAGGGCGAGCGGAGTCAGAACCTCGTCGCAGCGCTCCACATAGGGGCCGAGAATCTCGACGCGCGGCCCGCCCTGCTCGCGGGAGTACAACACCTCGTTGGGCTGCGCATTCATGGCCGCAGCATAGTCTGCCGCTCAAACGAAATTTGACTATAGAAACTTCACACTGTTAATTTCACACTGAACTCCTCGCGATGGGTACGGCCATGTCACCGCTTCTGCGCAAGGGCCATTTTCTCGGCGCCAAGCTGCGCTCACTGCGCAAACGCAACGCTCTGACGCTCGAGGAGCTGTCAGCCCGCTGCATCCAGCGCGATGCGCAGATCGCCCCCTCCGTCTCGTACCTGAGCATGATCGAAAGCGGCAAGCGCACCCCCTCCCAGGAGACGCTGGAGCTGCTTGCCACCGTGTTCCAACGCGACCCGGCGTGGTTTCTCGATGAAAGCGCCGACCTCGAGCTCTCGCTTCCCCAGGCCCCTTCCGGAGGCGCCGCACGCATTCCGCTCGAGCCGGCGTTCCTGTTCTCGAAGGACGTCCTGCAGGCGGCGATTCCGGAGCTTCTGGCACAAACGGGCACCACCGGGCGGCAATTCGCGCATCTGCTGATCCGCTCGCACCAGGAGATGTCGCGCAATGACTTTCCCGACCTCGAGCGGGCGGCGGACGACGTGGGCGCGCGGCGCTTTCCCCTCGCGACCGACGATCTCATCCGCTTGTGTAAACAACATGGGCTCGAGATCCGCTGGTTCGACCGCAAGCCCGTGCTGGCGCGGGACAAGGACCGCGAGGTACGCAGCATGGTGCGCTCGTTTTTCGAGCCACCGGGGACCATCTATGCCAACCGCGCCTTGCAGGCGGACCCGGCCCGGCTGAAGTTCGATCTCGCGGCCCATATCGCCCACAAAGTCCTGCACGGCGGCGACGGCATGAAGTCTGCGCACGCCACGGGCGGTGAGATGGGAGGCAGTCCCGAGGGAGGCACCAGCGCCGGGGGCATGGACGCGCAGGACGTCCTGCACGCCTGGCGTGACTTCGAGTGCAGCTTCTTCGCCGGCGCGCTGCTCGCCCCGCGAGTTCCCTTCAGGCGCTTTCTCGCACGCGAGCGTTACCGGATCGAGGCGGGCATGAAGCTCGAGCTGACACCGGCGGTGGTCATGCGGCGTGTTACCAAAGTGTCACCCTATCCCTACTGGCATTTCTTCGACGCCTATCCGCCCGGGTACCTGCGTGCGGTGTATCGCGGCAACGGCATTCCGCTTCCCTGGGGCAACATGGCCCAGGTGAGCGACCCCTGTCCCAACTGGGCCGTATTCCGGATGATCGACGGCAACCGCGGCGAGTCGGGATCGCAGATCTCGGTCCTTCGCGACGGGGAGCGCTCGCTCCTCTATTGTTGCCATTCCATGCGCGTGCGCGACATGGCGGGCAATCCGCACGTGCTGTCGGTGGGCGTGGATCTAGCGCCGGCGCTGGACTCGAACGGAGCACGCAGCGCCGAGCTCATCGAGTCGCTATTCGAAGATTGTCTGCAGCGCAGGGGCGAGGCCCGCATCACAAAAGTTGCCGCCCAGACGCTCGGCGCCGTGGCGAACGTACTCAACATCGCCTGGATCGAGGATGCCCTGAGTCAACCGGCACGCATCATCTGTCCGCGCAGCACACGCTGCCCGCGAGCGGACCGGTGCGAGGGGGCGAGACCCTCCCGCGCGCGGGAAATCGCGGACGTCAGGGACGAAATCCTCGGGCGGGATTAGGATGGGGGACCTGATTTGCCCCCGCGGCGCACTCGGCACCGAGGCGCGCAGCCGGCGGCCGGTGCCTTACCGCCGCCCCGCGACGGCCCTCGAAACGGTGGGCAACGCGGCGGTGACCGCGGCGACGCCGGCCCTTTCCTTCACGCCGACCCGGATCTCAACTTCATGCCCCGCCGCGACCCAGGCATCGAGGCCGCCGCGCAGCGGGCGCACCCGGGCATAACCGCGGTCCATCACCTTACGCGCCGCGAGCGCCGCGGAGGCCTCGTTCGGGCAGGCACAATAGAAGACGATCTCGCGATCCGGCGGAAACTCGGCGAGTCGCATCGCGACTTCGTCGAGAGTCATCTCCAGGGCTCCGGGGATGCACCGGCGGTCCTGCTCCCGGCCAAGCGCCGAGCGCACATCCACGATGACGGGAGCCGCGTTCTCCTGCATCAGGCTCCGCAACTCCTCCACCGTGATCCGGGGAAGACGCAACGCGCTGTTGTAACGCCGCCGCTCCCACCACTTGTAGGCGACGTACAGCAGCACGGTCACCAGCGTCAACTCGCCGGCGAGCGTCCCAAGCTCACGCAAACGCAGGAGGAGCATGCCGATCTGTGTTTGAAACAGCATCCCCGTGCCGATCGCGGCGCCCGCCCAAAGCACGCTGCCCGCCCCGTTCAACAGCTCGAATGACCCGAGCGGCAGGCGCATGGCCCCGGCAAGCGGCCGTACCACCGTCGACAAACCGGGCACGAACTTCGCGAGCACCAGGGTGAGCCGCCCCCAGCGCTCGAAGCGATTCTCCGTCGTGCGTACGCAGGAGTCCGGCGACAGCGAGACGCGGCACAGGAACTTCATCACCCGCAGGCCGTAGTAGCGGCCGGCAACATACCAGATCGTGTCGCCGATCACGCAGGCCAGCAGCGCCAGCGCGAAAATCGACCAGGCGGAGAGCCTGCCTGTTGCTGCAAGCGCCCCGCAGATGAGCATGGTCGGTGTCGCGGGCAGGGGGAGGCCCGCCCGCTCCAACAGAACGTTCACGAACACCAATGCCAGCCCGTATTGTACGATCAGCTCCATCACCGAACCCTTGTCCCGGCCCCCACCGGTGGAGTGCCGGGCTGTACGCATGTTGCCACGGCGGGGACATTCTGGCATCGGGCGGGAGGGGAGTTCCCGCATCGATCAAAAGGGCGATGCCCGAGCTCCCGCCCGCTCCGCTCGCGATACCCATACCCGCTCCGTCCGCGATAACCCGGCAGCCCGGGAGCGCGGGCGCATCAGAAAGCGCTGTTCGCCTTCGGTAGCTCGGCGCGAGGAGCACTGAGCCTCGCCAGCAGGGCCATCACCGAGAGACAGACGCCCCCGATACATAGTCCCGCGGGTCCTACCCAGTTGAGCAACCCGCGGTCGATCGTCGCGCTCTGCGCCGGGGCAGCCGCAAAGTACAGCACCTGAACCGGCTCACCCTCGCGGTAAGCCGGCGGATCACTGCCCATGCTGTCGCGAAACTGCACTGCCATCCCTTGCGGGGTAGCGAACTGCACGACCGGATAGTAGCTCGAGCCGTGCAATGTCCTTTGCAGCTCGCAGAACAGTACGGTCCCGCGGGCCCGCTCGCCGCTCGACTCCAGGAGGAAGGTGGTCCTGGCGAGCCGTGCCCCCAACGCCAATACCGCGAGCCCGGCAAGCACCAGGATCGGGGTCACTATGAGTCCTGTAATGCGCTGTTTCCGCTGGCGCTCGGCCCTGACGGGGCCGGAAAGAATCTCCTCGAGCGGCCGCACGGGGGTGGCGAGAAGACCGTCCGGAGGCGACTTGCGCACTATCGAGGTGAACGGTCGTTCCCCCGGCGCGGGCATCGACCTTTGCAGTCCGTAGGCTATGGACATGAGAACAGCCGCCAGCAGGATCCAGGTAAGCGGTGTTACGGCCCATGCCGTCACGGCGACAGCGACAGCGACGACCGCGCCGACGAAGAGAGCCGCGCCAGCGCCCTCCATCACGTGGAAGCCGGCCTCGGCGACCCGGTCCGGGTATTTCCGGACCGCCAGCAACCGCACCTTGCGCCCCGTCGCCAATCTTGGGCTGGCACCGGCGCCGACATCGGCAGTCGCCTCGGCCCGCTTACCCGTACGCGATTGGTATCGGTAGACCGCATGGTACAGCCTTCCATGTGCGCGCACGCCAACCACCGTGCCGGCGACCGATCGCGCCCGCAACCGCCAATAGAGCCGGTTTCCGGCCAGCAACGCCGCGCCGCCGGCAAGACAACCAGCTCCCAGAAGCAGCGCTGCCTGATCCAGCGCGGCTCGGGTGTCGGCCATCAGGTCCAGAAGCTTCAGCAGGCGATTCTCCGTTGGGCCGGCCCCTTGGGCGGCCTCGAATGACCAACGGCGAGCATATCAATGGCCGGCGCCCGGATGCCCCGACGAACCGCACATCCGCACCCGGGCGTTTCGTTTCCGCAGGCGCAGCGGG
>CAZDTG010000177.1:5992-7845 GCA_964508005.1 uncultured Steroidobacteraceae bacterium
GCAGCGGGGGCTGCGCCCTCCCGGATCTGCTTCAGGTCTCGATGAAAATTGTCGCGGGATGCTCGATGTGTTCCTTCAACGCCTGAATCAGCGCCGCGGCGTCGTAGCCGTCGACGAAACGGTGATCGAAGGACGAGGAGAGATTCATCATGCGGCGGACCGTGATCGCGCCATTCAACACCACCGGACGCTCGAGCGCGCGATTGACACCGATGATGGCGACTTCCGGGGCGTTGATGATGGGTGTACTTGCAATGCCACCGAGCTTGCCCAGGCTCGTCACGGTGATGGTCGAGCCGCTGAGCTCCTCGCGGCTGGCTCTGTTCGTGCGCGCCGCCTCGCTCACACGACGCATCTCTGTCGCGAGGTCCCAAAGCGAGCGCGATTGCGCATCACGGACTACCGGAACTTTCAGCCCCTCGGGTGTCTGTGTGGCGATGCCAACATGGACCGCGCGGTGGCGGATGATGACGCCACGCTCACTGTCGTACAGGGCGTTCGCCTGCGGAAAATCCTTCAGGACGCGCACGAGCGCAAGTACGAGGAACGGCAGATAGGTCAACGCGGGCGTGCCGGGAGCGAGTTTGCCGTTGAGATGCCGGCGCAGCATCTCGAGCTCGGTGACATCCATCTCCTCCACGTAGGCGAAATGCGGGATGTTCCGCTTGGCCTCGCTCATGCGCTGCGCAATGAGGCGGCGCAATCCAATGACCTTGATTTCCTCCGTGCCGCCATCGTCCCCCGGCCGCGCGCGCGGCGTGGGTTTCTCCGGCGAACCTTGCGCCTGTGCAGTAGCGTGCTGCTGCACGTAGGCGTCGAAGTCCTTGCGAACAATCCGGCCGTTGGGGCCGGACCCAGCGACCTTCCTGAGATCCACGCCGGCCTCATGGGCCCGCCGACGGATCGCCGGTGAGGTCACGACCCGGCCGCGCTGGCTGCCGGCGTAGGAGAGATCGGCGCCGTTGCCTCCGGAGGCCTTGGCAGGCGCTGGGTGAACGGGAGCGATGTTGGTTTGGCGACCGCCTGCCGCCTGTGAGTCTCGCTTGACGGAAGAATTCGCGCCGCCCGTCAACGGCGCCGCGCCTGCCTTCGCTGTTGAAGCCGCGCCGCCCGCCGATGGCACCGGACCGGCCTTCGCCGCGGCCGCGGAAGCGGTGCCGCCACCGGCCTCGGTCTCCAACACGAGGAGCGCCGAACCCACCGGCACCATCTCCCCCGGCGACCCCGTCGTCGATACCACGCGACCCGTTACCGGCGACGGCACTTCCACGGCCGCCTTGTCCGTCATGACCTCGACGACGACGTCGTCCTCGGAAACCAGGTCGCCCGGCTTCACACGCCACCCGACGATCTCCGCTTCCACCGTGCCCTCACCGAGGTCGGGCAGCTTGAAAACGAAGCGGCTCACGCGGCCTCCATGACACTTTTCAGCGCTGCCGCGATCCGCGCCGGCCCCGGGAAGTACTCCCACTCGAACGCATGCGGATAGGGTGTGTCCCAACCCGTCACGCGCTGGATGGGCGCCTCGAGGTGCCAGAAGCATTCCTCCTGCACCGTGGCGACGAGCTCAGCGCCGTAACCGCTGAATCGCGTGGCCTCGTGCACGACGACGCAACGGCCGGTCTTGCACACCGATGTGCAAAGGGTGTCCACATCCAGCGGCGCGAGCGTGCGGACGTCCACAATCTCCGCGTCAACGCCCGCCAGCCGCACAGCAGCCTCCGCAACGTGAACCATGGTGCCGTAAGCCAACACGGTGACGTCACTCCCCGGCCGGATGACCTCGGCGCGCCCGATGGGCACCGTGTAATAGCCGTCGGGCACCGCTCCGCCCGGATGCGCGCTCCAGGGCA
>CAZDTG010000178.1:0-7776 GCA_964508005.1 uncultured Steroidobacteraceae bacterium
GGATTTCTCCCAGTCCGACGCCGGGGATCCACAGGCTGCCGGGAATGGCGCGGTGCGGCAGCGGCAGCCAAGGTGCTCCCGGGGCCATGTTTTCGGGACGGCGCGGGGCGGTGGAGACATCCACGATAACGGTGCCGGAATGATTCAGCAGCTTCCGAAGTCGATGAGCGTCGTCGATGACTTTACCGCCACTGAGTGTCAGCGGTACGGGGGAGTTGATCGGACCGTTCCAGTAACCAGAGGGCTCGGCACCGGTGACGTCGGGTACGGCGAGCGTTGGCTCTGCGGTGACACTTAGCGCGAAGACCAGCGAGAAGAGCAACCCCGTCGGCGCGCGTCCGGGGCGACGCGTGTGCCCACGGCCAGGGATGCGCGGGATCTTCATGTTGGTCTGCGCTGTCGACTCGCCTACGCCCCCGGCGACCTGTCGTTCTCTGCGACAGCGTTGCTGTCATTGCCGGGGACATCGAAGCTGTGATCGAAAGTAGCGTCCTTGCTGTCGCGCACGACGATTTTCAGCTGCCCCCTCCCCCGGGGTACGAAGCCGAAGGTGATGACCGGGTCGGTGCTCATCGATATGTCGGAGTCGAGATGAAAGATCGAGCTGCCCTCATAGCTTGCGTCGATCGTGTGAATGAAGCGCGGTGGCGTGTAGTACCGCGTGATCTGGTTCATCTGCATGCCGTTGAAGTTGGGATGGCGCACCATGAGCACCGCCTGCTCGGGCTTCCCCGCGGCGAAGTCGCCGATGAGACGCAGTTTCATGCGCCCGATGTCCGCCAGCGCCGCCGTGTCGTCGGAGCCTGCGGGTGCGGAGCAGCCACCCGATGCCTTGACGAACTTCGTGGCGACGAACAGGCGGCCATCCTGGGTTTCGGCAATCGCGTGCATGTCGGTATATTGATCCACCCGGACGCGCAGCTTGAGGCTGTGCGGGTCGGCCATGGGACCGAAGGTGAAATGCGCCGCCAGCGGTGACGGGTTGCCATCGATCACCAGGTACACGCCCTTGACGGGCTTTGCGCCGGTCAGGTCGATACCTACCGGGACGAGTGCCGCATCCAGCGCGCGAGGCGGGGCCTCGAGTTTGACGATGCCGGTGCCGTCCTGGAGCGAGCGCCCCGGAAAAAGCGCCTGCTGCAAGGCCTGCCAACGGCTGGCACGGGCCGCTGCATCGCCCTCATCGTCATGCGCCGCGGGGTCAGCGCGCGCCGGAGAGTCGGCTCGGGCCGGGGAGTCGGTGCGTGCCAGGGCCTCGGCATTCACGGCTGGAGCGGTGGTCCCGAACACGGCCGTGGTCACCAGAATCACCGCCAGTGTCAGCCGGGTTACTGTTCCCACTCGAGCTCCTTGAACGCCTGCGTAGCGTTATGGCCGTTGTAGTCGTCGAAAAGTTTCCACCTGGAGCGTTCACCCTGGGCTACCTGACCGACCGCGGCTTCGAGGTCCACTCCTTTCGCGATGGCCTTTTTTGTGTCGCGCAGCAGGACGCCCAGGTAACGCTCCAGGTCGTTTGCGCCTGAAGGCCAGTCTACGCTCGTCGGTCCATGACCGGGTACGGCGCGGCGCGCTCGCACTGATTTGAGCGCCGCCAGTTCCTTCAACCATCCCCGGAGACTGCCATCGAGGGAGGGAACGCGTTGTACGAAGAGAAGGTCGGCGGCCAGCAGCGTGCCCGTGCTCCCGTCCAGCACGCTGAGATCGCAGTCAGAATGCGCAATGCCGTGCGCTGTCAGACTGAGCACGCGCCCGCCGAGGTCGATTTCGGCCTGGTCCTGCACCAGAATGGTTGGCGCGACTGCTCCGCCGGCGTGTTCCTTTCCGAGCGTCTGCTCGAGGCGCCTGCGATAGAAGTCTTCTCGTAGTGCCAATGCCTGGGGCAATTTCGCGTGACTCACAAACTGCGGGCGATCCTGCTGAAACGCAGGCGCTCCGAAAATGTGGTCGGGATGAACGTGAGACATCACCACGTACCTGATCGGCAGTGGCGTCGTTTGTAGAATCGCCGCGCGCAAGCGCTCCCCGTCGATCAGGCTTCCCCCTGGGTCAATGACGGCGACCGCGTCGCGACCCACGATGAAGCCGATGTTGGCTATGCCGTCTCCGTTCTGCGCCGTTAAGTCTTCATCGACGCCACGCCGGAAGTGAATTCCCGGCGCGACTTCGTCGGTGACAAACGCACGCATCTTGTCCGTTGTTCGCTGCGCGAGAGCGCGGACGCAACAGAAGCACGCGCCAGCCAGGAGCGCTTGTCGACGAGTGAGCCGTGTGGGTGTTCCCATCAGCATGGCTAACTATAAATCGGGAGCACGGCAATGTTCGACGATCGTCATTCGGTCGCGCTGCGAACCTGACAGTGTTCCGTTGCCGGCGCATTTCACGGACGTATCGTTTACCGCTGACCCTGGAGTCGTCGCGCTTTCCGCGCTCCCCCATATGACGGTGGACCTGTCGGACCCGTTCGGATCATGATCGACTGCGCGGCTCGCCGTCGCCCTAGAAGTTGCTCGCGCCGCGCGGGAGCCCCATCTTGCCGAGACTCTCGTTGATTTCGCGAGCGGCGCGCGTGCCGCTCTGGAGGGCGCCGGTGACTGTTGCGGCCTCACCGTCGGTGTCCGTGGCTTCGCCCGCGAAGAAGAGAGTATCCTGCAAGGGTTCCGCAAGGGTGCGGCGGGCGGAGTCGTTATTGCCAACACCGACATAGCTGTAAGCGCCGCATGCGAACGGATCCCGCTCCCAGTTGTGCACGAACGCCGCCTCGAGTTGGGCCTTGCCGGCGGGCAGGCCAAACATGGCCTGCAGGCTGTCCAGGGCCTCCTGTACGATCCGCGCGTCGGACTGTCCGGACAGCTCAGCGGCGGGCGGTCCTCCGATCCAGGCGTTGAGAAAGGCAGAGCGCAGCGGCATGGATGTCCAGAAGGTCGGGAACGTGGTCTCCAGCGAATGAAAGAATGCGGCATCGCGATAGCGCCCGCCATCCAGCTCCTCCCAGAACACAGTCCGGAAGCGCAGCACCACCTTCAACACGGGCCCGGACAGGATGCCCGCGAGAGCCGCGCGTTTTCCCTCGAGTGCAGGGCTGAAATGGATCGCGCCGGGTGCATCCTGGGGGAGCTGCAATACGCCGAGCGGCACGGTAACGAGGGCCGTGGGCGCCGTTACCCGGAATGGCCGATCGAGAAATGACCCTGCGACTTCAACCGTCCCCCGCTTCCATCGCACCCTCTTCACGACCGTCTGCAGTTGTATGTGCACCTTGGCGCGATCGAGCTTCCCGGCGAGCGCGGTGAGAACCGAGCTGTAACCTCCCGACGGCCGAAATTGCGGCGCGTCCAGCATGCCGCCTGAGCCCCATTCCTCCGCTATGGATTGAGCGCTGACGCGAGCGGGATCCGCCGCATCGAACCCCTGCACGAAGCGGCGAGCGAGCGATCTTGCCTCCTTGGAGAGCCCATAGCGGTCACCGCGATCGAGAAACTCCTGGAACGGGATGTCGGGCCCGGCCGGGAGGCCTGCTGCCTTCATGGCCCTTTGCACCTGGTCGAAGAGGTCTTCGGTCCGCCTCTGCAGCTTGCCGTGGAGAAGGGTCCAATGAACCTCACCAGTCTCGATCGCGGCCTCGCCGGCTTCATGCAGAAGACCGAGCGTTTGCGGGATCTGTCCATGAATGAACTCGGCTCCGAGCTCGATAGGGACCGCCGTGTCGGTCTCGTGCCGTGTCCAGATACGTCCGCCGATGCGGTCGCGGGCTTCGAGCAGCAGAACAGAGCGACCCGCGTCGGTCAACGCGCGGGCGGCGCTGAGCCCGGCCGCGCCCGCGCCGATGATCAGCGCATCCCAGTATTGCTCAGTCATGGCTCAATTTCGCAATTCCCATACCCGTCACGGCACCGTCCGCCCAACATGGATACCATGCGCCGCACCAGGAGCCGGCTCCTGCGGCCGAGCCTCGGTGCTCCCTTGCCGCGGACGGGGCCGTCCGAGCCTGAGTAGTCTATGCCGTTAGCCGAAACACAATGGGTCACGCTCGCCGGGTACGCCGCCTCGCAAAGCGATGCGATGCGTGGAGTCGATATACGTGTGCGCAGGGAGCAGCACGATACCGTGGCGTTCCAGTACGTACTGCGTGCTGAGATGCCGCATATACGTGTTCCAGCCTCGCAGCCGGCTGCTCGCACGGATGGTTTGTGGAAGCACACGTGCTTTGAGGCTTTCATCGCCGCGCCGGGTACGCGTGGCTACTACGAGCTCAATTTCTCGCCATCGCGGCAATGGGCGATCTACCGCTTCGATGCGTATCGGGAGGGAATGTCGCCAAGCGACGTCACCCTGCCGCCGCAGCTCGCCGTTCGCCGTTTCGAGGACCGTCTCGAGCTGGACGCGATGATCAGCCTGCCCGATTTGACGGCCCTTCGGGCCGCGCGCGCCCTGAAGCTCGCCGTGAGCGCTGTCATCGAGGACGACAGTGGTACGCTTTCATACTGGGCGCTGAAACACGCCCCGGGTAAACCCGATTTCCACCATTCGGATGGTTTTGTGCTCGAGTTGCCGCTATGAAGTTTGGAATCGATCGCCTGATGGACGAGCCGGAGCTGCGCAAGCCGCTTGCGGGCCGGCGTGTCGCTCTGTTGGCCCACCCGGCCTCCCTGACACGCAATCTGTGCCATTCGCTCGATGCCCTGGCCACGCTGGAGGACTTGCGTCTGAGCGCCGCGTTCGGCCCTCAGCATGGTCTGCGCGGCGACAAGCAGGACAACATGGTCGAGTCGCCGGACTATGACGATCCGGTACACGGCATCCCCGTCTTCAGCCTGTATGGTGAGGTTCGCCGTCCTACGCCCGCGATGATGGATACGTTCGACGTCCTGCTCGTTGATCTGCAGGACCTCGGATGCCGCATCTATACGTTCGTGACTACGCTTCGGTATGTTCTGGAGGAGGCTGCCAGGACGCGTAAGGAGGTCTGGGTGCTGGACCGTCCGAATCCGATCGGGCGCCCGGTGGAGGGCCTGACATTGCGGCCGGGCTGCGCGAGCTTCGTAGGAGCGGGCGCAATGCCGATGCGGCACGGCCTGACGCTTGGGGAGCTGGCGCGCTGGTTCGTGGCGAGCTTGCAGCTCGATGTCGACTGCCAGATTATCCCGATGGAGGGTTGGACGCCCGATGCCGCACCAGGATACGGATGGCCTCTCGGCGCGCGGACCTGGGTAAATCCCAGCCCCAATGCGCCGAATCTGTGGATGGCTCGCTGTTATCCCGGTTCGGTGATGCTGGAGGGCACGACCTTGTCGGAAGGTCGCGGTACCACGCGTCCGCTGGAACTGCTCGGCGCGCCCGATGTCGATGCAAGAGCCCTGCTTGCGGAGATGCGTGCGCTCGCGCCCGCATGGACCCGCGGCTGCCGGCTGCGGCCCGGGTATTTCGAGCCCACATTCCACAAACATGCGGGCAAGCTCTGCGCCGGCATTCAGGTGCACGTGGAGGACGCCGCGTACTACGACCACGAGGGGTTCAAGCCTTGGCGACTGTTCACGCTCGCATTCAAAGCCCTGCGGCGATTGCAGCCGGACTATCCCCTGTGGCGCGATTTCCCCTACGAGTACGAAAAGGAGCGGCTCGCGATCGACGTGATCAACGGGAGCGACCTGTTACGCCGTTGGGTGGACGACCCGCAGGCGACGCCGGCCGACCTGGAAGCGTTGGCGGGCGCCGACGAGGCCGCCTGGCGCGCCGAGCGCGAGGCGGCACTGCTCTATTGATGTCATGAGCGCCCGCTGGCTTCTCGCGCTCTGCGCGCTTCTGGCGATCAACGGAGGTAAGGTTGTGGCTGCGACTCACGCGACTCCCCTGATCCCACGCGCAGCGCTGTTCGGCAACCCGGTGCGCGCCCAGGCGCGATTGAGTCCGGACGGGCATTACATCTCCTTCCTCGCGCCCAAGGAGGGGATCCTGAACGTCTGGCTGGCTCCGTTCGGCAAGCTGGGCGAGGCCAAGCCCATCACGAACGACCGCAAGCGCGGCATTCGCCAGCACTACTGGGCCGAGGACGGGCGCCACGTGCTGTTCCTCCAGGATGAGGGCGGCGACGAGAACTGGCGCGTCTACAGCGTCGATGTCGAGACGGGCCGGCAGGTCGACCTGACACCGCTCGAGAAAGTTCATGCGGAAATCGTCGGCCTCTCGTACCAGCGTCCGGAGGTTGCGTTGATTGCGCTCAACGATCGCGCTGCGGAATGGCACGACCTGTACGAGATCGACGTCGCCACGGGCGCGCGCAGGCTCGTCGAGCGCAACGACCAGCAGTTCGCCGGCTATCTGGAGGATCTGCAGCTGCGGCCGCGGCTGGCGATCAAAACACTGCCGGACGGGGGCGGCGAGCTGTATCGGCGCACTGATCAGGGTTGGGAGGGCTTCCTGCAGTATGGCCAGGCCGACAGCCTGACGATGCGGCCGCTCGTGATCGAGGAGGGCGGCAACACCGCACTGTTGTTGAGTGCTGTGGGTCGTGACAAGGCCGCACTGGCGCGGGTGGATCTCGCGAGCGGCAAGCAGACCGTCATCGGCCAAAGCGACAAGGCGGACGTGTCGGATGTCTGGCTCGATCCCCGCACGCGCACGCCGCAGGCTTATGGCGTCGAGTATCTCACCGAGGAATATGAGCCGCTGACTCCGGCCGCCGCGAAGGACATCGAGCACCTCAAGGCCGCGCTCGGGCCGCAGTTCGCGGTCACGAGCCGCAGCAACGACGACGGCAAGTGGGTGGTCGTGGTCGACGATCCCGTCCACGTGACCACGAGCTACCTGTATGACCGCTCGAGCGGCAAGGTGACGAAGCTCTTCGACCACCGGCCGGAGCTGGCCGGGGCGCCGTTGCGGCCGATGAAAGCACTGGAAATCCGCGCCCGTGACGGACTCACCCTCGTGAGTTATCTGACACTGCCGGCCGGCTCGGGGCCGCCGCCGAAGCCGGGCTCCGCGCATGGCGAGGCCGGGGCGAACGGGCGCCCTGCCAAACCCGTCCCCCTGGTGTTGGATGTTCATGGGGGCCCCTGGGCGCGTGACAGCTACGGCTTCAACCCCGAGCATCAGTGGCTCGCCAATCGCGGCTACGCGGTGCTCTCCGTGAATTACCGCGGCTCGACGGGGTTCGGCAAGAATTTCATCAATGCCGGCGATCATGAGTGGGCCGGCAAGATGCACAGCGATCTGCTGGATGCCGTCGACTGGGCCGTTCGGGAGCAGATTGCGATCCCCGACAAGGTGTCGATCTACGGGGGCTCGTATGGAGGGTACGCGGCGCTCGTGGGCCTCACGTTCACACCCGACCGCTTCGCGTGCGGCGTGGATATCGTGGGTCCCTCGAATCTGGCGACGCTCGTCGGCTCCATCCCGCCCTACTGGAAGTCCTTCTTCGAGGACATGACGCGCCGCATCGGCGACCCGCGCACCGATGAGGGGCGCAAGCTCCTGGAGGAGCGCTCGCCGCTGACTTTCGCCGACCGCATTTCCAGGCCGCTGCTCATCGCCCAGGGGGCCAACGATCCGCGCGTGAAGCAGGCGGAGTCGGACCAGATCGTGGCTGCGATGAACAAGAAGCAGCTCCCGGTGACTTACGTCCTGTTCCCCGATGAGGGCCACGGGTTCGCGCGGCCGCAGAACCGGCTGGCCTTCTACGCCATCGCCGAGGGGTTCCTGTGGAGGTGCCTGGCGGGAGGCCGCTACGAGCCCATCGGGAGTGATTTCGACGGCTCGAGCCTGCAGGTGCGGGAGGGTGCG
>CAZDTG010000179.1:0-7773 GCA_964508005.1 uncultured Steroidobacteraceae bacterium
CCGCTGTCCCTCCGACCGGCTGCAGTAGAATCGAGGCCGGCTCACAATGCCGGTCTTCCCAGGTTTGCATGAATTCACCGGCCGCCCAACCGCAGCTCGCAACTCCGCAGCCGTCCCCGATCGAGCTCGAAGTGCAGCGTATTCGCGAGCTGGCGAAGAGCAACCGTCACGCGGACGCATTGGCTGCCGCACAGGCGCTCGCTGTGGAGGCGCCCGAAAATCGTGACGTCCTGTATCTCATCGCGTTGAGCCTGCGGTATCTCCACCGCATTCCGGAGGCGTTGGCCACGCTGGATCGCCTCGAGCAGCTGCACCCACGGTACAGCCGGCTCTATCAGGAGCGCGGTCATTGCTACGTCGCCTTGCGCGACGCACCGCGTGCGATCGACGCATTTCTGCGCGGTGTGAACATCAATCCGGCACTGCCTGCGAGCTGGTCGATGCTCGAGGGCCTTTATCGGCTCACGCGGGACGCCAAAAACGCCGCGACCGCCGCCGAGCACGTCGCGATCCTGAAGGGCCTGCCGCCCCAAGTCGTGCAGGCGACCAGTTTGTTCTCCGACGGCGACCTGACACCCGCGGAAAACATCATCCGCGCCTTTCTCCTGCAGCACGGCAACCACATCGAAGCCATGCGCCTCCTGGCGAGAATCGGAATGGCGCGCGACGTGCTGGACGACGCGGAGCTGTTGCTGGATGCGGTGCTTACCCTGGCGCCCGATTACCGCGCTGCGCGCCACGACTATGCCCTGGTACTCGTGGAGCGTCATAAGTACGAGCGAGCGCGTGAAGAGCTCGAGAAGCTCCTGCGGCTCGAGCCCGACAATCGCCACTACCGCACTCTGTACGCCACCTCATGTGTCGGCCTCGGCGAACACGACAAGGCCATCCCGCTCTACCGCGAGCTGCTGGCCGGGGCTCCCCAGGCAGCCGACCTGCATCTTTCGATTGCGCACTCTCTCAAGACGCTGGGTAAACGCGAGGAGGCCATCGAGGCCTACCGCGCCGCGGCGACCGTTCGCCCGAGCTTCGGTGATGCCTACTGGAGCCTGGCAAACCTCAAGACCTATCGGTTCCTGGACGACGAAATCGCTCGCATGCGCGCCGAGGAAGCCGCACCCGGCACCCCCCTCGTCGATCGCTATCATCTGTGTTTCGCGCTGGGCAAGGCTTGCGAGGACCGGGGCGAATACGCCGAGTCCTGGCGCTACTACGAGCGCGGCAATGCCCTGAAGCGCTCCGAGAGCCGCTACCGCCCCGAAATCATCGAGAACAACACCCGCAAGCAGATCGAAGTCTGCACGCGCGACTTCTTCGCCGCGCGCGCTGGCTTCGGCGTCCCCCAACCCGACCCGATTTTTATCCTGGGACTGCCGCGCTCGGGCTCGACGCTTCTCGAACAGATCCTTGCCTCGCATTCGCAGGTCGCGGGCACGCAGGAGCTCTCGGACATCCAGCGCATGGTCCTCGAGATGCAAGGCCGCGAACCCGATCTCGACAACCCGCGCTACCCGGGCGTGCTCGCGGGTATACCCGCCGAGGACTTCCGGCGACTCGGCGAAAAATACCTCGCCGACACGCGCGTCTACCGGACCGCGCGGCCGTATTTCATCGACAAGATGCCGAACAACTTCAGACACATCGGCCTGATCCATCTCATCCTGCCGAACGCCCGGATCATCGACGCCCGGCGCGAGCCCATGGCCTGCTGCTTCAGCAACCTGAAGCAGCTGTTCGCCAATGGACAGGAGTTCACCTACAGCATCGAGGACATCGCGCGCTACTACCGCACCTATCTCGAGTTGATGCGGCACTGGGACGAGGTGCTGCCGGGACGGATCCTCCGCGTTCACCACGAGGACGTCGTCGACGACCTCGAAGGCAACGTCCGGCGGATCCTGGATTTCTGCGGCCTCGAGTTCGAGCCCGCCTGCATCGAGTTCCACAAGACCGAGCGCAGCGTGCGCACGGCAAGCTCCGAGCAGGTCCGGCAGCCGATCTTCCGTGAGGGCCTCAATCAGTGGCGGAACTACGAGCCCTGGCTAGGCCCCCTCAAGGACGCGTTGGGAGACGCACTCACGCGCTACCGTGAGTAGGGCCCTTCATACCTGACTGTGGGGCCGCCGTAGCACGTATTCGCGCTGCTGACCTCAAGGCACCAAAACACCCCGCAGTAGGAGATCATTAGCCAGACAGGCTCCCGCACTCCAGCGCCGGTACCAGGTCCGCCACGGAGTCGATCACGAGATCCGCCCCGACGTCGAGAAGCTCTCGGCGCGCCGCCTCGATCCGACTGGCGCGCGCCGCCGCCGGCAGCGCCTGTAATGCCTCCAGTGAGAGCCCCAGCGCATTACCGGACGCAACCCCCACAGTGAATGCACCGGCAGCCTTACCCTCGGCGATCCCGGCCTCCGCGTCGTCCACTTTGACGACCCGCGAGAGCGGCCAGACACCCAACTCCGCGCAAGCCTTGTAGATCATCAGGGGCGAAGGCCGACCGGCCGGCGTTTCTCCGGCGCAGACGACATGTTCCGGCACGTAACCCTGTTCCGCGGCTCGCGCCAGTACGGGCGCCATCATCTCCCGCGTATAGCCGGTGGAGGACGCGACCTTCAGTCCGCAAGCCCGCAACCTGTCAACGGTCTCCCGCGCCCCCGGGATAAGGGTCGCCGCACGCCCTGCATGCTCGCGCATCAGCGGTCCAAGGCGTGCGATGACCGCTTCGATATCCGAGTCACCTGGGAGACGACCTCGACGGGCCTGCCACGCGGCCGCGACCGCTGGCTCCTGAAGCAGGCAACGCACGTGGTCGCTCTTCGCCTTCCCCATGTCGCGTCGCACTGTCGCGGCGTCGACGGCCACACTCTCCTGGCGAAAGGCCTCGATGAGCGCCTTCACAGGCGCCTCGCACCCGAAGTCGACCATCGTGCCCGCCCAGTCGAAGATCACCAGATCAAAACGGTCTTTGAGACTCATGCTCCGACACCCCCATCGAGAAGCCGGGAGACCACCTCTTCTCCTACTGCAAAGCCCGTGGACGCACCGGCCCCGCACGTGACGGTGGCGATGCACACCGATGGCTGCGGAGTGTCCAACAATACCGGCCGATCGGCGGCGGAGGCATACGTGCCGATCCAGCGCTCGACCACCGGCGGCGGCTGAATTCCGAGGGCCGCACGAAATTCCTCCAGGATCAGCGCGTCAACCTCTTCGCGCGAAAACGGATCCGGTGTCGCGGCGTAATGGTGACTATCCCCGACGACGAGGGTGCCGTCAGCACTCTGCACGACGATCAGGTGGATGCCGTGCTTCAGGTGGTCCGGCTGCTCGCGGGCCAAACGCGCCTTCAGTGGCGCGGCCGCCTCCAGATCCGCGTACCCGGCGTACCGTCCAAGCCCCAGATCGGACATGAGGGCGCCAGGCAATCTGAACCCCGGCGAGGCCAGCCGCATCATCTGCAACTTACAACGCGTGAGCCCGTATGCCCCGAATCGCTCGGGATACAGGCCGTTGAAGTCGTCCCCAGGGCATACCGCTATCCTGTCCGCCTGCACGGCACCGCGCGACGTGCGTACGACGGGGACCTCGATCCCAAGGACACTGGTGTTACGCATGAACGTCACGCCATGTACGCCCGCCAGCCACGCAGCAAGACGCGGAATCGCCTCGCGCGACTCGACGCGCAGTTCGATCGTGCTTTCGAGAACCACCACCGTGTCGGGTGCCGCCAGTTGCGGGCAACGACGCCGCGCCTCGGCAGGGCTCAACAGCCGGCAGCCCCCAGCCATCTCGGTCTCGAGGAAAGCCTTCAGCACGTCGGCGGACTCCGGCCGCCGGGCAAACATCCATAGACCGGTATGGACGACCGGAATGCCTGCCGCCGCGGCCACCTCGCTCCACACCTCGCGTGTGCGCCGCGCGCGCGCCCACATTGAGCCGCGTTCCTGCCCCGTCACAGTAATGAACCCGAAGTTGCGCACGGAGGCACCGTTCGCCTGCTCGTCCCGATCGATGACAATGACCCGCAGCCCCCGTCGCGCGCCCGCGAGCGCCGTGGCGAGCCCAACGATCCCGGCACCCACGACGGCCAGATCGAACCGTTCCGAAGATTGCGCGTGACTCATATGACACGAACCTGACCGCGGGGTCAGTCATCATGACATGAAAGCCGCGCGAATTCTTCCTCCCGCGCGCCGGCGCGGGTCTACTTCAATACTCGTTCAATGCTCACGCCGGTACGTCCGCCGCTCTGCTTGCGAGCGAGCTCCAGCCCCTCAATCCGCATCGTTCAACGTCCGCAGAAACGCAATCAACTCGCCGATCTCGCTGTCATCGAGCGCCGGCCGCTCACCCCGGCCCCGATTGAGCGGGGCGTCCGAGATATTCACGTTATCCCGATATTGCGCCGGCAGATCATCAAACTTGTGCAGCGTCCCCGCCGTCTGCGGATACCAACGCCGGGCGTCCGTGTCACGCTCGGCATAGAAGTGCAGTACGTCCTCCAGACTGGTGAAGCGCCCATTGTGGAAAAAGAACCGCCGCCGCGCCACGTTGCGCAGTGTCGGAGTCTTGAAGTAACCGCAATACTGCCGCTCCGGGCGCAGATCCGCGCGCAGCGGACCACACAATCCCAGATCGAAGAAACTCGGGTCCCGGTTCGCCGGTATCGCCGGATTACGCGGCACACCCAACGCGTGATAGCTCCGGTCCGTGAAGTCCGGCGCGCGCCCCTGCGGCCCGGTCGTCAAAGTATGGCAGGCCGCGCAATTGCCCTTGTTCGGATCGGCGAACAGCCGCAGCCCCGCAAGCTCCTCGGCGGACAATGACTGAGCGCCCCGCAGATACTCGTCGAACCGGCTGTTGTAAGGGTGAAAGCTCGAGTCCTCCAGCTCGAAACGCTCCAGCGCCGCGGCAGCCTGTTCGACCAGTGAGTGCGGATCCGTGCCCGCCGCCCCGAACGCCCGCGAGAACTCACCCGCATAGGGCACTTCTCGCAGCCGCGCCGCCAGCTCCTCGATACTCGAATTCGCCATCTCCGCCGGCTCGAGCAACGGCATCAGGGCCTGTTTCCGCAAATCATCCGCACGGCCGTCGAGCATGAATCCTCCTGCCGGCCCGACATCCTCGCGCTCGCTGCCGCTGTCGCGGTACCCATGTCGCGCGAAGCGGGGCGTATCGGACAGGTAGCGTAGCGAGGGCACGCTACGCAGTCCGAGCCGTTCGAGCTTCGCGCCACCGCGCATGACAACATCGGCGGTCGCGGGCGCCGCGTACGCGTTGGCCGGGTCGTGGCAGCTGGCACATGACAGCTTGCCCGATGCCGACAGCGTCACGTCAGAAAACAACAGCCCTCCCAGCCGCGCCTGCGCGCTCAGCTCCGTCGCGCCACCAACACTTACGGCGCTTACGCACCCGAGCGTGAGCAGCAGCACGACGATGGCTTTTTCCGAGCCCCGCACCGGCTTACCCGTTCAGCGCGCTTCCCGAAACTCGAACAGCGAGGTCAGGTCCCCGACCGCCGGCCCGTTGGTGGGCCGATAAGGATCGTCCGTACCGCTGGTCGGGTTCGGCAGATTATCCCGGCTGCGGCTGGACAACGGCGGCAGCTCCCAGTTGTGCTCGATGAATTTCAGGATCGAGGCGTGATCGGCGTAGACGTGGTCGACATACCCCCGCCTCGCATAAGGAGAGACCACGAAGAGCGGGATCCGTGGCCCGTCGCCGAAGAAATCCACTGTTTGAATGTAGCCGCTGTCGAAATGGCCGCCCCCTTCGTCCGTCGTGACGATGATGGCAGTGTGCGCCCACAGCTTGGGGTGCGCCTGCACCGAGGTGACGATGGACTGTACGAAGTCCTCGAAGCTGGCAACCACCGAATATCCGGGGTGACCGCTGTCGAGGTTCTTCGGTACCAGAAAAGACACTGCCGGCAAGCTGCCGCCCGACACATCCCGATCGAACGCGCTCAGCCCCACGAGTTTCGACTTGAGGGCCGGCTGGGTCATCACGGCAGTGGAGGCGACCAAGGGATCGCCGATATCGTTGTACTGCATGCGTCGCGCGGCATCGAGGGAGAGATGCAGCGTGCGCATTTCCGCCTTCACGTCCGCCGGATCACGTCCACCGGTGTACCACTTCCAGCTCACACCCTGGCTGCTGAGCGCCTCGGCAATGGTCGGTGCCGCCTGAGGGGGATAATTGTGATTGTTGGGCCCCAACGGCTGCACGTGCCCGTCCAGGTCGTAACCGGCGCCGTAGTTGTTCACGAGATAGTAGGCACCCGGCTCGCAACGGCTCTGCACACCCGTCCGGCGCAAGACCGCCAGAATCTGGCCCACGCCCGGTTGCCGCTCATCGGCGCAGTTCACGTAGGAGCCGCCCTGGTATCCGTCCTGCCGGTAGAAGTTTTCCGTCCCCGCGGCCGGATCCGGATTCTCGATCTGGCTGGGCGGCGGCGTGGAGAGCGCCCCCCCGATCCGGTAGACCGGCAGATCGCCGGTCGCGAGCGCGAAGAAATTCGCGCCCGTGCCGCCCATGACGGACTGGTGATAGTTGTCGCTCATGGCATATCGGTCGGCGAGGCTGCGCAGGTAACCGGCGTCGCCCTGTTGCATGTTGACGAAGCCCATCACCTCGCCGCCCTGGCCGGGGTCCGCCGCCGTGATCCCGGGCGTGTCGGCGCCCATGCCGGTGGTCACCGCCACCCACGTGTAAAGATCGAGCCTGGAGTTGTCTCCCCCCGTCTGCTGCCACATCTGAAAGAAACGGTGCACCGGATCGCCCGTCGAGGCGGAGAGAGCCGCCGTCGAGCTTTCGAGTGTCGGATTCGCGGTTGACTTCGGATAGGGCACGTAGCGCGTGATCTGAAAGGGTCCCGCCGGCAGATCGCGCGGAAACCGCGTATCCATCCCGTGACCGACCGCGTGAAATGTCTGGTCCAGCACACCAATCAACCGCGGCTGTGGCAAGGTGGGGTAGGGCGTGGCACGTGGAGGATCGAGCGTATAGCGGGTCTGCGGCACCGCGCTGTTCTGGACCGCGAGCGCGAACCGCGGACCTGGCGCGCCGTCCGCATCGACGATCCCCTGGGAGAGCAGGTTGCGTACGCCGGCACCCCCCGCGGGCACGTAAGTCGCAAAGAGCGAGTCAAAAGACTGGTTCTCGCCGACGATCACAATGAGGTGCTCGATTGGGGTCCTGGGTGCGCGATGTCGCGCATTGACCCGCGAGCCGTCCGCCGCGAATGAGGGTTGCCCACAACCGTATGTCAGAACAGCAATAGCGGTCAGCAGCGCGCGTCGTACAGCGCCGCCACGCGTGTGGAGCAAGGCTTTCCGCCGCTGCCGGCGTTCAGCGCGCTCATGAATGAACCGCTGCGGACCGAACCGCCGCGCGCAAGGCGCCATGGGCCAGAGGGGCCGGGAAAACCGGCGCTGAGGGTCCGTAACGACAAGAACTGGCATCGCGCAATCATAATGAACGAGCTTGCGCGAGGCGACTTTTGTTGCGGCCGTACGGCGTGCACCAGGGCCGTGCGGCATTGCAACCGTCCTCAACGCCGCGCGCGTGCGATGACCTCCAGCAGCTCGCCGTCGCGATCCTGGCTCGACTCCCAAAACATGACGCCGCCGAGGTGCTTCTCCTTGGCATAGCGCGTTTTGATCCCGATGGATTGCGGATCGTCGTAGCTGATGAAGGTTCGCGTGGCGCTGTTCCAAAGGTAGGGCGCCTGCGCGCGCTCGTCCCAGTAGCGAACGAACCCCTGCTTGCCGA
>CAZDTG010000180.1:0-7686 GCA_964508005.1 uncultured Steroidobacteraceae bacterium
GGCGATTACCGGCCTCAGTGGCAAACTGGATACGTCGATTGCCGACTTGCGCGACGAGCTGCACACGTCGATGGGCGACATGAAGGGGGCGATTACCGGCCTCAACGGCAAGCTCGATACGTCGATAGCCTCCTTGCGCGGCGACATGAAAGAGGCAATTACTGGCTTGAATGGCAAACTGGATGCATCGACCGCCGGCGTGAACGGCAAACTGGATGCGTCGATTACTGGGCTGGGCGGCAAGCTGGACACGTCAATTGCGGGTTTAAGTGGCGCGCTGGATACTTCGATTGCTCGCCTGCGCTTCCAGCTGTACGTGTTGATGTCGACGATGTTCCTGGGCTTACTGAGTATGATAGCCCACGCATTCCATTGGATTTGAGGACCCTTGCAGCATCGGAAGAGGCCCGACTTCGCCTCGAAATTGACATGAGAATTCGTGAGGATCGCAGGGAGCGCGAATTGGCCCGTCTCGAGCTCCTTCAAGCGCTATCGGGCGCAGTCGTGATTTGGATAATGATGTTGATGCTGCCAAAGATTTTTGGGCACTGATTTCAAAAGCCGGCAGAATACGCATTTTGTGGGACGACATGGGCCGCGGCTGTGCTTCAATGGGCGCGATTCCAATAATCGCGGGGCAGCACAGTGGATCGTCTCCTGAATAAACTCATCGGCGCCTTCCTGCTCGCCATCCTTGCCGCGACGGCAGCCGCGCAGCCGCCCAGCTACACGAAACCGAAGGTGCGTGCCATCACCGCATTCGTGCGCATCGACCGCCCGACATACGCGCGGCAGATCACCGAGGCCCTCGCGGTCATCAAGGCGGCAAAGGGCGAATTCGAGCAGCAGGGGTACCAGGTCGAGACTCTCCGCATCGTGACCCAGCCCCTGGCGGAGCTCATCAGCGGGCTGTCCGACGCCGAAGCGCTTGCCTTCCTCGAGACACTGGACGACCTCTCTGTGAAGGAGGGCTTTCTGCCGAGTGTGGGCCCGGCAATGATGAGCGACGCCGACGATCCGCATGCCATGCACGTGCTCGCACAGGCACTGTCGTCACTCCCCAACCTCCAGGCCAACGCCATTCTCGCCGGGGACGACGGCATTCACTGGAAGGTGATCGAGGCAAGCGCCGCGTTGGTTCGCTATGTGACCGACCACAGTGCGCGCAGCCAGGGGAATTTCAACTTCACCGGCACAGCGATGCTCAAGCCCTACGGTCCGTTCTACCCGGGCGCTTACCACACCGGCGCCGGCAGGCAATTCTCTCTCGGTTTCGAAGGCGCCAACGTCGTACAGGAGGTTTTCGCGCGCACGCACGGCGATTTCAACGCTTCGGTCGCGGAGCTCACCCGGCAGCTGACTGTCCATGCCAAAGTCGGTGAGTCGATCGGCGAGAAGCTAGCCACGACGACCGGCTGGGCCTTCATGGGAGTGGACCCCACGCCGGCGCCGCTCGCGGATGTCTCCATTGGCGCCGCAATAGAGACCTACACGGGAGGGAAGTTTGGCTCGAGCGGCACGATGACGGCGGCGCTCATCATCACGACCGCTGTGAAGGCCGTTCCGGTCAAGCAGATCGGCTACTCCGGGCTGATGGTCCCCGTCATGGAGGACAAGCTGCTGGCGCGGCGCTGGGCCGAAGGCACGTACACCACCGACGCGCTGCTGGCCTATTCGGCCGTATGCGGCACGGGCCTGGACACCGTGCCTTTGCCGGGCGACATCTCCGAGGCGCAGCTTGCCCGCATCCTGGGCGATGTCGCCTCGCTGGCCTGGAAATGGCACAAGCCGCTCTCGGCGCGACTGCAGCCGGTGAAGGGTAAAAAGGCCGGCGATACGACCGAATTCCAGGATCAGTACCTCTTCAACACGACGCTGCATGGCTTGCCGTAGTGAGCCGCGCGTGAAAGTCGGATGAGCTCACTGAAGCTGTCCATCGATGACGCGCCGTTCGGGCCATTTCATCGGCGTCTCGCCGTGTACAGCTGTGGCGGGCCGTTTTGTGACGGGTACATCCTCGGGATCATCGCGATTGCGCTCGGACCGCTTTCCCGGGACCTGCGCCTCGATTCGAGCTGGGCAGGCCTGATCGCGGCTGCATCGCTGGCCGGCATGTTCATCGGCGGCTCTCTGTTCGGCTACCTGACGGACCTGGTCGGCCGCCAGGTGATGTACACGCTGGACCTGCTGGTGCTGGTGGTCGCCTCCGCGGCGCAGTTTTGGGTGCACGACGCATGGAGCCTGTTCGCGCTTCGCTTCCTGCTCGGCCTGGCCGTCGGCGCGGATTACCCCATCGCCACCGCGCTGCTGTCCGAGTTCGCCCCGAAGCGCCAGCGAGGCATGCTGCTCGCGGCCATGATTGCGGCCTGGTGGGTCGGCTACACTGTGTCGTTCATCGCAGGTTACGCGCTGTCGGATGATGGGCAGTCGCCTTGGCGCTGGATGCTGGCCTCGAGCGCCATACCGGCCGCCGTGGTCGCGCTGCTGAGATGGGACACGCCCGAATCGCCGCGCTGGCTGGTGTCCAAGGGGCGAGTGCCGGAAGCACAGGCGGTGCTGCGGAGGCATCTCGGCGAGCATTACGAGCTGGAGCAAGCCCAACCTGCCAGAACGGAATGGCTCGCCATTTTTCGCCCGGAGTACGTGGGACGCACGATGTTTGTTTGCCTCTTCTGGACCTGCCAGGTAATACCGACCTTCGCGATCTACACCTTTGCGCCTGATTTGCTGCGCGCCCTGGGCGCCAGCAACCCCACACTGGGTGCCGCGCTCCTGAGCCTGTTCTTTCTCGCCGGCGTCATCCCGGCCGTGGCCCTCATCGACCGTATCGGCCGCCGGCCGGTGCTCATCATTCCTTTCGCGGTCACCGGCCTCGCGCTGCTGTTGCTTGCCTCGATTCCCCGGACCTCCGCGCTGCTGCTCGCGCTGTGCTTCATCGTATTCGCCGTGTTCAATGCCGGCAGCAGCGTCCTGCAGTGGGTTTACCCGAGCGAGCTGTTTCCTACGGAGGTGCGCGCCACGGCGCTGGGATTTGCCACTTCCGTGAGTCGGATCGGCGCCGCTCTCGGTACCTTCCTGTTTCCCATCGGCCTGGCGCGCCTCGGCGTCAGCAACGTCATGTTGATCGTGGCGGGCCTGTGTCTGGCCGGCTGGGCACTGTCGGTCGTCTGCGCGCCCGAAACGCGAGGTCTGTCCCTCAGCGCGGCGAGCGCTGCGACCCACGTCAAAACGCCAGCGGGTTGAACCTCGTGTCCACACTCGAATCCGTGCCCGAGCCCGCACCCGACTCGGACCGCGACAGCCACGAACGGCCTTTGCCGGAGTACCTCGCCGAGGTTCGCGAGACGGCCGATGTACGGCGGGGCATGCCTCTGCCCCTGGGCACGCGCGCAATCATGGATGGCGTCAACTTCACGCTCTTCAGCCGCCACGCCCGGCGGGTGCGGCTGGAGCTGTTCGCCAATAGCCGGGACGCCACGCCCAGCCGCAGCATCGATCTGGATCCGGTACGCAACCGTACCGGTGACGTCTGGCACGTCTGGATCAAAGGCATCCTGCCGGGACAGCTCTATGCGTACCGGGTGGATGGTCCGTACGAGCCCGGCGCCGGTCACCGTTACAACTTCAACAAGCTGCTGTTGGATCCGCGTGCTACGGCGATCACGCGGTTGCCGCCGTGGGACTTCGATGCCGCGCGCGGCTATGACGCGGACTCCGCCAACGACCCGGACTCGCGGCCTTCGCCGCTCGACGACGGCGCCACGACGCCCAAATGTGTCTTTACGCGCACGCAATTCGACTGGCGGGACGATCGGCCGCCGCGGCATCCGTGGTCGAACACCGTGATTTACGAAACGCATGTCCGCGGCTTCACCGCTCATTCGAGCTCTGGAGCGTCCTATCCCGGCACTTACCGCGGCCTGCTGGAGAAGATCCCGTACCTCAAGGATCTCGGCGTGACGGCGCTGGAGCTGTTGCCGGTGCAGGAGTTCAACACACACGAGCTCAAAGGACGCAATCCGCTCACCGGCGAGCTTCTCAGGAACTACTGGGGCTACAACCCGGTCTCGTTCTCCGCGGTCAACGGCTCCTACAGCAGCTCCGGCAGCTCCGGCCAGCAGACGCTGGAATTCAAGGAGCTGGTCCGGCAGCTGCACGCCGCCGGCATCGAGGTGATCATCGACGTGGTGCTCAACCACACCGCGGAGGGCGACGAGCGCGGTCCGACCCTGTGTTGGCGGGGAGTCAACAACTCGATCTTCTATACCCTGGCGAAGGACAAGCGCCGCTATCTGGACTTGTCGGGCACCGGAAACACCATCAATGCGAACCACCCGGTGGTGCGTGACTACATTCTCGGCATCCTGCGCTACTGGGTGATGGAGATGCACGTCGATGGCTTCCGCTTCGATCTCGCCTCGATCCTCGGCCGCGACGGCGCCGGCAATCTCCTCACCAACCCGCCGCTGCTCGAGCAGATCGCGGAAGATCCGATCCTGCGCGACAGCAAGCTCATTGCCGAAGCCTGGGACGCCGCGGGCGCCTACCAGGTGGGGAGTTTTTACGAGCGCCGCTGGGCGGAATGGAACGGCCGCTACCGCGACGACGTGCGCCGCTTCTGGCGCGGGGACGCGGGCATGTTGGGCACCTTCGCCAGCCGCATCTGCGGCAGCGAGGATATCTATGCCCGATCCGGCAAGGGTCCGGAGAGCAGCATCAACTTCGTCACCTGCCACGACGGCTTCACGCTCAACGACCTCGTCAGCTACTCCACCAAGCACAACCTCGCCAACGGTGAGCTCGGTCGTGACGGGTCGGATGAGAACTTCAGCGCCAACTACGGCGTCGAGGGGCCGACCCCGGACGCGCGCATCGAGTCGCTGCGCAAGCGGCAGATCAGGAATTTCCTCCTGACGCTGTTCATCTCGCGCGGCGTGCCGATGCTCCTGGGCGGGGATGAGTTTCGCCGCACGCAGCAGGGCAACAACAACGCGTACTGTCAGGACAACGGGATCAGCTGGTATGACTGGAGCTGCCTCGAGCGGCATCGCGACATGCAGCACTTCGTCAGGCACATGATCGCCCTGCGCCGCGCGCATCCGATCCTGGCGCGCGAGCAGTTCTACACGGAGGAGGACATCAGCTGGTTCGGCCCGTCACGGGGCGCGCCACGCTGGAACGATCCGCGCGCCAAGGCGCTCGCCTGCCTGATTCACGACGGTGCGGCGGAGGCGCTGTTTTTGATGTTCAATGCGGGCGATGAAGCGGTAACCTTTCACGCACCGGTTGCGCCGGACAAGGGCCGCTGGAGGCTGGCGGCAGACACCTCGCGGGACGAGCCCGTCGGCGCCGCTTCCGAGTCCTTCGTCGATTCCCTGCAACCGTATGCGCTCGAGGCGCACTCGAGCGCGATACTGGTCGCGAGCTGAGCAAGCAGGACGGTGAGCCGGCGAGAGCCGGCGCGGAAGGGTGCGACGGATGCGTCGCACACGTGTCCCCGCGAGGACACCAGGAGGCACGATGAGCACAGCGCAAGCAATGCGGCTTCCCGGGCCCCATGCAACACTCGATCTCGAGGAAGTCCCTGCGCCGTCCCTTGCAGATCATCAGGTGCGTCTGCAAGTGCTGGCCTGCGGCGTTTGCCGCACGGATCTGCACCTGGTGGACGGCGAGCTACCCCGGGCGGTCTATCCGATCACGCCCGGGCACGAGATCGTCGGGCGGGTCGTTGAAACCGGTCCCCATGTCACCGGGCTCGCCGCGGGCGACCGCATCGGCGTGCCCTGGCTCGGCTGGACCTGCGGCGTGTGCGAATACTGCAAGCGCGGACTGGAGAACCTGTGCGATCGGGCCGCCTTCACCGGATGCACGCTGGACGGCGGTTACGCCGACCGCACGGTCGCGGACGCGCGCTACTGTTTACCGATCCCCGAGCACTACACGGATGCGGAGGCTGCTCCGCTGCTTTGTGCGGGGCTCATTGGCTACCGCGCCTATCGTGCGGCCGGTGATGCTTTGAACCTGGGCCTCTATGGCTTCGGCGCGGCCGCGCATCTGCTTGCACAGATCGCGCTGGAGGAAGGGCGGCGCGTCTTCGCGTTTGTCCGGCCCGGTGATGCCGGCGCACGCCGCTTCGCACTCGAGCTCGGCGCGAGCTGGGCTGGCGGCTCCGATGAGTTGCCCCCGGAGCCGCTGGATGCGGCAATTCTTTTCGCCCCGGTGGGCGCGCTCGTCCCGGCCGCTCTGGCGGCCACGCGCAAGGCCGGCCGGGTCGTTTGCGCCGGCATACACATGAGCGACATTCCCAGCTTCCCCTACGATCTGCTGTGGGGCGAGCGGTCGGTGTCATCGGTGGCGAACCTCACGCGCGCCGACGGCCGGGAATTCATGCAAGTCGCCGCCGACATCGATCTGCGCCCCAGCATCGCAACTTTCCCGCTCGCGCAGGCCAATGAGGCTCTCGCCCGACTGCGCAGCGGCGGCCTCCAGGGCGCGGCAGTCCTGATTCCGCCGGCGTAGCGGGCAATTCGAATCGGGTTATAACAGCGGCCACACTGGCCGCAATCCCGGGCGCCGCCTACCATCGGGGACCGATGTAGTCAACAGCTCAGCCCTGCGGCGCGGGAACGTATCACGGAATACATAAACACGCCGCGACATCATCGTGAACGTATTCCGTTACCTCATTATTACCTCGCTGTTCCAAAGTGCGTAGAATGTGTTCCCAGCGGCTGCGCACAGGCGGCAGCGCGAATCAGGAACACTCGCCGGGATCGCGTCCTTGTTGGCCCGGCCTAAAGGGGGAGGCAGGCATGAAAAGGTTTCTAGGCGCCTTCGGCGCTTTGGCGGCCGCATTGCTGGTAACGGCGTGCGGCGGTACGAATACGGAGGCGTCGGCGGCCGCCGAATCCACCTCCCGCGGGACTCTGGTCGAAAACCCCCCACTGCGCATCGCCTCACTGGATGCCGCGAGTTTCCAGGCGCAACTCGCCAGTAGCGCCTCGGGACAGCAGTTGCTGCAGCTCACCGGCGACCCCACCTGCGGTGTCGACTTCTACTACATCGGCTTCTACACCGTCGGCGGTGCGAACGAGACGACGCAGTCCACAGGCGCCCTGATGGTGCCGACGGGCGCCGCGCCTGCGTGCTCCGGACCGCGGCCGATCGTGCTGTATGCCCACGGCACGCAAACGAACAAGACGGCGAACATAGCCGATGTCACCAACACATCGAACACCGAGGGCGCCCTGATCGCGGCGATGTTCGCGGCGCACGGCTATATCGTCGTCGCGCCCAACTACGCGGGCTACGACAGCTCGACGCTCGGCTATCACCCGTTCCTCAACGCCACGCAGCAGTCGGACGAGATGACCGACATTCTCGCTGCCGCCCGCACGGCATTGCCGAAGACCTTTGCGTCCTCGACCACCGATGACGGAAAGCTGTTCATCACCGGTTATTCCGAGGGCGGTTACGTTGCGATGGCGACCCAGCGTGCGATGCAGGCCGCCGGGACCAAGGTCACCGCTGCCGCGCCCTTGTCCGGTCCATACGCGCTCGAGGCATTTGGCGACGCCATATTCTTCGGCAGCGTCAACCTGGGGTCGACCGTATTCGCGCCCCTGATCGCAACCAGCTATCAGCACGCATACGGCAACATCTATGCGGCAACCACCGATGTCTATT
>CAZDTG010000181.1:0-7678 GCA_964508005.1 uncultured Steroidobacteraceae bacterium
CTAGGGACTGCGGAGACCGATCAGCCCTGCACTGCAGGCATGGGGGTCCAGCAAGGCCAGCACACCGGGATCTTCGCGAAGCGACTCGTCACAGGTCGCGCCGTAGATGAACAGACGATTGTAATCGCGTTGTCGTCGTCCAAGTTGCGAGCGCGGTGCTGGATGACCCACGCCGCAGCCCGCGAGAAGCTGCTGCGCAACTCGGACTCTGTCGGAGAGGGCACATCTGCGCCGTTTCTGTACTCGCCATAGGCGATAGCTGCCGCCACGCCGGACAAAGCCAACACGGCGAATGTCGCGAGCCAACGTGTGGCGCCCTTCCACCGCGCGCGGGTACTCGGAAATCTCATTCTGATCGGGGAATGTGCGAGATGGGGAGACGACGGTAGGATGACACATTACGCGATCAGCAGCAGCTGTCGTGTCGCCTGCTGAGGTCCATCTGGAGAGGCGCCCCGCCCCGACTGCTTCAAGCCTGTTTACATATGTATTTGCGACAGCCGACAACATCGTGACAGACGACGGCGCAGAGGTAAAAATCGCCCCATGAAGCATGTGTCCCGGCTCGCCGCAGTCGTCTGCCTCTTGGGCATTCCGCCCGCTGGGGCGCTCGAGACCCCTGCACTGCAATTCGTCAGCGAATATCTGCGGGAATTCAGTGCAATCGAGCACATCCGGCTTGCCGAGGAGCGGGAGCTCCAGGCTCCCCATCAAAGCATGCTGTCCACTTGTGTGGAGAGTGGCAATCGATACCGCCTGGAAATCACCCGACAGATCGCGCGTATGGGTAGTATGAGTGTGCTTCCCCCGTCGCAGGCACTGCCCGGACGGCTCGTCCAACTCTACGGCCGCAAGCTCGGGCTTTACACCGAGGTCGTCAGGGCGTGCACCGCTCTCGAGGCGGGATTGAACACGAACGTCAGCCCCTTGGATGTCATGTCCGCGATATCGCAATACAGCGCGAAGGTCGATGCCATAGACAGGTCGCTGTTTGAAACGTCGACCCAGGTCTTTTCCATGCTGCTCACACAGACGCCCGGGCTTCGCGACAGGGCGCGTCGTCTGTGTATCACGATGGCGGAAAAGCTGACTCTGCTGCGGGAGATCCAGCTCGAGTTCGGTGCAGAGTTGGACGACAATCAGCAAACCTATCTCGTCAACGCGGCGACAGTGATTCGCGACGCCCTGAAATCACATCAGGCCGCCGACGAGGACTGAAGGCTGCGCAGGTGGTTGTGATCGATGACTTTCGCCTCGACTCCCCTTTCAACCCGCCGCAACCCCAACAATTGGCCACGGTAAGGAAACTCCCGTAAAATCCACGCGACGCGCCCGTAGCTCAGTTGGATGGAGTGGCAGCCTCCGGAGACTCGGCCGAGGTCGTCCGATACGGTATGAGCATTTGAAAGGCGATATGCAGTTCCAAAGCGGGTATGGAGTATCTCAATGCGCAGGCTTCACGTCGGTGGGCAGGTCAGGACACCTGGCTGGGAGGTGATCGACGCGAATCCGGGTCCTTGCGTCGATCACGTCGGCAACGCTGGAGATCTTTCGCGGTTCGAAACCGCGACCTTTAGTGACGTCTACGCCTCACACGTTCTGGAGCACTTCGACTACAAAGATGAGCTCTTTGCAACTCTAATAGAGTGGTGCCGGGTGCTGGTACCCGGGGGCATGCTGCACGTCAGCGTGCCAGACCTGGACATACTGGCCAGACTGATCGTCGAGCGACAACACTTGTCCGGAGCCGACCGCTTTCTGGTCATGCGCATGATCTTCGGCGGTCATATCGATCAATACGACTACCACCTGGTTGGCTTGAATGAGGAGTTTCTCGTTGAATATCTGGCCAAGGCGGGTTTCAGGGACATCCGTCGTGTCGCGGAACTGGGCATCTTCGACGACACGAGTACGGCAACAATCCATGGCGTGCCGATAAGTCTCAACATGACCGCCGTCAAACCGACACCTTGACGCCGGCCGCATCGTCTGAAAGCGCTCCTGCGCGCCGAAAGTCGCTGCTCAAGCTCGAGGTGCCGCCGTGCATTCGCACTGCCCTCGTCACGAGTGGAGGAGTAAGCTCGCTTTCCCGGAAGAGGAGGGTTGAGCATGGCAAAAGCGATACCGGATGGATATCACACGGCAACGCCTTACCTCATCGTCAAAGGCGCAGCGCAGGCGATCGAGTTCTACAAGAACGCATTCGGCGCGAAGGAGCTGTTTCGCATGGCGGCTCCCGACGACGGTTCGGTGGGTCATGCGGAGATCAAGATCGGTGATTCAATCATCATGCTGGCCGATGAGAACCCCGGCATGGGCTATCGCGGTCCGCGATCGCTCGGCGGCGCGGCGGTGAGCACGATGCTGTACGTGGAGGACGTCGACGATCGGTTCAGTCGCGCTGTGGCGGCGGGCGCGAAGGTGCAAAGACCACTCGAGAATCAGTTCTACGGTGATCGCTCCGGAACGGTCGAGGATCCCTTCGGCCACGTTTGGACGATTGCGACGCACGTGGAAGACATACCACCGGAGGAGATGTCGAAGCGCGCCGAGGTCTTCATGAAGCAGAAACGGGCCGGACAGCAGCAGACCAAGCAGTAGCAAGCGTTCCGAAGGCTCTGTCGCCGCCGAGGAGGGCGGCACCCCGCAGCCGTTGAGTGCCGGGGTGTCGCCTGCCCCTTCGGCTACTGAACGTGTTACCTATTTGCCCGGCCCTCAGGACGTCGTCACGAGCGCCTCAAATATTGACCACCCCCCGATTCTCCCCCACCACGAGAATCCCAATCGCTTTTGTGACACCCCGGCGACTGCTGTAAAATGGTTTGGACGCGCTCGTAGCTCAGTTGGATAGAGTGGCAGCCTCCGAAGCTGCAGGTCGCTGGTTCGAATCCAGTCGAGCGCGCCACCTTACTGCTCGCCCGCCTTTCAGCGGGCCCGTCGCGAGCTCCCCGACTGGGAGGAAAGCCAAGCAAAACAAGGTGCTGGCGCGGTGAGAAGCCGCACGGCGCTCATTACGGTCCGGTCAGTGGTGGCGTGCGGAGGCTGCCAGGTCGTCGATTTCCGAGATGAGTTGCTGCGGGCCGCCGGCCTTGGCTACATCGGTCGAGTAGCGGCCGTCGATCACGACGAGGGGTACGCCCTGGACCTGATAGCGCTGGGTGAGCTGCTCGGCGCGTTGCAGGTTCGAATTCACCGTGAAGGAGTTGTAGGCCTTCGCGTAGTCGTCGGGGTTGATGCCGTTTTCCCTTGCGAATGCCTGCTGCAGCTTGAGCGTTTCCTCGTCATTGCCGGTGGTGGAAATGAGGGGCTCATGCTTCTGCTGGATGGTGTCGAACGCCTTCTCGAACAGATCGGGACGGTTCAGCGCCTGCAGCGTGTAAAACAGCCGCGCGTGCGCGCGATGCACCGGGCCCCACATGACGGGGACGCGCACGAACTCGATGTAGGTGGGCTTGCTCTTCAGCCAGGCTTCGATGTACGGCTCCAACGCGTAGCAGTGCGGGCAGCCGAGCCAAAACACCTCGACGACCTCGACCTTGCCCGGGCCCACGTTGGTGGGCTGTGCCGGCACGAGCGCATCGTAGTTGACGCCTGGTTTCCACTTGCCGCCGGGCAACTGCGCATCCGCCGGAAGCGCCGCCAGGCGCTCGAGGCTGAGATCGCTGCGATCGGGCTGGGAACGGTCGTCCGCGGTGTCGCCCGCCTTCTCCTGTGCAGCGGCGGCCTGTTCGGCCTCGCTCTCTGGCGTGGGTGCCGCGCTCTGCGCCGGTGCTGCATTCTCCTGCGCAGCCTGCCGCGACGGCTGTGCCGCCGGAGCAGTGTTGTGCTGCTGCGTCGTAGATGCGTGACCGCAGCCACAAACCAGGAGAGCGACCAGGGATGTCGGTACGAGCGATCGAATCATCGGAAGCCTCGAGTGTTAAGTGGGCAATCGTCAGCCCGACGCCAGCCTGCCTCAGCGCATGCCCTGGACGTACGACGCCAGGTTACGAATATCCTCGGGAGTCAGGCGCTTTGCGATGGTGAACATCATCGCACTGTTGGGATCCAGCTGCGCCACGTCCTTCCCTGTGTAGCGGGCGCCGCTCGCGTAGTCGTTGAGCTGCTTCACTACGTAGACCGACTCCTGCGCCCGCAGTGCGGGGTAGCCCGCGGCGAGGTTTCCGCGGCCCACCGGGCCGTGGCAAGCGATGCACGCGGGAATGTTCCGCGCCTTGTCACCGCGGCGGTACATGGTGGCTCCGGCCTGCCAGAACGACGGATCCGCCTCGAGACCTGACACGGTCTGGGCCTGGTAGTAGACGGCGAGATCGCTGATGTCCTGGTCGCTGAGGGTAGCGGCCATCGGCTTCATGATCGGGTTGTCGCGCGTGCTGGTCCGGAACAGGCGCAACTGCTCGGCGATGTACATGGCGCTTTGGCCGGCGAGGCGCGGCCATTCGGGGTTGGTGCTGTTGCCATTCGGGCCATGGCAGGAGGAGCACACCGCGGACTTGGTGGCGCCGTTCTGAACCGAGCCGTGCGCGAAGGGGTCGAGCGGGCCGGTGGCGGCCGGTGCGGCCGCGGTCGGCGGCGCGGCCGGGGTGGGCTGAGCGGCGGGAGCCGCGGCGGCCGGTTCAGCAGCACTCTCCGCGGTTGTTTGTGCAAGCGCCGGGATCTGTACCAGAAACAATGCAACCGTTGCGGCCAGCGCGGCGCCGTGGAGCCAACTCATCTTCTTCGCCATTGTTTTCTTTCCGCTTTCGTCCCGTGGTGCGAGGGCGCCGAATTGTACACTACGGGGACGCAGCAGCCTTTTTCCAGGTAAGCGCAATAATGAGCCGATTCCCCCGGGCCGAATTCCTGATCAGTGCGGCCGCGCCCGGGCAGTTTCCGGCGGACCGGGGCGCGGAGGTCGCCTTCGTGGGCCGCTCCAACGCGGGCAAGTCGACGGCCATCAACGTCATCGTGCAACGGCAGGGGCTGGCTCGCACGAGCAAGACCCCTGGGCGCACCCGCCTGCTGAATTTCTTCGAGCTGGCCCCGATGCAGCGCATTGTGGACCTGCCCGGCTACGGCTATGCGAGCGGGCCCGAGGCGGAGCGGCGCACGTGGCAGCCACTCATCGACGCTTTGGCGGCCCGCAGTTCGTTGCGAGGCTGGTTCCTCATAGTCGATGCCCGACGTGGGATCGCGGGCGGGGACGAGGCATTGCTGGAATGGGCGTCGGCTGAGCAGCGCGTGCATGTGCTGCTGTCGAAGGCGGACAAGCTCAATAAGAGTGAGGCGGCAAAGGCGTTGAAGGAGTCCACGGCTGCGCTGGCGGGACGGGGGACGGTCCAGCTGCTTTCAGCTACGGCGAAGACCGGAGTGGAGCACGCGCAGCGCACCTTAGAGGAATGGCTCCGGGGGCCTCCCAGCGGTGGTGCCTGAGGCAGCGCACGCTGTGCCGCAGCTGTGGCTAGGGCGGCGGCTGGGCTAAGGCAGCAGCGGACGAGGTCGGGAAACGGAGGCTGAGTGCGAACCAAGGCTTGAGCCCAGCCGATTAGACTCCAGGCAAGGCAGAGGCAGCATCCAGGCGGAGGCGGCAGCTCGGCAAGGAAGCAAACCGCTGGGCATGCGGCGGTACCGCGGGCCGAGCTTTTGGCCCCGAGGCTGAGGTGGCGCCCCACCAAGCTTCGGCGGGGGCGAATGCGATGCTCTCGGCCCCGTGCGGCGGCCCCTGCCGAAGGTCTAGCCGTGAAAACGCGGGGCAATAAAAAACCCCGGCGACCGTGAAGTCACCGGGGTCAGACTAACCCGGCACAGGTCTCGTGAACCGGGTCGTACCCGCTCAGGGAGGGAAGCGGGGAGTGCCAAAGCACTCAGTTAGTCAGACGATGGGGATGCGCAGAAGTTCCGAATTTTTTTGATTGATAATCTCAAATGAAATCAATGAACTAAATTTCAAACTGTATCGCCGACGCTACAGAATCGTATAGGAGACGCCGAGGCTGTAGAGCTGCACGTCGTCGGCCTCGCGCACCATGAAGTGCTCATATTCGAGGCGCGCGGCAAAGCGGCCGAGAAAGTGCACCTGGGCACCCACGCCCCAGGCGAAGTCGGTCCCGTGCTCGGAGACCGAGAACAGACTCGGGCTGGTGTAGTTCCCGCTGAACTGCCACCGGGCAAGGCCGCCCTTGGCATAGAGGTCGATGTCCGGCACCGGGATCGGCAAATAGCCCACCGCGTAGGCCGCGAAAGCCTTCGCGTCCGCCTGAGCCTGCCCTTTGAACGTTCCCGCCGTCTGGCTCCCCAGATCCACGTAGTCGACATCGATGCCGAGAGGGAAACCGAGGGGACGAAATCCCGCGTACGCCTTCCAGGAGGTATTACCGAATCCGAAGTTGGTGTGGAAGACATCTTCCATCTTCGCTCTCACGATGCCGGCACCGGCATAGAGGCCGAGCAGGTCATCGGCATGGGCGGCGCCCGCGGCGAGCGCCAGCGTGCTGGCGAGCAGAAGTTTTCGCATGTTCCGAACCTCCATGGTTCCAGTTAGAGCGATGTTGTAACGAAATGTTGGCGTCCGGCGTGCGCAAGCAACACCATCAACCGTGCATGGGGTCCGAGAGCACTCCGTTTCAGTGAGCCTCATCCCAGTTCGCGCCGGTGCCGACATCAACCCGCAGCGGCACCCGCAGTTCCGCCGCCCGTACCATGTGCTCGCGCACTCCGGCAGCAACGGCCTCGGTGGCGTCCGCGCGAACTTCGAGGACGAGCTCGTCATGCACCTGCATGATGAGACGCGCCGGCACGTCCTCACGCATGCACCAGGAATCGACGGCGATCATGGCGCGCTTGATGATGTCCGCCGCGGTTCCCTGCATCGGTGCGTTGATGGCGCTGCGCTCGGCATACTGTTGTGTTTGTTTGTTACCGGAACGGATATCCGGCAGATAGAGGCGCCGCCCGTAGACGGTCTCGACATAGCCGGTGTCGCGCGCGCGCACGCGCGTCTCGTCCATGAAGCGCCGCACTCCGGGATAGCGCTGGAAATAGCGCTCGACGTACTTCTGGGCCGAGCCGCGATCGATGCCGAGCTGGCGCGCGAGACCGAACGGTGACATGCCATAGATGAGGCCGAAGTTGATCGTCTTCGCGAGGCGGCGCTGGTCGGCGGAAACCTGTGCGACCGGCACCTCGAAGACCTCGGCGGCCGTCGCCTGGTGCACGTCGCGGTCTTCGGCGAACGCCGCCAGCAGCCCCTCATCGGCGGACAGATGCGCCATGATCCGCAGCTCGATCTGCGAATAATCCGCTGCCATCAGCACGTGCCCCGGCGGGGCGACGAAGGCCTGCCGGATGCGGCGCCCTTCCGGACGGCGGATCGGAATGTTCTGCAGGTTCGGATCGGCGGAAGACAGCCGTCCCGTTTGTGCCACGGCCTGATGATAGGAGGTGTGAATGCGGCCGGTGCGCTCGTTGATCTGCTGCGGAAGCGTGTCCGTGTAAGTGGATTTGAGCTTTGCCAGGGCGCGGTAATCGAGCACGATTCGCGGCAGAGCATAGGAGGCCGCGAGCTCCTCGAGCACATCCTCCGCCGTCGAGGGCTGGCCGGTCGGGGTCTTGCGCATCACGGGAAGCTGCAGTCTCTCGAAGAGAATCTGCTGCAGCTGCTTCGGCGACTCGATGTTGAATTCGACGCCGGCCTCCTTGT
>CAZDTG010000182.1:0-7667 GCA_964508005.1 uncultured Steroidobacteraceae bacterium
CGAGCTCCTATCGCAATCGCATCTATCCTCCCTACAAGGCGAATCGTGAGCCGGCCCCCATCGACCTGCTGGTGCAGTTTCAGCATTGTCGGGAGCTGTGCCGGCATCTCGGCCTCGCGGCCTTCGTGAGCCCCGAATACGAGGCGGATGACATCATCGGAACGCTGGCATGCCTCATGCGTGAGGAGGGCGTGCGGTCTGCGTTCATCACACGCGACAAGGACCTCGCCCAGCTCGTCCGCAGCGGCGATCTATACTGGGATTTTGGCGCCCGGGAGCAGTTCGGCTACCACGACATCGAGCGTTATTTCGGCGTCAGGCCCGAGCGCTTCGCCGATTATCTCGCGCTCACCGGTGACGACGTCGACAACATACCCGGCGTGCCGGGGATCGGGCACAAGACTGCCGCCTCCCTCATGAAGGCCTTCGATTCCCTCGACGATCTTTACGCGAACCTGAGCCGCGTTACCGGGCTGAAGCTGCGCGGTGCGCGCACGTTGAGCGAGCGGCTGCGTGAGCACCGCGAGTCGGTATTTCTCGCGAGAAAGCTCACGCGCATCACCTGCGACATGCAACTTGGCATCGACCCCGAGGGCCTGCGACGCCGGCGACCCGACGCGCCCGCGTTAGCGGATCTCTATGATCGGCTCGGTTTCGGGCCCTTCCTGCGACAGCAGAGCGCGCGCCTGGCGCAGCTTCCCACGGGTTAGCACCTGTATTTCAGGAACGAGCCGGCAGGCTTCTGACAGACTAAAGAGCGCCCCGCCCGCTCAACGGCCGGAAGCAACCTCGCCGGTCACGCATCCGAGCGGCTCGCCGAAACCGTCCGCGGCGCTCGCCTCGAGAAAGACCTCCCGTCCGTCCAGGGCCTGCGCATCGATGCGCACGAGATGGCTGCCGTCAGGCTGCAGCCGCGATACGTAGCGGGATGCCGGGAGCTCGTGTTTGTCCGTATCCGTGGCGATGACATGCCGGTCCCGCGAGACGCCGGGCAGACGCAGCACCGCCCACTTCGTGTCCGGCGCGAGCCGCAGCGCAGTGCAGTCGCCGCCGGCGCGCGTCGCGGCCGGAACGTTGAAGAACGCTGTCTGGGTCGAATCGAGGCTCGGCACCTGGGACTCGTGTCCGAGCCAGCCGCCCCCGAAGCCGAGAGCCAGGGCGCCCGCGACGAACGAGGCTGCCATGCGCCAGCCCACCGTGGCCTGCGTACTGCGGCCGAGGGCAGACGGTGCGCGTGCCGGGCGCGCGCGGCGCGGCATGTTGAGTTTGATGGCCCGCCAGGTCTCGACGTCCTCGACGCATTCCGCGCAGCCCATCATGTGCATCTCGAAAGCTTCGAGCGTGCGCTCGTCGAGATCATCCGCGACGTAAGTGGCGGCCGTTTGTCGCGCTTTGAATTGTGCGTGATCCATGGTTCTCCCTACCCATGCGTGGAGTGTGCGGAAGACGACTCGCCGAGCGCGAGACCGGCCTTGCGCAGAATGTCGCCAAAGCGCTGCCGCGCACGCCACAAGACCTGATTGAACTGGATGTCCGTCAATTGCAACGATTCGCGTATCGAGGTGCGTGGCTCTTCATGAAGGTAGAAGCGCTCGAGGACTTCGCGGTCGCGCTGCACCGGCAGGTGATCCATCAGGTCGCGCACGTGCTTCGCGAGTTGCTCGTGCTCGAGACGCTCCTCCAGCGACAGTGCGTCGTCCTTGAGGTTGGTGAGCAGCTCACGGTCGTTCTCGTGGCGGTGAGAAAGTTCTCCACGCCAGTAGGCCGTCGCGAGCTTGCATGCCGTGCGGTACAGATAACCTCCGAGGTTGCCCGGGTCGTCCAGGCCCTCCGTACGGATCTTCTTGATCGCCTGCAAAAATGTGCGCTGGAGCAAGTCGTCCGCCGCATGACGATCGATGCGCCTATGATGGAATACCTGCAGCAAGGGCCGCCGATATCTCAGGTAAAGTTGATTTTGTAGCTCGCTGCGCTCGGCGACGGCGGCGACGAGAGAGAAATCGCCAATCTCGTCACGTTCGCGCGGCTTCTCTGCGGCGGTCACACGCGGCTCGTCAGATGCTTCGATGTAAGTCATGGACGTGCTTCCCGGTGCGCTTCTCCCTGAAGGCAGACCCTTGCGGAATGGCGCTCCGTCGCGAGGAGACAAGCATCCGCCAGCGGCACACCCTGCAGATAAGGTGACCGTGGTCCCGGCTTCGAACGGCGCGGCGTCTTCGACA
This sequence comes from uncultured Steroidobacteraceae bacterium, assembly GCA_964508005.1. GTDB lineage: Bacteria > Pseudomonadota > Gammaproteobacteria > Steroidobacterales > Steroidobacteraceae > 13-2-20CM-66-19. The sequence continues at coordinate 2,223 of CAZDTG010000182.1, forward strand.
TGCGCCCTCGTACGACCCCCGCCAGAAACTCGTCTGCGCTCAATTTAGCATAGCCCGGGCTGGACCAGATGCCGGCCAGCAGGCCGGCCAGGATGGCGGTCGAATTGGAGCTGCCTTGCTCCAGCCGATATTGTGCCGGCGGCCTGCCGGCCCCGATCACACAGGCACTCGGAGCCCCCAGGTTGAGTCCCGCAGGCGCCGGGCTGGTTCCCGGGGAGATCGTATCGTCATTCCCTATCGGGATGGCCCGGACGATGCGACGAAAGTCGTAGGCTGCGGGGTAACCCGCCGCGGGCTCGCCTTTGTTGGGGACACTCGCGACCACGATCGCCGCCACCGGCGAGTCGGGCCGATCGGCAATCTCTCGAAACGCAGCGTCGAGCTCCGGTGTGGTCACGCTCCAGTGTGCGCTGAAGCTGAGGATTCTCGCTCCCATGCGGGTCGCATATTTCAATGCCCGCACCAGGCGCGCGGGGTCCGCGTGCGTTGCGTCACCATTGCACCCCACTATCCTGAGAATCATGACCCGGGCGCCCTCCGATCCGGGCGCCGTGATTCCCACCTGGTTATTGCGCTCGGCGGCGACGAGGCTCGCCATGAGGGTCCCGTGGCTTACCCGGTCACGGCATTCCCCCTTGGGCGCCACGTCCGGACTCTCGTCGACGAAGTCCCACCCGTGCAGATCGTCGACATAGCCGTTGCCGTCGTCGTCCACTCCGGCTTTGCCGTGCGCCTCGGCTTCGTTCGTCCACAGCTGATTGCGCAGATCCTCGTGGTCGATCCAGGCGCCGTCGTCGAAGACGGCAACGGTAATCGGCTTGGCGCGCTCTCGTTCGCTCCAGGTCAGCGACCCGGCGACATAGTCCACCCACCACAGATTGCCGGCGCGGTAGGCGCAATCATTCGTGCCCGGATCGTCGACCGTGGGAGTCGGCAGCAGGGTGGAGCACACGAGCGGCTGACAGGGAAACCCGGGAGCTTCCTGCGCAATTGCCGGCTGCAACGTCGCGCCCAGGATCGCAAGACATAACCCCGTGTAATAGCCCCGCACCGCCATGCGCCGATTGTAGGTCGGCGCCTGGCGGAATTGGGCCTTTTGGCGGCGCGTCCATTCGACCGGAGGGGTGCGATGAACCCCGTGCGCCCGCGTCCCTCCGGAGACTCGGGCACGGCACCAGTCAGTTCCGGCTGTTGATCACGCCGTTGTCGTCGAGCTTGATGTCTGCGCCGGCGCTCGCCGACTGCAGCACGATGATGGCGGACTTATCACCCTTGGCATCGCGCGGGAAAATCAGCACGTGCTCCAATTGCCCGTGGATCCTCACCAGCCCGTACCAATGCTGCTGCTGGTATTGAGGCTCTGCCGATTGAACATAACTCGACATGGCCAGGAAGGGGGATGAGCTTGCCGAGCTCGCCTCCGCGCCGGCCACGCACTCGAAGTCGGCCGGCACGGCGGTCATTTTGGTGCCCGCGCGATACTCGAGCTTCACGCCGTTCCACTCGCTGGGCCATTGCTGCCCTGCCGCGTTAATCGTCTCGAGCGTGTAGCTGCCGCCGGAAGCCGCTGAATCGCTCGCGATCTTGAATTGCAGCCCTGCGGGCACGCGCGCGGCGGGTCCGGCATGGGCTTCAGTGCAATTGGCGGTCACGGTCCACTGGCTGAAAAAGTACTGTGGAATCGGCTGGGCAGCGCCGGCCGGCACGGTGGCGACCAGTCCAGCAATGAGACATTGCGCTGCGGCAAAAGCAGTCGACGGGAATTTACGGGTCATGGAAAAGCTCCTCGGGAATGCGGGAAGGGAGTCCGCACCTGACTACTGCGGCGAGGAGCCGGCTTATCTCATCGGCTGTTCCTGGAGCCTGGCCACGGCGATCACCACTCAGACAGCCTCCCGCTGCGCGTGCTTGCGCCAGCGGCTAGATCGAGCTGTCCGGCCAGCCGTAAAGGGAGAAGGCGGCCCACTCGTACGTCTTGCCGGACGCGGCGCTCTCGAGTTGCGTCTTGCGCAGGGCCGCGGAGGCGCTCAGGCGATCCACGAGCAGGTATCTGTAAAAGCGCTGCATGAAAGTGGACGTGATCGCGTCGTCGACTCTCCAGTAGCTGGCCAGAACCGCCGCCGATCCAGCCTGCAGGAACGCTTGGGCCGGCCCGAGCACACCCTCACCAGCCAGCAGCCGTCCGCGCGAGGTGTCACACGCACTCAGCACCACGAGCTTCGAATTCAACTTCAGGCCGAGAATGTCCAACAAGCCAAACGTGGACGCCGGCACATCGGCGGCTGATTCGGGCGTGAGGGCCAACGCGGACAAGCGCGGCCGTTGCGCATCGATCCGCGCATGAGTGGCGATGTGCAGCAGGTCGAGGTCGGCGGCAGCCAGCTTGCGCAGCGCGGTCGGACTCGCGGCGCACCCCACGAGGGTCTCGATCCGGCTCGCGGGCCGCGATTCGCGCGCAAGCTTGGCAATGGCCGTCACCTCGGAGCGTGTGCCTGGCAGACGCGGCAGGGACTCGGTCCAGTCGGACAGGCTACGGGTGAGCGGCTCGGGCCGCTGAGCGCCGGAGGCTGGCCCGACGTCGCTGCATTCGCGGCGCCAGTCCGCGATCCGGAAAACCGGATCCCCCACCAGGGCGATGCGCGGCATCTCGCTGTGAAGTGAGGCCGCCCGATGTACGCGAGTGAGGAACAGACCGGAGGGAATGACGGCGCTTTCCGCATGTTGCAGAAGTAATTGTTGGTTGGGGTCCGCCGACCACGGAAGGGCCGCCAGCGGAATGGTATGCAAGGCGTCATCCGGAACGAAGACTATGCGGGTTCCGCGCAGGGATGGAGCGATCGGCCACAAGATGAGCTGTGCAAGCTTTTGGGCGGCGCCGCGCACCTCCTCCGCAGGCGCTTCGGAGTCGCGCAGGCGCTCACGAAGATCGGCGGTCCTCTGCGCGATCTCACGGCTGTCGCCGAGATGCACCACGCGAGCATGATCGCCCGTGATGACGAAGACGAGCATTTCTCTCGGGCCGCTCGCGTACTCGACCAGAGTTGCATCGAGTCGCTTCAGTGTGGCTTCGAGCAGCGCACGATCGAAGGGGTCCGCGCCACTGCCTTCGCGCAGCGCGAGCCGATCTATCGCGTCGATGATGGCGGGGCGCGTTTGGCCGCTCTCTGTCGGTCCCGTGATCCCCGCCACCTCATCCAACAGGCTCTGGTATTTGGCCGACGACGGCGGGTCGACCGACGAAGAGGCGTCTTGCGTCTCCTGGTTGAGCGCATAACGAAGACTGCGCGCCCGGCCGCGCTCCGACGCTTCGAATGCCAGCCACGCCGACGAGTCGTCGGCGCCTCGAGACGCGAACAGATCGGTGAGTTCGGCGAATACGGTGTGTTGACTGGCAAGAAACGTGGCCCGTTGCTCGCCGTTGAGCTCGTGGATGGGTACGGCCTCGATGAGATCGGCCGCCACCTGCAGAACACGAATTGCCGCGGCTGTCTCCCCGGCGCCGCGATAGCCCGCCGCAATCAGCCGAAGCGAGGTGATGGCGCTCTCGACGTCGCCACGCGCAGTGCTCGATTCGAGCGCCTGATAAGCGCCCGGCAGGCTCTCGGTGGCTTTACCCGCGAGCAGCATCGATTTCACCAAGCCAAGCTGCGCCGAGCCTCGGTGCTCGTACGTCGCTGGCAAGCCGGCCTCGTCGGCGATGCGTAATGCTCGAGTAAAGGCTGCTCGCGCATCCTCGGGGTCGCCGCCCTCGAGAAATGCCGTGCCTCGCGCATTCGCGAGCCGGATCTGACTGCGCGAATCCGGCGCGTAGGGCTGCGCCGCATCGAGGCAACGCCAGACTTCCGTACGATTACCAGTCAGCATCGCGGCGTTCCCCAACGACAGCACGGAATTGAACACGACGATCTTGTTTTCCGTCGTCAATGCCGTGGGGTCCAAGGGCCGCGAGCATGGGTGCTCCATCGGTGCATAGCTCACCTCGCGCGAATCGCGCCGCGCCTTTGCCCACGCCGATACGGCCTCATCCGTGGTTGTGGAGATAGGTCTTGACGCTGAGGCCAGCAAGCTGGGGCAGGCGAGGGAGGCGGCGCGCGCGAGGTCGCTCTCTGCGTCCGCGAGATTGCCGACGTGTACCAGCAAGTTGCCCGCCCGGACCAGGCTGCGCCGGACTCCCTGACAGTCGCCCAGTCGTGCATAGGCTTGCATCGCCGCTGCGTGGGAGTGCTCGCTGGCGCTGAACAGGCCAATGATGCCCTGCACTCTCCCGAGATTGTTCCAGATATCGGCGGTGAGCTTCGGGTCGAGTTCGGGGGGTAGGAGCCGCAGTGCATCCGCGTAGGTGGAAAGAGCGGAGGAGTAGTTTTTGTCCTCCTCGGCGAGCTGCGCCAGATTCTGACTCGCCACCGCATAACAGTCCCAGTCCCGCAGCTCGCGACAGCTCTCGGCAGCCTCGGCGAAAAACTGCCGCGACCGCGCGGGTGCGTCCAGCAGGTATTCGAGGAAGCCCGTCAGAATGTCGAGCCGCGGCAACTCACGCGCGCCGTACGGAACCGCACTCTCGTAGCGGCGGGCCGTCCCCAGCCAGCGACGCACCTCCGGCGCGACCACGGCGATATCCTCTCCAGGCATGTCCAGCAGCGCTTTGCCCTCAAGCCCGGCGAGCTCGCCGAGAAGGGCAGGATCCGCCGAGTCGCCGTAATCTGCGAAGGCCGCTCCAGCCAGCGCGTACGTGTCTCTTTTCCGATCGAACCGCAGATAGGCGAGTTCCGCCATCGCGTGGCGCGCCCTTGCGGCCGAGCGACGCAAGCCGAGATAGTCGAACCGGCGAGCGGCGCTCAGGTAGCGAGCAAAGGCGGTAACCCAGTCACTTGCCCGAGTAGCGCGTCCAGCCGCGGCGAAGTCGAGCTCCGCTTGCAAGCGCTCGGTATCGGAAGGCGCGAGCAGCTCCGCCGAGACACAGATCTCGCCTGACATGTCGCGCGAGTCCTCGACGTGAACTTCGACTTCGGTCGGCTTGGAACGGCGGACATTCGCGGTCAGTACAACCGTTCCGAGTCGGTCGATCGGCGAAGCCGACGCGCTCGCGGCTTCCCCATTCAGGAAGCTGACGGTTGAAATACCACGCTCTTCGACTTCGACGCGCAGCATCCCGGCGGCGGGCGAGACGATGTGCAGTCCGATCTCGTGGGTCGCGTCGATCGCCAGACATTCCCGCGGCAGCACGGACTGAAGTCGCGCGTGCGCAGCCATACCTGGCCCGCACGCGCTGAGCAGTGCCCCGCAGAGCACCAATCCGGCGAGCCGCCCGCCCTTGGCCCGGCGGCCCGGGCACCAACGCCTCATCGGGCCGGCCTCTGCGGCTGGCGCGCCGGATTCGGCTATGCTTCGGCACATGCCGCTGATGTCTTCGAGGGGAACACCATGGCGAATAAGAATATCGTGTCG